>JASJYH010000128.1 GCA_030123675.1 Anaerolineae bacterium | reverse complement strand
CCTGTTTCCAGAGATGACCATGCTCAGGCCTTGGCAGAGCTTGCTCTGGATATGCGGTTTTACATTAATTCTATGCAAGGGAAAATGAATAATTCCATTGATTTCCGGATTGGGATCAATTCTGGGTCTTTGATAGCGGGAGTGATCCGTAAGAACAAATTTCAATATGATGTATGGGGCGATACGGTGAATATTGCCAGCCGAATGGAATCACATGGCCTGGCCGGCAAAATACAGGTCACAAGCGCAACCTATCAGCTATTGAAGGATAAATACTTATTTGAGCGTAGGGGCATGTTAGAGATTAAAGGCAAGGGGGAGATGGAGACATGGTTCTTGGAAGGCAGGCAATAAAGCCTATGCATAAACCTGCCGAAACCACTAATTTGGCAATCCCCTCACGTCAATCTTGTCAATATCGCCAAGGTTTCCTGCTTGCCACTCATGCCATTTTCACCGCCAGGACCTACACAGGAGGGACAGCCATCCGGGCAAATGCATTTGCTGACCAACTCAAGCGCACTGCGGACGAGTTGCTCGTGCAATTCAAACAGCTTCTCGCTGAACCCGATCCCAGCCGGGACCAAATCATACAGCACCACTGAGGGTTGAGGAAAGTCGGCTGAGCCAACATGCTCGATATGTGTCCCTAGATCGCGAGAGTCGCACATCAGGAACAGCGGGGCCAGATTGCTCAACACATAACTCAAGCCGGCCAACCCTGAACGGACGCGCACATTCGTCTCGGCCAATTTGTGACATTTTGTGCAGAGCGTGACCAGATTATCCATGTGGTTGGCACGTTCGTGTGGGATGTGCCCGCTTTCATCCCGAAACATGCGATAGGGCACTTTGTGATGGACATCATGCTCGCGCGCCCCTGTGCCCGGCTCGTCTCCGGAGGGGGAAAGGCTAGTTTCAAGTTTTCCGCATTCCTGGCATTTGTACTCGTCACGGGCCCGCACACGCTCGCGAAGTTTCGACCAGCCCGGGCCGTAATCGTTGGGAGCGTTCGTCCACAAACCTGCTGCGCTGAGGGCTGCTATGGTCTGGTCTGAAATCGCAAGCCAGTAGCCTGTGGTTTGAAAGTCCTGCGGAGCCATATCAAGCGCTTCGGTGCCCAAGGTCTCATGCGTGTACCAACGCCGTTTTGCGTAGCCTTTCACTTGTGTGGTGACCTGCACTTCGCCCCAACTTGTATCGCCACCTGGTACTGTGGCATTCGCGAGAGTAGCTAACACCGTTACAGACGATTCGCTCAGCGGCTCAGTGTAGTAATCACTCAGGCTGGGTTTCAGCAGGGCAATTTTCTGTTCCAGATCAAGCTGCTCTACGAAAAAAGACTGGGCCTCATGCAGATAAACTGCGCCCGGATGAACCATCCAGGAGGCGCTTTCGCCATCCACCGTGCCGATCGTGTAGGGTTTATCGGCTTGCACTTGCAGCGTAATGCTTTGGGGCGAGGCCGAGCGCAGGGAGATATCGGCGGCCGGATATTTGTCGGCCATCCAATAGTATTTGTTATTCGAGTGATGGGCTTCATGGTTCTGCACCAGGAATTCGAGAAACTCATCCACATCCAAATTCCCAAAGCGCTCAGCCTTCGAAAAAGGCAACTCAAATAAAGCACAGCGTAGATGTTCGAGTAATATCAGCAAATGGTCGGGGTTGATCAGGGCATGTTCGGGCGAGCCGCCCAGGAAATATTCGGGATGGTGTGCCAGGAATTGATCCAGTGGCGAGGATGAAGTCACCAGCACTGCCATAGCGGGTGCATCTCCACGTCCGGCCCGACCGGCTTGCTGCCAGGCGGAAGCAACGGTGCCCGGATAGCCGACCAGAATTGCAGCCCCCAGCCCACCGATATCGATCCCCAACTCTAGCGCGTTGGTGGCAACCACAGTTTGGACCGTGCCATCCCGCAGACCCTGCTCTATCTGCCTTCTTTGTTTTGGCAAATAACCGCTGCGGTACCCACGGATCCCCCGTCCCTCCCCCAATTTCTCAGAATTTGGGGGAGGGTGCAGTGTGGGGGTCTCCCGAAGATACGTGAGAATAATTTCTACACTGCGCCTCGAGCGCGCGAACACCACGCTCTGGACCCCGGCTGCCAGCAGATCCTGCGTCAGGCGCACGCTTTCGAGCAGGGCGCTTTTTCGCAGTCCCAGGGCCTCGTTGACAACCGGTGGGTTATAGATCAAAAAGTGACGTTCGCCCCGCGCCGAACCGTCGTCGTCTATCAGTGTGACTGGGGATTCGGTCAGTTTTTCAGCCAGCTCCTGCGGGTTGCCTATTGTGGCAGAGGTCAGCATGAATTGCGGCTCGGCTCCATAAAATGCAGCGATCCGTTTCAAGCGCCGGATGACATTGGCAACGTGCGAACCAAACACGCCCCGATAGGTGTGCAGTTCGTCGATGACAACAAATTTCAGATTGCGAAAGAATTCCGCCCAGTTGGTGTGATGCGGCAATATGCCGGTATGCAGCATATCTGGATTGGTCAGTAAGATGCGGGCCTTCTTACGGATGGGCGGGCGGTCTCGAGAGGGGGTATCGCCGTCATAGATCGCCGGTTGAAGATTTGCGATTTTCGATTGAAAGGTTTGAAGATTAGAATGTTGGTCTTGTGTCAGGGCTTTTGTGGGGAACAGATACAAGGCCCGGGCCTGCGGGTCTTCAATTAACGCAGCCAAAACAGGTAGGTTATAGGCCAGGGTTTTGCCGGAAGCTGTGCTGGTGGCAAGCACAAAATTTTTCCCTGCCCGGGAGTGAGTCCAGGCCTGGGATTGGTGGCTGTAAAGCGATCTGATCTTGAGGGCAGACAATACTTCTCGAAGTGCAGCAGGCAAATCGTCCGGATAAGGATGCGTTACAGCCGGGCGGGCGGGGGTAGTCTGCCAGGTGCTGATATTGCCGGCCGTCTGGGGGTCATATTTCCATTGCTTCAAAAGTGCATCCAGGGACATGGGCGAATTATACCCAGGCTGCTGCTTGACAAGAAATAGAAACCAGTTTAATATTCAGCCCGCCCAATAAATAATAACCGGTATACTATTTTATGTCTGTTCGCAACGCTATTCTCGGATTACTCGCTCAAAAAGCGCGCCATGGATACGAATTACACGCGGTCTTTGAATCTGTGGTGGGCGGGGATGCCAACTGGGACGTGAAACCGGCTCAGATCTACACTACCCTTTATCGTTTGCAAGAGGCCGGTCTGGTGAAACGCTCGTCAGATTTGGGTGAGGGCGACGAACCCTCCCGGCGCGTATACAGTATTACGACGGATGGCGAGCGAGTCTTGCACGATTGGTTCTCCAGCGGGGTGCCGACCGAGCACCAACGCGACGAAGTGTTTGTTAAATTGATGGTCGGGCTGGCCAGCGGCAAAGCGGACCCCGAGCGTTTGATCCAGACCCAGCGTGCGCATTTGGATCAGGAAATGCATGCGGCCACCACCAAGCGCGATTTGTACGATCCGGATTCAGAGATGGCCCAGATCCTGCTGGTGGACAAGATCATCATGCACCTGGAAGCCGATTTGGGCTGGCTGGATATGATCGAGGTGCGCCTGGATGCGATCAAAGGCCAGCCATTCCCCGAGCCCAAAATTCGGCGCAGAGGTCGGCCGCGCAAGCGCACAACCGGTTCAGAGCATCCCCCTACCGGGAAAATTCTCTCCTCGGGGGACCTTCCGCCGCCGGTGATAGTGAACAGAGAACAGTGAGCAGGTTTCACTGCTCAGACACAACACCTATGGTCGTGATCGGTGCGCTGCTGCTGGCCGCGCTCGGGAATTCTCACTACATTCAACAGGTTACATGGTTTGAATCTAATTACTTTAGAAGTTCACAAACTGTCATCAAACATCTATAGCCCTTTGTATGGTTCTTAATACTCCAGAAATGTCGTTACTGACCTGGTTGTTCCAAAAACGAATGACTTGGTACCCTTGCGCTTCGAGATAGGCTGTTCTTTTTGTATCGTACTCTTCCTGATCCAGGTGCTGACTACCGTCCAATTCAATGATGAGTTTGGCTTTGATAGCACAAAAGTCGACAATGTATTTTCCAATGGCATGTTGTCTTCTGAAGCTGATTCCGTTAAGTTTGTTCCCGCGCAAAGCGGCCCACAGTATCCGCTCGGCAGGAGTGGGTACTTTTCGGAGTTTTAGGGCGTGACGCTTTGTTTTGGGGGTGCTTCTTGTAGGGCGTGGCAATTTGCCCCCTCCTAGCCTGCCCCATTTGCGTCCCGCATAAACCTATAGGACGAAAATGTGGGAGGGACGGCTTTGTTGGAAATACAGATGCTCTTATTCATCAACACCACTCAGCTGCCCACCTCCCCCAAATTCCATGCCGTTCGGCATTTGGGGGAGGCCGGGAGGGGGGCTAACAAATGCAACTTCACTATTCTCCTTACTCTAAGCGGATTATGCTTAGTCTATGTTTTCATGAGCGGCTTTTTGGCTGCGATCGCGATTGGCCTGCCGTTGGGTTTGTTGGTGGCCGCTAAGTTGGATGTGGTCGCGGCGCTGCGGTATGAGTTAGAGAAAAGAAATAAGGATTAAATAATAGAAATGGACGATTTGGGAGAACCGCCCCACGTCTCTTTTCTTAAGATACTATTCCTAAGCATATCCAAAATAGGTTGTTAAAAACTATTTCTTAGTTGATCACGCCTATAAGACCTTTATCTGACCGATATTTCTTGCGGACTGAATCAATATTCTTCATTTCCCCATCTTCTTCAAAATACCAATGATCCCAGCCATTACAGGGTGATCCATTCATATACTGGCTTCCAGCCCTATGAATGCTGCCTTCAAACCCATCTGACGTTTGAAGGACAGCATCTGGCTTTATGATCGCGGTCCGGTCTAAGTCTTTTCGAAAATATAACTTTTGTCCAGGCTGAAGATAGCCATTTTCAACTAACTTCGAAAAGGGAACCTTCGGTAGAAGTTTATTTTTACTGCGGACATCAAATACGGCTTGGTCGAAAAGTTCAGGTTGAATTCCATCAATTCTTTTTTGAGCTAATTTTATATACTTTTCTTCACGCTCAATTCCAATCCATTGTCTATGCAGCCGTTTTGCAACAGCACCAGTAGTGCCACTCCCAAAGAAGGGGTCAAGAACAACATCTCCAGGATTGCTTGAAGAAAGAATAACCCGATAGAGCAAAGACTCTGGTTTTTGTGTGGAATGGGCTTTAGCACCATTCTCATCCTTTAGTCTTTCAGAGCCAGTTGCTAAAGACAATAACCACCAATCAGAACGCATTTGTTTTTCAGCATTCAAACCCTTCATAGCATGATGATGAAATGTGTATTTAGCACCTTGTTTCTTACTAGCCCATATCAAGGTTTCATGCGCGTTTGTAAAGCGAACGCCTCTAAAGTTTGGCATAGGATTAGTTTTTACCCATATGACATCATTCAGCGTCCAAAACCCTAGGTCTTGCATTATTTTGCCTACTCTAAATATATTGTGATATGAGCCAATAACCCATATTGTTCCAGTGGATTTAAGCACTCTTCTACAAGCTGATAACCACTCTATTGAGAATTGATCATAGGCAGAAAAAGAGTCGAACTGATCCCAATGATCGTCTACTGCCTCAACCTTTGTCATATTGGGTCTGTGCAATTCATTTTTCAATTGCAAATTATAGGGTGGGTCTGCAAAAATAAGATCGATGGATTTGGCCGGCAAAGAGTTTAATACTTCGATACAATCACCTTTAACAATTTGATTAAGGGGTAAAGACATAAAAGTGGCCTCCGACAGTTAATTATACGATATACACTTTGTTGGAATTACCGATGCTCTTATTGATCAACACCACCCAACTGCCCCAAATTCTATGCCGTTCGGCATTTGGGGCCGGC
>JASJYH010000127.1 GCA_030123675.1 Anaerolineae bacterium | reverse complement strand
GGTTATCGGTCACCGCATCTTCCTCACTTCGGCCGTGGATATGCTCCAGGTGCCAGTTAAGCCCGCTCTCGGTTCTGAAGGTCTTGGGGCATTCGGGGCATAGAATCATACTAGCCATAGTTGTATCCTCCTCCTTTATTGTAGCACCCTCGCGGACACACGCACGGGCGCAATACTGCCAGTCTATTTAATTTATTGATTAACTACATATCTAATTGTGTACGCGCGCACGTATGGACGAGGTGGCAGTTAAAATTGACAGCCTTAATACTCTCACACGCGCACGTGTACGTGTATTGCCATTAATTATTAATTGTAATAGTAATTAAAACAGTTAAGGTTGCCCCGCCCCCAATAATTGCACCACATGTTAGGTTTGAGTTACTGATATATCCAAGGGTTGCTTAGTTTCGGGAGCCGGAGAGTGCGATATCAACGAAGAATTGAATGTCTTAGCCCCACACCCCTACACAAAATGACGTTTTGTGACACTCCTCTTCAAGTATTCAATACTGGTTGTACGCTCCAAAAGGGGTATGTCTTGTTGACTCGTGACAATGGGTGTATAATTGCCATTACCAAAAGGACTTCTTTGTCAGCATAGCTTGAGCGAATTTTTGGAAGTATTAATGAACGTATAGGACGTGACACAATCTTAGTTGATTTGAGGGCAACAAATGGGAACCGATATTTTTTCTGTTGAAAAGCGGAGTGAGGTGATGTCTCGAGTCAAATCGAAGAATACAGGGATAGAAATACAAGTACGCTCAGCGTTGCACAGGATGGGGTATCGTTTCAGGATACATCGAAAGGAATTGCCCGGTATCCCGGATATAGTCTTACCTAAATATAATACGGCCATATTCGTTCATGGATGTTTCTGGCACCAACACTCAAGTTGCAAGAAAGCTACTTATCCCAAGCAGAATCCAAATTTTTGGAAAGAAAAGCTATCACGAAACATTGAACATGATAAGCAGGTTGAGAAGGATCTTAAACACTTGGGTTGGAACGTTTTGACCATATGGGAATGTGAGATCAAGTCAAAAGATTTCTCGAATAAAATCGCTGTAATATCAAGGCAGATTAGTTCAGGTGTCAATTAAGGAATGAGAGATAAAGCAAATTTGAATGGAGGTGCTTGTGTCTTCCCTCAACAAAACCGTATATCCAGAAATTAACTATATTGACGAGGCACTATCGGCCGCTAATTGGAATTCGAACGATACTGCTGTTCCGCAAACAGTTTATGATGTGATCGACTTTTTCTCCGGATGCGGAGGAATGTCCTACGGATTCCACGAAATTGGGAAGAGGACGGGCATGTTCAGGATCATCGGAGCCTTCGATATGGATCATCAAGCCAATTTAACCTACGAATCCAACCTGGGAATCAAGCCGTGCGATGTGGATCTTGCAACAGCCGAAATCGAACAAATTAAGAACATTGTGCAAGGCATGACCTCGTCAGACGAGAAGAATCCATTGATAGTTATCGGTTGCACTCCCTGCCAAGGATTCTCCAAACTCAACAACGGAAAGGACGGGAGAGATCCTCGAAATTCATTGGTTTCGAAATTCGCCAAGATTATTGAGGCACTGGACCCCCTGATTGTAGTAATGGAAAACGTCCCAGCCTTGTTAAAAACAACATCGAATCGTTATTTTAAAACTTTTCGAAGAACCATTAGGAAAGCTGGCTACAAACAAATTAAGGCTGAAATCATAAACATGGCAGAATATGGAGTTCCTCAAATACGATTCCGGTCAATCATCTTAGCTTCAAAAGACATGAAACTTGCGCTACCTCCTGCTACTTTCCAACGGTCATCTTTTAGAACTGTGCGGGATGCTATCGGGTTCATTCCACCTCTTAAGAACGGAGAGTCATCCGATGATGATCCGATGCACAGCATATCTAACCACAAGAAGAAGACTATTGATATTCTGAAAAAGATACCACTTGATGGTGGATCTCGCCCCAAGGGTGTGGGACCGGCGTGCCTTGACAGGGTATCCGGATTTAGTGATGTTTACGGCAGGCTCTCATGGAACAAGCCTAGCGTTACTCTTACTACGGGAGTAAGAACGCCATCATGCGGCAGATTCGTACACCCCGATCAGCACAGAGGCCTTTCCGTCAGAGAGGCGGCATTACTCCAATCATTTCCTCCCGATTATTTTTTCCAAGGGTCTTTAGACGACAAGTTCAAACAAATTGGCAATGCGGTTCCGCCCGCCTTTTCCATGCGACTTGCCGCTCAAATAGCTTCTACAACGCAGCAAAACAGGAACCGGATCAATAAATCTACAATGCAGCGAGGGATGATTTGCGAACACCCACAGTAATCGATTGTTTTTCCGGAGCCGGAGGATTTTCTCAAGGTTTTGTCGACGCTGGATTCAGGATAATATATGCTTTTGATTCCGACACGGCGTGTGTTAATACCTATAACAAGAATCTAAGCCCTCATGTGTATGTTCGCGATGCCTCGAAAGTCACGAAAGCTTCTATCAAGAAGGACATCGATTTCAAACTGGGACAGATCGACGTGGTTATAGGCGGGCCACCATGCCAAGGTTTCAGTGCTCAAAGGAGAGGCCCGGATTCTGATCCGCGGAACGGTCTTGTTCTTGAGTTTGTACGCCTAGTGCTGGACCTGACCCCTCGTTTCTTTGTAATGGAAAACGTAGGAGGGCTGTTGTCTACCCGCGGCAAGGCAGTACTCGGTGAAATGATAGGGAAATTCACAAGTGAAGGATATACGATCATACCCGCGAAGAAGCTGGATGCCTATGATTACGGAGTTCCGCAACACCGAAAGCGTGTCTTTATCATTGGAGAACGAACAGATAACCTGTTTTCAAAGTTTTCGTTTCCAGAAGGGAATAAACACGATCCAAAAGCTCGTTCAACCGTAAGCGAATCAATACATGATCTGATGAAAAGTACCGAAAAAGACGTCCCAAATCATACTGCAAGCAGAATGTCAGCTCTCAATTTAGAGAGAATCAGATCAATCAAGGAAGGGGAGGGAAGGGAATCGCTACCCGAACATTTACAATTGGATTGCCATCGAAATAATCCCGCCCACCGCCACATTGATGTGTATGGAAGAATGGCTTGGGGCAAACCAAGCCCTACGATTACGGCAAGGTTCGATAATTTCTCCAGGGGCCGATTTGGGCATCCGGAACTGGACAGAACGATAACATTGAGAGAAGGCGCACGACTTCAATCATTCGAAGATTCCTTTGTTTTCCATGGAAACAGAGGGCAAATTGCATTTCAGATAGGCAATGCCGTTCCGCCACTATTGGCAAAAGCCATTGCCGAAAGGATCATTCTGTGCCTGAAATGAACTGCTGGCCATTAACTGATCGAGATACCACTGAGTTTCCTTCGTTGGATCACGAAGGTAGCATTCAGTTTAGGTCCCATCTGGAAGGATTTTTGAACCTGGATGGTGTCGGATGGACAGATTTTGATGCACAATTGTTAAGATCAGGACTCGATATTGATCACTCTCGACTCAGAACCTACAGGAAAATGTATGAACGCTTGGGCCTTATATATCGAAAGCTGGATAAAATACGACTCGGCGCAATCGGATTATCCATGAGAGAGCTACAGCAGAAAAAGTATGCCGGTTATGCAGAATCAGACTATGAATGCCTAAAACGGCAAGCGATCGATGTATTGGCCCGCTATCAATTAATGAATCCTGCCGAAACAGGCAGGCAACTACCTGAATCATGCGATATTTTTCCATATCGATGCATTTGGGAAGCAATGATATATTTGAACAAAAAGCTGCATATTGAGGAAATTAACCGTGTGATTGCGCGTATAATGACAATGTCTGATCTTGATACTGCCATTGAGCTAATCGTAAGCGCGCGCACTCGAATTCCTTCATACAAAGACGCTAGCGAAGCCAATCTGAAGAATTGTCTGGGAGAACCGGTACTGACGAATCAGCATCCGGCACGCATCTCGTCATTTATGTCTTTGGCAGGATGGGGTGGGCTTGTAATCGAGCACAACGTTGATAAGAACGGATTCTACACACTGAATGAAACAACCATACCATTAATTTCCAAGTATGTAGAAAATCCACCTGAGTTCTTTGTGACGCAAAATTACGAAGAGTGGTTTAGTTATTACTCCGCTTGGCCTGGACCATTTTCAATAATTAAAGACTATGTTGATTCAATCAAGAATAATTGGCTTGATTCCTATAAAGTGATGGGGGAAATACAAGTCGAGGAGCACAGCAATATTGAGAGAGGTGTAGCTCAGGGCGGATACGGCCGTCGACAGCTGTATGAACTTGTTCAGAACGGGGCAGATGCGCTCAGTAATTTGCCTGGTGGTCTTATCAAGGTGATACTGACAGATGATGTGCTCTATTGTGCAAACGAAGGTGAACCAATTGATAGAGGTGGTGCGGAGTGCATACTATCGTCCCACACGTCACGAAAACGCGGATCCGATATCGGTAGATTCGGACAGGGTTTTAAGTCAGTGCTGGGGGTAACTTCACGCCCCAAATTCTACAGTAGGAGCGGATGTTTCGCGTTTGATTCTGAAGAATCAGCAAAGGTTATCAAGGAAGTAGTACCGAATGCCAAGCGCTATCCTGCACTTCGCATCGCTTTTCCCGAAAATGCTAGAGAAGCTGCTGAAACAGACCAAATCCTGTTTGAGCTAATGAACTGGGCTGATTCGATTGTAAAACTGCCTCGCAATCCCGAAACGGAATGGTTGTCAGAGGACATCGCCAAATTCCCGCCCCAATTCCTTCTTTTTTGCCGTCATGTCGGCACTCTCTTATTAGAAGACCGCATCACGCATCAGAAACGTGAAATCCGTGTAAGTGAGAAAGAAGGGATTATTACTCTTGAAGAGGAAGACAACAACAGCGATTGGAAAGTGTTTCGTTATGAATACCATCCATCAGAAGCTGCATGCAAAGATGCCATTGAGATTATGGATGAGAGGGAAAGTGTGGACTTGACGTGGGCCGTTCCCATTAAACCGCGGTTAATGCGAGGATGGGATTCTCCAGGACAATTCTGGGCATTTTTCCCAACAATCACCTATACCAAGTTATCGGGAATCGTTAATGCTCCCTGGAAGACGAATCAAGATCGTCAAACTCTTCTCCCGGGGAAATTCAATGAAGAAATTATCGGGGTAATTGCAGGAATGGTATCTGAAAACCTCCATCACTTGTTAGATGAAGATGAGCCAGGACGTTTGCTTGATTCTCTACCAGGTCGAACAGATGAAAGACTTAATTTTGCTGACAATTTGTTGAACGAAAAAATTTATGAAGCAGTTGCCAATGTACCTTCGATTCCCGATATGAACGGGATACTCCGTTCACCTACGAAGATAAAATTGCATCCGGCCAACATCCCGACAGACGCTCTTGAATCCTGGAGATCATATTCCGGACGACCTGATAATTGGTGTCACCATACGGTTGACCCGCGTAATCGGGTATCGCGAGTTCAAAGGCTTATGGAATTGAAAGGCCAAAATCCGTCCGATCTAAAGGATTGGCTTGAATCTTTAGTAGAAGATTCCACACCGGAAGCTTCCCTTTCAGCCATAATAACGGCAGCTAGAATTATTACAAATGAAGAGTTATCCGTTGTAAATAAGCGGGCAATGGAACAATCTATTCGAACGTCACGTATTCTATTGACCGAAGACGGAGATTTTACCGAACCGATTCAGGGAACCGTATTTGTAAGATCTGAAGAGCAAGACGAAAAAATCAATGTGCCGTATGTCCATAGTCTCGTTTGTAGTCATGAAGGTGGCAGAGCGGCTCTGGAAATTCTGGGGATTGGTGAAGTAGATATCACGTCGGAACTACAACAGTATATCGCTGAGCACATGCCTTCTTCAATGTCCGACTCGGATTGGAAATATTTCTGGAAACTAGTTGATAATACAATCCTTGATCGAGCGACCAAATTGATCAGGCAATGGGTCTCGGTGGACCAAATCAAATCGGCTATACATGTGCGTACTGTTTCTGGAGATTTCTTTCCAATCAATGAAACGCTTTTCCCTGGGAAGATTGTCCCAGGCGATGGGAGCAGAGATTCACGTGTTCCTATAGATCTTGAATTTCACGGGAAACACAAACAATTATTGGTTGATTTTAGTGCAGTGAGCGAACCATGCCGAAACTACGAAGCTGCTGAGACGACTAAATGGTTTTACAAGTACCTCAAAGAAGCTCAGAAACAGTATTACAAACTGGAGGTTCTGGAAAAAGGC
>JASJYH010000126.1 GCA_030123675.1 Anaerolineae bacterium | reverse complement strand
GTAGACATACCTCGCGTGGGCGGAGAATGGAAAATTAATCCCTCCTACAATGAAAGTAAGGAGGCGGATAGAAATTTAGTAGTGGCAGGGACCAGCGAAGGCATCTGCATGGTAGAAGGATCTTCTTCTGGTATTTCTGAAAAATCACTTCCCCGCGACGAAACCGATAAATAACAGGCTGCGGGAGGCCCTGGTATATCTTTCATCCAAGTAAGCCAAAATGGATTACCACATTGCCTATCAGGCGTAGCATTGTGTTCATGTAGCAGCACAGCATCGCCGCCACAAATAATCAAATCCGGCTGCCACTGCTTTACATACTCAGCAACATCATCATTGTTACGTAGAACGGGTGATTGATTGATATAAGTTTCAAAATAATTCTGGTGAAGCTCATATTGTTCTTCGCCAGCCATTTCCTTGTGCTTTTGTTCATTCATGGAGTCTTTATAATTCAAAATACAAACATCATGACCAAGTGACTTTAACTTAAAGTATGTACTGCTGGATTGTATATTTGCTCCAAAGTTAGCAACAGAGTGAAATGTTAAAATTCCAATTTTCAATTCTTTATTCTCCTTGAGGGTAGCACCACTACATCAATAATCGTAGGCCTTCTCTTCTCTATAGCCTATTATCTTAGCAGGAACACCACCAACAATAGCATAGGAAGGCACATCTTTTGTCACTACCGCTCCAGAGGCCACCACGGCATACTCGCCAATAGTTATGCCGATCCAGTGCTTCGTTAATCCGTGAATCAGTTACTAATAGAGCAAGGGTTGTACCCAACTTGTTTATTTCAGCCAGTCTTCGGCAAGCATCGCAATGTCATTGATGTCCACAGTGCCATCTCTGTCCAGGTCGCCAGGTTGTTCGCTTTCACTTTGCAACCAATCTTTGGCCTGTCCTGTAAAATCTGCCAGATTTACCGTGCCGTCGTTGGTTAAGTCGGCCAGCAGAGTCCAATCGTACGGCGGCATGCTTGCCTCGGTTGTTCCGCCATAAGCGCCCATATTGATGCGAATATTCTCACCCCGTAGGTTTGCAGGGTCGTCCGGCACAGTTAAAAGTTCATTGGCCAAGGCTGAACCGGGATTACCCGCATCTATGCATCTGCTGGTGACATCATTATAATCCCAGCGCAGCCGCAGACTATCCCAGCGCCATCCCTCACTTTGCAAGTGATAGTCGCCATCGACCCAGAAATCATCATTGGTATCTCCAGGTGTATTATTCAGGTCCCAGTAACCAGGATCAACAAAATAAGGGTAGTCATCAATGTTGCCAATGCCCCAGTTCAATGTGGATCCAGTATGACCATGCACCGCCTGTTTCCCGCCCGCTATATCACAGTAGTTAATAGTCATTTCCGATTCATTTGCAAATGCTATCTGGGCGCCAAGAGTTGCCTCATTGCTCCAAATAATGCTATTGATTATTTCCATATTCTGCACATTACCCCTAAAGGCAACCCCACCCCCTATATCCCCTGACAAATTTCCAACAATAACGCAATTCCTAATTGTAGCGCTACTATCAAGAATTCCACCACCCCATTGAGCTGCATAATTGCCTGCAATAATACAATTACTGATCACAGTGTGACACCAACCCAAACCACCACCGCCATAGCTTGTCGCAGAATTCCCAGAGATAATACAATTGCTGATTGGTCCATTACAATAGTCTAAACCACCAGTGTACAGTCCTGAGTTACCGCTGATGATACAGTTAGTAATTGGACCATCATTAGAGTGTATCCCTCCACCATATCGTGCTTTGTTATTAACGATAACACAGTTGTTCACGGGACCTTCACAATTGTGTATTGCCCCTCCCCTATAAGCCGAGTTTCCAATGAAAACACAATTGTTAATTGTTGCATGAGGAGGTGCATAACTGCCGCGGAATCCGCCGCCAACACCTTCACCCTTGGCCTCGTTGTTAATAAACTTACAATTTGTAATCATAGAACCACTGCGCCAACAAAAAATCCCGGCTCCTCCATCCACAAGAACACCAGTTGTATTGCCTATTATATCACAATGAGTAATCGTTGGGCTGGCTTCGATACAGCGTATAGCGCCACCAGAATTTACTGTGTAACCATTAGTAATCATTAAACCAGCAATAATCGAATTAGCATCTTCGTCGTGATAAAAATGAAAACCTCGGTGAGGGGTAGACTCTGTGCCACCACAATCGATGATTGTTGCCGCAACAATATCAGGATTATTGGGGTCTATGCTGCGCACAGTAATGGATTTACCTTTAAAATCAATATCTCGATTACCGCTACCGATATATGTGCCAGGCTGTACTTCGATAATATCCCCGGTACTTGCAGCATCAATTGCAGCTTGAATGGTAGGGTAGTCACCAGAACCATCCTCCTCAACAACGATTATATCCGCTATACAAGGAATGGCCAATAACAACGACAAAAGGATAAAAGTTAATATTTTCACTTCAAACACAGCCTTTTTGTTTTCGCACTAGATTCAACACTTTAATTTTAATACTTTCGGGTAGAACAAATAATAAGACCGCTACTCCATATGCTGCAAATAAAATTATGGATTGACAAATAAGCCAAACATAATTGCCTTCAAATTCTGAAACTCGAAGTAATCTGCCTACAACCAGAATAATCAAGAAAATCAATACCGGCTTAATATATACTTTAGTAACATACTCACTCATCGCAAAACTAAATGCCTTGCGGTAAGCCCAAGGCAAATAAACTGCACATCTCAAGCAACGCGTAACCGTCATAAATATACCGATTGGTAACAAATCCCATTGAAACACCATTGCACCAACAGCAACACCTGCTAAAGTTATAAAACCCAAAACGAGCTGGCTGAAAGTTTCCGGCAATATGCTGCCACCTCCTAATGCAATAAACGATAACGCTGCCGCCGAACGTGATAAAACTATCCCGACAGCCATTATAGCTATCAAAAGCCATAGATAGCTTTTTGCCTGTCCCAACCAAAGTCCAACAATTTCTTGACCATAGATAGTTAATGGAAGAACAATTAGTAAACCAACACTTACAATAGCACCAGCAACTTGTACAGCCATTCGGCCAAGGCGTGGAGTATCCCCATCGGCCTGCGCTTTGCTCGCAAGGGGTACCAATGGCCTGCTCATCTGAGCCAGAAAACTCTGCAAGGAAGTCGTTATTAAGAGAGCTGGTGAAAATAGCGTCACTGCCTCTGGGCCAAGGCCTGGCACTGCACCAATAATCAATATAGGACCCTGAATTACAAAATAGTTCGCGATGGTCCTGACAAAATTCAATGCACCAAAACTAAACAAGGATTTCAGCGATTCTCTATTTACTGCTTTAACAGAAAAGAAAACCACCTTCCCCAAGTATTTATAAGCAAAGATAAAAAATACCACAAATCGGAAAAGTTGAGTTGAGAACATGCAAAGCCCCAGCAGCCATATCGATGGGCCTATGAGTTCAAAACATACTATGATTAACCCCAACCGCAGCAAATTAGCCACAATCTCAATACCATTTGCAACATCGTAACGATTACATCCCAATAACAACCCATTGGGTACGATAAAAAGCATATTCAAAAACAGTGATGCAGCCATACAAAGAAGCAGACCTATTGTCTCGGGCTCCAGTTCCTCTGGCACATTATAAATCCGCAGAAAAAACGGTATCATAATCACCACACCCACCACGCCAATAATACCGAGAACACCTAAAATCAATTGCGCAGAGCTGCTGATTTTATGAATATTTTCAAGGTCTTTATTTGCGATTGCCTTCGCACAAAAACGCACCAGTGTCGGGCCCATTCCGATTTGAAGGAACATAAAAAAGACTAGCGCAGATATGGCCAATTGAAACAGGCCGTAGGCTTCATCGCCCAACCGCCATATCGCGTACGGCAGGATAATAAAACCGACACCGGATGCGGTAAGCTGGGCAAGGAAACCACTGGCCGCATTTATAGCGAATTGTCTTTTTACGCTTTTGGCCATCACTGTCCCATCATAAGCACAATCGATAAAGCTGAAAAGGTAAGCAAAGATATATCAACCGCTTATTCCTTGTAATGGTCTTGCTGCTCATCTGCGTATCTTTTCTTTTAACTCGAGAAGTGTTTTGCTGATCGTTTTCCTGGCCTCATAAACCAGGTCAGCATCTTCTCTATTGGTGACAACTCGTTGAACCTGTGAAACCAGGACAGACTCAGCCTGCTCTGCGGCTTTTTCATCACTTTTGCGAACTTCCTCAATTGCTCTTTTCAACTGAACCAGGTATTCATAATCCTCGATCCCCTCTCGCCATGACTCCCACCTTCGCGACGGTATGATTTTTTCGCCACTCGTATCAACCGGACTGTTTGCTTGTCCATAAATTACATCATAATATCCCCTGGCTAAAGGACCGTCATTCCATTGTTGTTTATCCCGCGAAATATATATCCAAAAACCTACTCCGGTTTGACCGCGAGCAAAGGCATCCCAGCTCATAAGACGATAAAAAGAATACGGATCGTTGGCCCTGCTCGGACCTCTAGTTCTATATGTCCATACCTCTTTGCCAAAACTTTTTATATTCTCAAGCCAGTCCGGGTGAGCCTTGCAATGTTTCCAGTGAAGTTCCCAGATATCTATCAGGTTTTTGAAACGCATAAAATCTTTAGGCCCTCGACCAAAACTGTTAGCATATATCTTTATTCTGGGATCAATCTGCTTGACCAGTTTTGCAACCTGATAAAACTCATCACAAAGTGATTCGTCAAAAGGGTAAATGGCAAAACGATCGTAACCTATCCCCTTGGCCCTCAAGGTACTCACCAGGCCTCGCAGCCACGATCTAAAACCCACCTTCCATGACGGGCTCATCCACTCACCAAATCTGCCCCCATCTCTTTTACTGTTTCTCTCGCTTTTTTCTGGCCACCAATTAAAATAGAGGAGGTGCATCCTGTAAAAATCTCTATTAGCCAGATACTTTTCAAACGTCTCCTTGTGCTTGTAAGGCATTCTTAAAAAGGGAATAAGAATCGGATTCACAACACCTACATTCACATAATGACTCTTCAGGTCTCTCGCCACCGTTGGCAGTTCTGTCTTGGTGACCTCGCTTACCCAGGTATATTGGTCCCAAACACAAGTATTAAGACTGCTCTGGTCAGGGAATGTTAACCCTTCAACATTCATGTTTATGTTAATGGCCTGAATGGGCAAATCTTTTCCACCCATTGAACCTGATATTGCAACAGCGCTGTGATAGCGACCTTTGCGCAGCTTTTTCCCGAAAACCGTCAACCATATCTGGGCAGTGGCGCCTGGTTCAACCTTAAAAGGCTCGTCTGTTTGCAATACAAGTGGATCAGCCAGTAGCCCTATACCCAGAACTTTCACGAAAATCGCACGCCTGACTGAATAAACATTTTTACTGTCAATACGAGTCCCATCTTCGCTTATCGTCGGGGAGAGTGACACTCTTAGGTCGATCGGCTTGTCAGAGCAATTAAGAATATTAATGGCAGATGATTCATATTCATTCTGCCAAAGATTAATTTCCAAATCCTTCTTCATATTTGGTTCAACTTCAATCATTTCTCTTGCCAACAACTTATCCATCGGATTGGCAACAAAACAAAAGAACGCTTTACCATGAATTTCTTTGTAAATGCCACCACGAAGAACTCCCAACTCCCTCTGCACTTCGAGTAATTCACCTGGCAGGTATATCTTTTTCGTTGGTGTCTGGCATCTAACAGCTAAAGATTCAAGTCCGGATGAGGTCTTATGGAATAACTCAGAGGATAATCTATGACGCTTCTTCCGGAGAAATTTATTCGTTTCTTCAACTGTTTTCTTTAATTCGAGACAACCTTCTATCCCCTCACGTAGTAGTTTTGAATCCTTGAATTCGACCAGGTCCTTTCTAAGGCCTGCCCGGGGGGATGAATCTTTTCTTTGCCCTAGAACTTCGATCTCATCAAGAAAAAAATATGCGTAATTAGGTCGCACGACCAATTTCACAAATCTTGCTTCAACATTCAGTTCATCCAGCACAAAAGTATGAGGAACTCTGTTATGACCTACACTTCTAACTTCAGCCACCTCTTCGTCATCGATCAAACTGACGAAACTATAATCTCTTCCATCGTTACTGACCAGCAAGGCAATAAACTCTGGGAACTCTATATTAGCAAATCCACCTCCGACACTATATATCTTTACTTTATCAATGATGCTGCTTTTTGCAAGGTCGATAATAATCTCAATCCCTGTCGATCCCCACCTCCATCCTACGGTACTCTTTTTGATCCACCAGCTACCGAACCTCTTGCCGTCGGTAAGCTGAGTGTCGACATTCTCGTCGGTGCAAAGAGAGTAATTCGGCGCAGGTAAAAACGTATATCTCTTGCCGCGTGCAAGATTAACCTCAATGGCATCG
>JASJYH010000125.1:6281-6600 GCA_030123675.1 Anaerolineae bacterium | reverse complement strand
ATAAAAGAAAAAGTAGATAATTACCGTAATCTAGCAGCACAAAAGGGAAGGGAAAATGATCTCATTTTCCCTTCCCTTGTAGGAACTCCAATTGTGGCTAGCAATATCCGGCGGAGCTTTCGAAGACTGCCGAAAGCAGCTAACTTGCCCCGCTGTTTTCCATCAAATCATCTTTGTCCAGGAAATGCGAATAGAACGTTGACCGACCTGCATTGGCCTGGTCGACGATATTTTGCACTGTGATTTTGTCGTAGCCTTTTCGAGAATTAGCTCAATCAGCGCGTCATCCAAAAGCTGGCGCGACCAGTTTGTAGCGGCC
>JASJYH010000125.1:0-6271 GCA_030123675.1 Anaerolineae bacterium | reverse complement strand
TGGGCAAGAAATGCGATCCGAATTCTTCCATCATTAAATTCACACTTTTTTCCATCAAATCATCTTTATCCAGACAATGTGCGTAAAACGTTGACCGACCCACATTGGCCTGGTCGACGATATTTTGGACCGTGATTTTGTCGTACCCTTTTTCGAGAATCAACTCAATCAGCGCGTCATCCAAAAGCTGGCGGGTGCGCTGAATGCGCCGGTCTACTTTTCGACTTCCCATATTGGTCACTCCGTTTCCATACAATTTTGATGTTTTGTTCAGTACTGCACATTTCCGCCAAAACCGATTATTGACGACGATCTGCCTTTTCTGTATACTATGTCAGTAATTGCACATAGTGTCCAGTATAACATATAGTGTACACCAATAATCGAAAAAGGAGAAATTGCAATGAATGACAATGTACGCAAGCAAGACCCCATCTCTGGGGCGCAAAATATCAAGGAGGGAAGCATGAAAGACAGAACCTTACTCCGAATCGGGGCAGTGTTGCTAATCGTCGGCGTTATCTTGACTTTCGCCGTTGGTCACATCCTGGATCACATCCGCTGACATCAACGACAGCCAGGCGGTCCTTCAGTCGATAGTGGACAACCCTATCGTGACGGGCACTCACGTTGTCATTTACGCGGGCATACTCCTGTTGGTTGGGGGCCTGCTGGCCCTCCATCGCTCCATCACTGGGGAGCCGGGCGCGGCGCTGGCCCGGCTGGGCTTCACGGCTGCCATGATGGGTGCTTCCATCATGTCGGTCTCTGTGGTATTTGAGGCGTCCTTCGCCACGAAGGTATTGGTGGATTCCTGGGCCACTGCGGCCGATAAGGCAATCCCCTTCGCTGTGGCTGAGGCCGTGCTGCTGCTCAGCGGGAGTATTTTCTTTTGGGGGTTCGCCATCTACGGGGGAGTGGCCCCTTTCCTCTATGGATTGGCGATTGCGCTGACCGACTTCTATCCAAGGTGGCTGGGATGGGTGGCGATGGTCGTCGGGACCGGTAATGCTTTGATAGGGATAGTCGTGTTTGACCAGGGGATCACCCACCACACCATGCTCCTCTTTGTGGCGTTCTTCATCGCGCTCAACCTATGGCTACAGGTGATGGGGGTGCTCATGTGGCGCAGGGCCAGTGCGGCGACCAAATCCGTAGAGGCCTCCAGTTTGGCCGCTATGACGGCCGGCACACGCGACATAGCCCGGATAGCGTAGCAAATCTGGGAGAGGTTGTGATGGTTTGGGTAAACGCGGCTCGCAGCCGCTAGCTGATAAGTTCCCCGTTAGTAGACAAGTGGCCGCATGGCCACTTGTCTTTTTTTTGTGCCACAAGAATAGATTTGCCCGATAAGAGGGGCTAAATTCATAACAGAAGTAGCATTCTGTGCTGAGTTTTTATTTTATCGAAGAATGTGTATTTATGCGGATTTAGGACCGTAAATTTGGGGATGTTTTCTACAATAGTAGCAGATAAAGAAGCAGAATTTGAGCGTGATATGATACAGGGTATGCCTAATCACCGAGGCGAATCGGGGCCAGTTGTGATCCAATCTGATCGATTGCGCATGCTGCTTGAAAGGTTGATATCTTTTGAGAAATATATTTTGTATCAAGACTATGCTACCCAAAAAGAACCTGAATTTACGTACAACCCTGGAATCGTTCCGATCCTAATTTCGGCCCCACATGGAGCTGCCCACACCCGCCATGGGAATTACAAAGGCGAAGACGAATACACAGCAAGTTTCGCGCAAGTCATTTCAGAAAGTACGGGTGCACATTGCATTTTCTCACGAAGGAAATCGAAAACCGATCCCAACGTAGCTAAAGATGCGCCTTATAAGGAAAAGGTTCGCCAAATATGCACCAAAAATGAGATCAAATTTGTGATTGATTTGCACGGTATGCGGTCTATTCATGAGGTTGGAATTGAACTAGGCACCCGAAATGGAAAAAGTTGCCCGGATCAAAAAGAGCTGATACTCCAATCCCTTGGCGATTCTGGATTTACAGCGGACAATGATGATAAGTTATTGCGCACCCGAATTGACGCTCATTTTAGCGGGCTTGGAAGCCACACCCGAGAACCAATGGTCAAATTTGTGTCCGAGAGGCTGCAAATCCCGGCTGTCCAAATTGAAATCAATGCCTGCAACCGGATTGTTGAACGTAAAAATGACGCCGCGGAAAAGGATAAATCCTTTCGGGGAAACCCGGCCCTGATCGAGCAAACCATAAATGCCTTCATATGCATAACCAATGCACTCCATCAAAGTTTTCAAGTGTGAAAATCCTATGAACGAATTTGGCAGGCCAAGCTATGAAACGTAGCGCCAAAACAATCGCCACACTCGTTGCATAAGGTGTCCGATGACCTGGAAAACTTTGTGTCCCTGATGCGCGTGCAGGAGCAGGCTGCCACCCTCTTCACTGGTGGGACCAGACTTGAAGAATCGCCCTAAGGAAAAATAGTCTGGTCATCAGCGCTCGGAACCATTTGGAAGTCCATTCGAAGGCCGATAGAAAATACCCCCATATTCACAATCCTAAAGTTTGCCAACACAATAATAATCCTTTTGTTTTCAAGCCCTCCAGGTTTGGATCCAGTATAAACCTTCTGTATGGCTGCTGATATGAAAATTAAATAAAAATAACCCCATTTTCCATTTGAAAAATGGGGTTATTTAAGGTTGGCTTCCCTAGGCTCTCACAAAGGGAAAGACCTATTAAAAATTAATTTTTAACTGTTCCCAACAAGGATTTTACAGCTACCACCAGCATTGCCGGAGTGATAAAAGCAACTACATTCCCCATAATAGCGGATACTGTCTCACCCACAATTGGAAGAGAACTGACTGCCCCAGCTGAAGCTGCCAAAGCGATGGCGGCGATAAGGAAGCTCTGGGATTCCTTACCGGTTACGTTCAGGAATCCAACGATCAACCCTAAGACTGCCAAAATCATAAATATTGAATCACCTAAATTTATGAATGCCACCAAAATGGCAATCACGAGACCTGCGATAAATGCCCAGCGACCCACTTTTTCCATATTCATTTTTTACTCCTCAATTAGGCTAATTGATTTAGAATTTCTTTTTTTAGAGAGCCTTGAACAATATAACCCCAACCCATAAAAAAGTTTCGCTACATTCGATATTTTTTCGATATTTTTTCTTGTTTTCGGATCCCTGATTCATACTTTTCCTTAGTGTATAAGTGCTAACTATATTCAGAACGGACCAAACATTGTATGGAGAGTCTCCGCTACCTTTTTTTCGCAAGGGTGAGCCAAATCCTACCAATAAGGTCTATAATGTGGCTGGCAAAAAAACCAGGCATGTTCAGCGCGGTAAATAGGAGACCATATGATTCAGTTTATTATTTTTATCAGCCCAGTTATCGTCCTGGCCTTAATTCTCTCTTATTTAGCATGGTTTAGAGCCGATAAAATGCAGCAATGGAATATCGACCAGATAAACAAATGGCCAAAGGGCATTCCGTTTAAGCAACTCAACTTGCGTTACTATGAGTGGTCGGGATGGATTTGGCTGTTTAGGATTTCGGTAAGTATCTTTTTGCTGTTTTCACTCTGCGGCTCGATGGTATTCTTATATTTTATTTTCCTCACCACATGACTTTATATTGGGATGGCGTCTAGGGTTCACAATCACGTAAACAACCCGCCCCATTAATAAGCATGCCCAAAAGAATTATTTAATCGGATCTAAGCAGGCCTAATTATGAATCTTAGCGGCAAAACAATCGCCACACTCGTTGCCGGTGGTGTCGAAGACCTGGAATATTTTGTGCCCCTGATGCGTTTGCAGGAGGCAGGTGCCACAGTGCTCACGGCCGGGTTGGACTTGAAACCCCTCAAAGGCAAAAACGGACTGGTCATCAGCCCCGATACGACCATCAAATCCCTGCAAGCCGATACCCTGGATGCTCTCATCATCCCCGGCGGCTGGGCGCCCGATAAACTGCGCCGCTACTCAATCGTCACTGATCTCGTCCAGGGGATGGATGCTGCCAACAAGCCGATCGGGATCATCTGTCACGGCGGGCTGGTGGCGATCTCGGCCGGTATTGTCAAGGGTCAGCGTGCAACCGGTTCACTGGGGATTAAGGATGACCTGGTCAATGCCGGCGCGATTTGGGTGGATGAACCTGCCTTCCGGGATGGGAATTTGGTTTGGGGTCGGGTTGTGGCCGATATCCCCGCCTTTTGCCGCGAGTTTGTAAAGATTTTGTCACTCTCCCGTAAGGATACCGGGACGGTGTGAGCAAAGCGAAGAGTCTCTTCTACAAGTAATGAGCATCCTTACAAATATAAAATTGACTCGCATTGAATTCCTATTCCTTGCGGCATTCATTACGGCCTGTGGACCAGCCGCAGCGCCTCCGTCCGACGATGTACTTGCTACCGCTGATTTTGAGCCAACCAGCTCCGTCTCCTCTCCACGACCTACTCGAACAGCGGTCCCAAAACACGTGCCCACAACGGAAAAGCCGGCTGGAACTGAAGCCATAACCTTTTTGATGCCCGGCTTTTCGGTCGAGTTTTACGCCCAAGTTGCATTACCGGCCAGCCTCTATTGACTCACCGAATTATCCAGGTATACTATGGATAGCACACCCGCCAAGCCTCTACCCCTTTTGGGGTACGCTCAAATGTGGCGGGTTTTTTTATTAAGAAAACGGATTGAATGAAATACACAAAACCAGCCCTCTCATTTGAAAAACAAGCCCAACAACTGCTTAATCGCGGTTTGATCCATCCAAACAAAGAAACATTAGCACGCCAATTGAGTGTTGTTAACTATTATCGTTTAAGCGCTTATTGGTATCCATTCAAGCAATTCGACCCCGCCACCGGAGATGAACATTTTGCACCCAAGACAACATTCGAAATGATTTGGCGGCGGTACACCTTTGACAGACAATTGCGCTTACTAGTAATGGACGCCATTGAGCATGTGGAAGTGGCCATTTTGCGTACCCGAATGGTCGAACAATTCACTTTACAGCATGGGCCGTTTGGGTATTGCGAGCCAGAAAATTTTAATCCCAGATTAGATCATCCGCGTTTCATGCGTGAGATAGATAATAATATTGAACGCAGCAAGGAAGAGTTTGTACAGCGTTTTCGGAGCAAATATAACAATGAACCGCACTTACCCTTATGGATGACAGCAGAAGTAATGACCTTTGGGCAATTATTTACCCTATTTCGGTTCCTACATCGGGCAGAGAAAAAAAACCTGGCTCAAACCTTCGGCTTATATCCGCCTGTACTCGAATCTTGGTTACACACTTTGCTATTCACCCGCAATGCCTGTGCTCATCACGCCCGATTGTGGAACCGCGAAATTCCCATTCGGCCTAAATTACCAGATTTCCGCCACAGTTCTGAGTGGTACATTCCGGTAAAAATTGACAACCGCCGTGTGTTTACAATAATTACCATACTGAAATATCTACTTTCTTATATCGTTCGCCCTACAGAATGGAGTGAGAACGTGCTCACCTTGCTAAATGAATATGCCGAAATTCCGATCAGGCAAATGGGGTTCCCGGAGGATTGGCAAAAAAGCCCCTTATGGCGATAATATTATTTCATGTCTTTCTAACATCTGTATGAGCCTAAACCATAATAATTTCTATATTATGATCTCACTGAAACTTACGAGTAAAAATGTTTTAGAGAAAATACGAGAGGTGGAGGCCATATGTTAAATCGGGATACCAATGTTGTCCAATATTGATATATCGGATTCAGCAATGTCACAAGCCCTTAAACATAGCAAATTGACACGGTTTGGAATCATATTCCTTGCGGCTTTCATTACGGCCTGTGGACCAGCCGCAGCGCCTCCGTCCGACGATGTAGTTGCTACCGCTGATTTTGAGCCTACCAGCTCTGTCAGCTCTACGCGACCTACACAAACAACTGTCCCGACTACCGAGCCCACGACGGAAAAGCTACCTGGAACTGAAGCCATAACCTTTTTGATGCCCGGCTTTTCGGTCGAGTTTTACGCCCAAGTTGCCTTACCGACCAGCCTGGCCTTCGGCCCTGATAGGCGTCTGTACGTCGCCTCACTGTCAGGTGAAATTTCTAGCCTGTCCGATGAGGATGGTGATGGACGTGCGGAAAAGATATCACTTTTTGCTGAGCGGCTCAATTCCCCGCTTGGGCTGTTGTGGTTGGACGATACGCTTTTTATCTCGCATAAAGGCTCCGTGGTAACGGCCCAAGATAGCGAT
>JASJYH010000124.1 GCA_030123675.1 Anaerolineae bacterium | reverse complement strand
GAAACACGGCCTTTTTATTTGTGAAATGATCGTGTAGCCGAAATTGTTGCTACATCAATTTGATTTCAGGATGGTGAATGGTTTGATGTAGCAGCTTATTGTATTATGCCGAATCACATTCAGCTTGTTATTACTTTGTATGATAAATCGGACACAACAGAAACCAGCCTCACTCAAATCATGCATAATCTCGAGCGAAACTCAGCCAAACATGCCAATAAAGTTTTGGGCCGAACAGGAGCTTTCTGGCAGCATGAAAGCTATGATCACTTTGTGCGTAATGCAAAAGAACTTGAGAGAATCATTAAATATATACTTTATAACCCAGGTAAAGCCAATCTAATTGACGATTCGAAAAATTGGAAACGGATATACTGCAACCATGAATTTTAAAGCAGGGAGCATGTCATCCACCCGGAAAAAATTGGGCTGGATATCACCCCGCTTAATTCCGCTTATCTTTATTGCAATCGCTGTCCTAGGCATCTTCGTTACACGCCACTACGGCGAATCTTGGGACGAATTAAAATTTTACAAATACGCCGATCTGTCCCTTCAAGCCTACAGCACATGGTTTAACTCTGGCCAGGTCCCTGAATTTGGCAACACATACGACAACTACGGACCGGCGTATGTCATGCTCGTCAGCATCCTGGCCCGGGGCCTGCAGCTCCTAATCCCCTGGAGCATTTCCGATTTGCGCCACTTGCTCTACTTTGTTACTTTCTTGGGTAGTATCTGGGCATTTTACGCGCTAGCAAAACGCTGGCTCAGTCAAACAGCTGTATTGGGCGCTACCCTGCTCTTCGCCACACAACCGCTGTTTTGGGGTCACGCCTTCATCAGCCCCAAAGATATTCCCTTCATGGCTTTTTTCTTGCTCGCTCTTCTTTTTGGATTGAGACTCTTTGACACTCTCCAGCCCCTCTCGCTTAACCTGCTTGGGCTCCACCCCAAGCGGACCAGCCTCGTTCTAACCGCACTCTGGCTTGCTTCCGTTTTCGTGCTTTTCTTCGGCGTGGACCTGATTTATGGCTGGATCGATAGTGCAGTTCGTGCAGCAGCCTCAGGACAACCAAATCTCATCTCAAGCATCGCATCCGATATTCACAAGGTTGAGCCTGAAGTCTATATTCAGCGTTACTTTACGTTTTTCATTCAAGCGCGTGCTATCTATTTACTGGTATCTACTGTTGCTCTTGCAATTCTCTATCGCAAACATTTCCCTTCTACTCTCAACGCATTACTCACTATTGTCTTCCCAGCCATTCTTCTTGGGATTGCCAGCTCCATTCGAATTCTTGGACCACTGGCAGGACTGCTCGTAGCGATATTTGCATTTTGGAAACATGGCAAACGTGCTCTGTCTACCTTAATCATCTACGCGGCTATCGCTTTGGCTGGCATGTACGCAACCTGGCCATATTTGTGGCCTAACCCACTTGGGCGTTTGATAGAGAGTTTGCAAGTCATGTCGCAATACCCCTGGCCGGGACAAGTGCTCTTCGACGGCGTGCAATACGCCTCCACAGACATCCCGCGCGCATATTTGCCGACCCTACTGGCCTTCCAGCTGACGGAGCCGGTTTGGATTTTATTTGTGGTCGGTTTGACGGTAGCAATTATCGGCTTGGTAAAGGTGCGGAAATACATCGAATTACTGACATTGACTGCGATTTGGTTCGTCGTTCCCCTAATAGGATTCATCCTATCTCGCACGCCGTTGTATGATAACTTCCGCCAGATATTTTTCGTCCTGCCACCTATCTTCTTGATCGCGGGAGTGGTTTTTGAGAAAATCAAATGGCGTGTTTGGCTGATCGGGTTGACGTTGCTGCCCGGCCTGATCGGAATCGTGCGTTTGCATCCGTATGAATATACTTACTATAACGTTTTTGGCGGTGGCCAGGCAGGTGCCTTCCGGCGCTTTGAACTTGACTATTGGGGCACGGCATACCGTGAAGCAGCAGACTGGCTGAACGAGAATGCAGCCCTAGATGCGAACGTATGGGTGGATGGACCGGCGCACTTGCTAGACAGATACCTACGAGACGACTTAAATATGTACTCAACATACGAGATCGAACGCGCAGACATTTACGATTATGTAGTCGCAACCACCCGCTATAATATGGATTTAACTTCTTATCCCGAGGCAAATATTGTTTATCGTATTGAAAGGAACGGCGCAGTATTGGCAGTTATCAAACAGCCGTAATTTGGATTAATGATGAGTAACATAAAATTTCTGGATTTTTTGGACCAACAACAAGTTTTGCTGGCCGATGGGGCCATGGGAACTGTTTTGCATGCGCGTGGCGTAGATATTGATAAGTGCTTTGATGCGTTGAATATCGATTCCCCTGCTATTGTCGCGGACGCGCATCGAGAGTATATTGAAGCCGGGGCACAGGTAATCCTGACAAACACCTTTGGCGCGAACCGATACAAATTGGCTAAGTATGGTTTAGAAGATCAAACAGTTGCGATAAATCGAGCAGGTGTTGAAGTGGCGCTTGGTGCGCTAGCGGCTTCTCAAAAAAAAATATTTTTAGCCGGTGATGTGGGTCCGTTAGGAGTGCACATTGAACCATATGGACGTGTCCGACTTAGCGAAGCACGGGATGCATTTGTTGAACAGATTTCTGCATTGTACGAGGCGGGGTCAGACCTGATCGTGATCGAGACCATGAGTGACTTATATGAGATTCGAGAAGCAGTTCGGGCAGTCCGTGATACATGCGACTTGCCAGTAGTTGCCTCGATCACATTTACGCGCGATAATCTGACTCTCCTAGGTGATACCCCGGCCAAAGCGGCCTCCACATTATATGAAGAGGGCACGGACGTAATTGGCGTTAACTGCTCAGGAGGGCCCGTACAACTTTTACAAATCCTACGCGCGATGCGACACGCGGTGCCCGGTGCGCGCTTTTGGATCAAACCCAATGCAGGTTGGCCCGAACAAGTTGGCGGGCGCATTATGTACCCGGCCAATGCCGAATATTTTGGCGATTATGCATTGGCTTTTCGCCAAGCTGGCGCGAACATCGTGGGGGGTTGCTGTGGGACAACGCCTGAACATATTGCCGCCATGCGGGTTGCATTGGATAAACATGGCGAAGGGCATGTACCATCTTTCACCGAATTTGATGCACCGGTTGATGTTGATATTTACGAATCGGATGTCGAAAAACCATCTCCTTTCGCACAACGATTGGCAGCCCATCATTTTACAGTGGCTGTGGAAATGAGTCCGCCGCGCGGGCTTGCGACTCACAAATTGATTGCGGGCGCTTCGCTTCTGGCAGATTCCGGTGCCGATGTGATTAATGTGGCTGATAGTCCAATGGCGCGTATGCGCATGTCTGCCTGGGCAGTCTGTGATGTTTTAAAACGACAGGTCGATGTTGATATCACCCTGCATTTTCCAATCCGTGGACGTAATTTACTACGTGTCCAGGGTGATTTGCTGGCTGCACATGCTCTCGGAATCCGTAATGTATTCGTTGTGATGGGTGACCCTACTTCGATTGGTGATTATCCCGAAGCCATGGACAACTACGACCTGGTGCCATCTGGATTGATCAAACTTATTAAACAAGGATTCAACAAGGGTGTCGAGCATTCGGGCACGAGTATTGGCCAGCCAACCCACTTTTTTGTTGGTGGTGCGCTTAATCTGTGCCCAGCGGATCCGGATCGTGAAATCAAAAACCTGCAACGCAAAATCAAGGCCGGAGCAGATTTCTTCTTAACCCAACCCATCTACCGCCCTGATGACGGACCGAATTTTCTGGAAAAATACCAGGCTGTTCATGGGCCTTTAAATAAACCGATCCTTGCAGGACTCCTGCCGCTTGTCAGTAGCAAACATGCCAATTTTCTACATAACGAAGTGCCGGGAATTAGCATCCCTGAAGAGGCCCTGGAACGGATCACAGCCGCTGGTGAAGAAAGTGCACGTGTCGGTGTGGACTTGGCGGTGGAACTTACACAGCAGATTAAGGGTTGGGCAGGCGGCGTTTATATCATGCCGCAGTTCAATCGCTATGATATGGTCGCGGAGATCATAGAAGCGGTAAAATAGTGAGATGCTTTTAGCAATCGATGTTGGCAACACCAACCTAACTCTCGGCCTATATGAGGGCGAGAAATTTGGTTCGCACTGGCGCTTGGCTACGGACCATGGCCGTATGCCCGATGAATATGGCTTGCAATTCCTGGGTTTGCTCCAAAATGCTGAGCAGAGCGTAACCAACCTGACTGGGATCGTGCTGGCCTCGGTCGTGCCGCAATTGACCGCCCGGGTTGTCCTGGCCTGCGAAAAGTACCTAAAGCAAAAACCACTGGTAGTGGATACCGGCGTTAAGACTGGCATCCGCATTCGATATGAAGACCCAAAAGCCGTTGGCGCTGATCGTGTGGCGGATGCAGTTGCGGTGTTCAATCTGTATGGCGGCCCGGCCTGCGTGATAGATTTTGGTACCGCCACAACCTTTAATGCCCTGACCAAAGAAGGCGATTACCTGGGCGGGGCCATTACGGCTGGGGTTAATTTGGCGGCTGAAGCGCTGTACACCCGCGCCGCAAAATTGCCGCATATGGACTTGCAACGTCCGCCTTCTGTAATCGGAAGCAATACCGTACACGCCATGCAATCGGGCTTGCTGTTTGGGTCGGTGAGTATGGTCGAGGGTATGGTAGCACGCTTTCGGACTGAGTTGGGAAGCGATATGAAAGTTGTCGCGACGGGCGGGTGGGCAGAAATTGTCGCCAAAGAAACAGACGTAATCGACGTTCTTTCACCCTGGCTTACCCTGGATGGTCTCCGGATTATCTGGGAGCTCAACCAATAAATCCCCTCTACAAAAAATATGAAACTGTATATCTATTTAATCGTTTTCTTCGTGGTTTTGGTTGGCTGTAATGGTCCCGCCAGTGAGGCTACGACGGCAATTGCTCCAACGCATACCGCTACAAAAACACATACTCCTACAATACCACCTACATTTACGAGCTCACCCAGCCCTACCCCGACCTGGGTAAAGCAGGGTCCGGATGCAGTCGTGGTTCCTATCTTGCTGTACCATCGTATTGATATATCGCCCGTAAACAGTCGTTATTATGTTACACCCAGTAAATTCGAAGATCAGATGAAACTACTCCGAGATTGGGAATATTCAGTGATCCCTATCGAACTTTTGATTGAAGCTATTCAAGAGGGAGCAAGGCTGCCGCCACGGCCGGTCATCATCACCTTTGACGATGGGGATATCAGCGTTTACGAAAGTGCCTTTCCTATTATGGAAAAATATGGGTTGACTGGTGTGGTTTACATTGTAGGCAATTACATGAATACTGACGGGTACATGACAGCTGACCAGATCAAAGAACTGGCTGCTGCGGGCTGGGAAGTGGGCAGCCATAGCCGCAGCCATCGCGACCTGACCAAGTTGCAAGAGCCTGTTCAGCGGCAAGAGATTTATCACGCGCGCAGGAAGTTGGAAAGTGCAACTGGTATCCAGGCGCTGACCTTTGCGTATCCTTTTGGGATTATGAGCGACAGTGTCGGAAAACAGGTGCACACAGCTGGTTTCAGTGCTGCCATGGGACTAGGCTTCACCAGCGATCAAGGCAAGAGCAATCTTTTCTGGTTACAGCGCCGGGATGTAAGGGGCAGTTATGACATTAAAAAGTTTGCATTTTTCCTACCTTGGCAAGGAGGCCCGGCCTATATGCCCACTGATACGCCCACAACTACCCCGACCCCCTCGCGAACTCCTAATCCTACTTATACACAATATGCTACCAAAACACCGACACCATAATGTGTTTTTTGAATGAGAATTTTGTCGAAAAGAAGGGGGTTTTATTTTAAATGAATAAGAGCTGCTTGTTAATTCCTTTTATATTTTTGATGTTGGCCTGCGGTCTTCTGGCAACTCCTACTCCCACAGATAGCGGGATTACAGGCAATGCTCTGGTTGGACCGATGTGCCCAGTCTTGATCGAGGGCCAGGAATGTCCCGATAAACCATATCAGGCGACGTTGACGGTCAATACCCTATCGGGCACAGGCAATCTCAAGGGGGTCAAGATCGTGCAATTCCAAACCGATGAGGATGGTTTTTTCAAGATCTCGCTCGAGCCGGGTGACTATATTCTTGTTCTAGAGTCGCCTGAAGGTAAACCTTTTCCTTATGGCGCTGATCAACCTTTTGTTGTGAGGCAGGCGGAGTACACCCGTCTAATTGTTTTGTATGATAGTGGTATCCGCTAGATAACGACCAAATCGATTAATTTTCTTATCCGAAAAGAAAGCCTGGGGGAGTTCATAAGCGGCACCCAGAATTTTTTTTGCGACCATATTTGGCCCATGCTGATCACGAAATGGGGTACCCTTAAGCCATTGATAATCTTCGCTCGCGAATTCCTTCATCACATTGGTAGGCCCAGCCCTGCTGCCGTGCGCGAGAAGCTTTGGCTTCCCTAAAGCTCTATGCGGTATAATACCGCCCGCACGGCCGACTAGCTCAACTGGCAGAGCAACTGACTCTTAATCAGTTCCCTTTTTGTCCACCCCGTATATATGCGTCCATTGCGTCCATAGCGTCCACAAATTGGGACAATACTTGTCCACTGTGTCCATAGAATCC
>JASJYH010000123.1 GCA_030123675.1 Anaerolineae bacterium | reverse complement strand
TGCAGTTTTGTGAACATCGCGGAACGATGGCCCCAAAGGGGTGGAACTCATAGATGAGTGGAATAGCGGGGCAGACTCGACAAATTTATCGGGACGACTACATGGATGTAGGAGGTAGAGTAACGTCTGGAACAGTTGCCGAATAAATTTAGACGGCACAGCCGCCCACAGGGTGAGCTACATGGAGGTAGTGAATCAAATCTGTTGTAACAGATAAATAGTATCGTGGTTTAAGATAATAGTTTGTTTTGGAGAGGTGCCGGAGTGGTCGAACGGGGCAGACTCGAAATCTGTTGTACCTTTCGAGGTACCGAGGGTTCGAATCCCTCCCTCTCCGCCAATAAACAAATACAGAGCCATAGACCCTGTATTTGTTTATTATTGTAATGGTTCTAACCCGAGAAGAGGGTTTGACAAAATTGTCAGGAACAATTTTGAACAGCTAAGCTAGCCCCAGAGGGGTGGAGTACATGGAAGTACGGAGTAATCCCTCTCTCTCTCCGTCAAATTAAACAAGCCCAAATAAAAAAACATTAAATAAAATTTCAAGTCGTCATTTCACAACGTGATTTTGTAAATAATTTTTTTATTTGTCACCAAAACATCTAGAGCTTATATTTTCAAACGTTATAAAAGGCGACATAACCTTCTGTAGTAAAAAACTTACCCAATTTGGGGTATTCACAAACATCATTGTTCTGAGTAGTCTGTGCCAACACTGACACAGAAAACTTATCGCATGTTTCGTGCTAGTGAAGTTTATAAAATAATTAATCACTTTCGTTTGAAGGAGCAAGCGCTTCATTGGAATCATCATCATCAGCACCTGAAGAAAAAATGGATACAGGCCTACTTTGCCTGGGAATGTTATCAAGATTTTATGGCCTGCCCGCAGATCCTGCTCAATTACGCCATCAATTTGGTGAATCCGGGAAGACATTCACTTCGTCTGAAATATTACGTGCTGCTAAATCACTAGGCTTAAAAGCCAGAGAAATTGAAAGTGAATGGTCGAAACTCTTTAAAATACAATTACCGGCCATCGCTATTCATGAAGATGGCCATTTCTTCATTGTTGCACAGATTAAAGAAGAACAGGATAAAGAAGGCCAGGCATTAATCCAGGATCCTCTTGAGCAAAAACCGCTTACAGTTACTCGTGAGCAATTAGAGAAGCAGTGGTCAGGAAAATTGATCATGCTAACGCGCCGTGCAGGGATATTAGGCGGTTTCAAAAAATTTGATTTTTCCTGGTTTATCCCTGCGATTCTGAAATACAAAAAATTGCTCGGTGAAGTACTTATCGCTTCATTTTTTATTCAACTGTTTGCACTGATCACCCCTCTCTTCTTTCAGGTCGTTATTGACAAAGTGCTGGTACATCGAGGGTTGACAACTCTGGATGTACTTGCCGTTGGTTTGTTGGTTGTCTACATTTTTGATGTTGTGTTAAACGGTTTGCGTAATTATGTGTTTTCACACACGACCAACCGTATTGATGTGGTTTTAGGTGCGAATCTTTTCAAGCATTTACTGAGGCTACCGTTAAATTATTTCGAAGCACGCAGAGTAGGAGATACCGTTGCACGGGTAAGAGAACTGGACAGTATTCGAAATTTCATTACAGGCTCGGCCATCACACTCGTGATTGATTTGCTTTTCACCTTTGTATTCTTTGCAGTGCTGTATCTTTACAGCCCGACCTTGACTTATGTGGTGTTGGGTGCGATTCCGTTTTATGTGCTCTTGGCTATTTTTATCACCCCGATACTACGTGCAAGACTGCATGAGAAATTCAATCGGGGAGCAGAGAACCAGGCATTCCTTGTCGAATCGGTGTATGGGATTGAAACAATCAAGGCGAGTGCAGTTGAACCTCAATGTCAACGTCGTTGGGAAGAGCAATTATCAGAATATGTGCGTGCCAGTTTCAAGGCGACCAATCTTGGCAATATCACTAGCCAGACTGCCTCCTTTATCAATAAGGTTACAATATTATTGATACTCTGGATTGGTGCGCGCCTGGTCATCAATGGTGAATTGAGTGTAGGGCAATTGGTTGCCTTTAATATGTTGGCGGCCAGAATTAGCAGTCCAATCCTCAGGGTGGTACAACTCTGGCAGGATTTTCAACAGGCCGGAATCTCGGTACAACGCCTGGGTGATATATTAAATGTCAAAACTGAACCCACGTATTCACCTGGCCGTGCTTCTTTGCCTAAACTTGAAGGCCGGGTGACGTTTGATAAAGTGACATTTCGCTATCGAACCGATGGGCCGGAAATATTAAGAAACATCTCTCTGGATGTTAAATCGGGCGAGGTAATTGGTATTGTTGGCCGTTCCGGTTCCGGTAAAAGCACTTTAGCCAAACTGATTCAACGTCTTTATGTCCCGGAAAGTGGCCGCGTGATGGTGGATGGTGTGGATCTGGCCATGGTTGATACAGTTTGGCTACGACAGAACCTTGGCGTTGTTTTGCAGGAAAATTTCTTATTTAATCGAACCGTACGGGAAAATATTGCGCTGGCCGATCCGGCCATGCCGATGGAACGCGTTGTACAAACGGCGAAACTCTCTGGTGCACACGAATTTATTCTAGAACTTCCGGAAGGTTATGACACGATTGTTGAGGAACATGGATCAAATCTTTCCGGTGGTCAACGCCAACGCATTGCCATTGCCCGTGCGCTAATTACCAACCCTCGCATACTTATCTTTGATGAAGCCACCAGTGCTCTGGATTATGAATCTGAATCTATTATCCATCAAAACATGCGCTATATCTGCAAGGGTCGGACGGTATTTATCATTGCACATCGCCTAAGTGCGGTACGTCATGCCAATCGTATATTGGTGATTGAGAAAGGTCAGATCATTGAGCATGGTAATCATAAGGATCTCATGGAAACAAATGGTTATTACGCCAGACTCTATTCTCACCAGGTTGGGATGGTCACAGAAAATTAATATGAAAAATTTACTGAATACATTATCAATCTTGGTGTCGCGCGACATATTCATTCAGAAGATTGCGAATCATCTTCTGATATTGGGTGTTATGTTTTTTTGCCTGATTTTTAAAAAACTTAATACTATGGTGGCTTAAAGCAATGGTGACTTTCGTATTATCCTCTTTAAAGACTAACTCTTCCGGCGGAGGCAGAAAATCTTCGATGATTTTAATTTCGCCCATAGGCTCGTCTGTATATTTAAATTTCTTTTTCATAAACATTTTTACCTTTTCGCCAACGTCCTGCACCGTAAATGCGAATTTTTCCTCTTCGGTACGTAAACCTTACTGTCAGAATAGATTCGCCAACCTTACCTATACAATAATACCTGTTTTCAGTCGCACTATGAGTTTTGTCTGGTGCAATAAGTCGATTTGGATCTTCGAAAGCATACTTAGCCTCATCAAAAGAAACACCATGCTTCAATTGGTTGTCACTGTCCTTTTCCAGATCCCATTCAAAGCTCTCCTTGCTCATGCGAAAAGACTAGCCCAAAGCCATATAAATAGCAATATAAAAGAATGTATAAATAGCCATATATGATGAATACGAAACGAAAGGACGAGCTCGAATTTCTCCCCGCGGCCCTGGAAATACAGGAAACACCGCCGTTGCCCATGAGCCGTTATATTCTTTGGGCCATTATGTTGTTTTTTGTCATTGCCATTACCTGGGCATGCATTGGTGAAGTAGACATTGTCGGTGTGGCACAGGGCAAGATCATCCCCAGCGGCAAGGTCAAAATTATTCAACCTCTGGAAACAGGGCTTGTAAGAAATATTTTTGTCAAAGAAGGTGACCGTGTTGAACAAGGTCAGGCATTGATTGAACTTGATACAACACTGGTTGGAGCAGAGCATACTCAGGTAAAGGAACAACAACTGGCACTTAAATTAGATAGGGCACGTTTACTGAGTGTTTTAGACTACGTTAACGAGACCGATAAAGCGGATCATTTTATTGGTATCCATGAAGCAAACGATGCACAAATAAATCTGCAAAGAGAACGCATCAATCAACAGATTAATGAATATACAGCACGCGGCGAAGCGCTTAAAGATGAAAAAAGACAGCGACAAGCGGATCGCCGAGCCGTTGGTAACCGTATCCAACAATTAGATGCAACCATCCCGCTCATTACAGAGCGGGTAAAAGCCCTTGAAGATCTTTTAAAGAAAGATTTGGTAGCAAGAACACAATGGCTGGAGCTGGAACAGGAAAGAATAGAACAAGTTAAAGAACGCGATATACAGAAAAATAATCTGGTCAGTCTCGATGCCAGTATTGCAAACATCAATCAACGCCTCGCTGCCACAAAAGCCGAGTTTGAAAGTCAACTATTGAAAGAACTGACCGATGCAGAGAACCGTATAGTTGTCTTCGAACAGGAAAAGGTAAAAGCAGAAAAGCGTATCACCTCGCAAACACTCAACGCCCCCGTTGCAGGCACAGTACATCAACTGGCAATCAATACCATTGGTGGTGTGGTTACACCCGCACAGGAACTCATGCACATTATTCCAGACGAAGGTGGGATAGAAGTCGAAGCCTGGTTGCTGAATAAAGACATCGGCTTTGTACATGAAGGGCAGAAAGCCGAAATCAAGGTAGAAACATTTCCTTTCACCAAGTACGGCCTGATTGATGCCGAGATCATTAATGTTTCCAATGATGCCATCCCGGATGAACGTCTGGGTCTAGTTTATGCCATGCGCGTGAAGATGTTTAAAACCACCATAAAAGTTAAAGAGAAGATAGTGAATCTAACCCCCGGCATGGCGGTAACGGTAGAAATAAAGATGGGTAAACGAAAGCTAATAGAATTTTTGTTAAGTCCATTGTTGAGATACAAAGATGAGAGTGTGCGGGAAAGGTGATCAAGGAAAATAAAATGACACTAAAATTTAGAATATCCATATTTAACGCCTTAGTAATATTTTGTCTCACAAATTTCTTATCCATTTACGCCTATGGTGAAACTATTTCTTGTGATGAGTTAAAAGCAACTAGGATTCACCAGGGTCAGGTCTTGAATATTGAATTTATAAATTAGGGCGTGTAAGAATGGATGGAAATCTGAATGTTAATATCGTAACCTATAAGCATCATAACTACGTACAAGGAAGTATGTCGATGTCACGACCATTACGGATAGAATACCCTGGTGCTATTTATCATCTCACCTCACGCGGGAATGCCCATTCTAATATCTATGTAACAGACGCTGATCGCATCGATTTCTTAAAATTGCTCGCTCAAACCTGTCAACGGTTTGGTTGGCACTCTTATGCCTGGTGTTTAATGGGTAATCATTACCATCTGGTGATTGAAACTTCAGAAGCTAACCTGTCCCGTGGTATGCGGCATATAAACGGGGTTTATACGCAAACTTTCAATAGAACACATCAGCGAGTTGGTCATCTCTTTCAAGGCAGGTACAAGGCGATACTAGTTGAGAAAGATAGCTATCTATTAGAAGTTATCCGTTATGTATTATTAAACCCGGTACGTGCAAACATGACCAAGACTGCCGGGCAATATCCATGGAGCAGTTACCGGGCGATGATAAGCAAGGCTACAACGCCAGATTGGCTAGAGCGAGACTGGGTATTGGGACATTATGGTAATCTATTGTCTGCAGCACAGGAACAGTTCATCAAATTTATACAAGACGGAGACAATCAATCTCCGCTCTGGGAACAATTAAGACAACAAATTTATTTGGGCGATGAACAATTTGTGAGCCGTCAGCAATTAAGACAAGCCTCTGAGAAGGATCTATCAGAAATTCCTAAGATACAACGGCGACGCACAATAAAATCGCTTGATTATTATTCAGAAAAATATCGAAAGCGTAATTTTGCTATTTGCGCCGCTTATGAAAGTGGTACGTATAGTCAAAAAGACATTGCTAAATATTTTGACCTTCATTACAGCTCGGTAAGTAAGATTGTAAAACAGTATGAAACTCTAAAGAGGAATATGATGTGAATATATTCAAGATTCAAGACCTGACACCATTTTTGGGGATTGATGCTTTGTTTGGTAATGCCGGCAATGACAGTCTGAGTGGTGGTGGTGGCGATGACTTGTTGTTGGGCAGCAATGTGTCTGATTTTTTAGATGGCGGTGACGATAACGGTAGCCTTTTCGGAGAAGGTGTCAACAATATGCTCAATGGTGGTGAAGGTGGAGATATTGGAATGCAATGGAGAAATGCAGCATGAATATAAAATTAAGGAAACAATGTTTAGGCATGGGATTGATTGGATGGGTTGTTGCAATTCCCGTTGTGTTGGTAGTAATCGCTTTTCTTTTCTGCGAAGCGAACAAGGCTTATTGGGATCACAAAGTGACGGAGATGTGTGAGAAGGATGGAGGTGTGACTGTGTATGAAAAGGTGGAAATATCAAAAACTGACTATCCTGATATTCAGGTAACATCAAAAAATTTATTGATACTGCCATCTGAAAAAAATGTAAAGCTGGGATATCCATTTTTTTACCGGTACCGCATGTATTACATGCGGCAGGGGTTTTTAAATGTAGTCAGGCATGAACAGTCAATTGTTAGAAGTCACGATGGAAAATTATTAAGCAAACATATTTCGTATGGAAGAAGTGGTGGAGATTTTCCAACAGGGTTTCATCCCTCACATTTTTCATGCGGACGTGATGAGGACATCCTCAAGTTATTGA
>JASJYH010000122.1 GCA_030123675.1 Anaerolineae bacterium | reverse complement strand
TCCCAGACCAGGCGTTGGATCGGGGAATCTGTTTCCCTAGACGACGATCCAGGCAGAGCCTTCCCCAAGCTCTTGCGGCCTGGCAGAGACACCTAGTACCGGCATGGTCAGGAGCAGTAATCCCGCCAGGATTATGGCAGATGGTTTCAGGCTAGAAGAAAGCTTCATATTAATTCCCTCGGGATGCGCTTGGTTTGTAAGATTTTCATATGTAGGTAATCCTATTCTCAATGACTAATTTGCGCCAATATCAGGGATTAGGAGAACGGAGTACTTTCCAATACTCCCTGATAAATGTGGAGTATTGCCTCCACAAGCTTGTATTACTAGTATCAAACAGAGTAAACAACCTAGATCCATAGGATTCCCAAATGGCTGCATGCATAGCGAGACTTTTCTTCGCCGAATAATTTATCTCTCTTGCCACTTCTGACTGTTTAAACTCCTTGATAAAAATTGGATCCTTTTCATGATAGGCTTTCCTTGGAGATAATCCATCCAGGAAATAAAGTGGAAAGCGAATACTATGCCAGTAGAGATGATAATTATTTTTGTGATTCACACGAAGTGAGTCAGCCTTATCAGGAACTTCTAAGCTTCCATATTGGACAACAATTAATTTTTCCGATCTTCTGCCAATTACATGATGGAATATTTCAATGCGACATATTTGAGAATCATAAATAACTATTGGATAAATCTTGTTGTCAAAGTATCGAGAGCTCTCTCTGAAGTTCCACTTACCCAAGGGCAAATAACGTTCTATCAGCTCAATTGTCCCCTGCATTCGATATTCTTGTTCATTCTTCGAGACCATGGTTTACCTCAATGTTATGGTGTAATCCTAAATAAGTTAGAGGCCGCATCAAACGTTTTATTTCCATAACCATTAAAGAAAAGTAATTTCAGTTCTTTCATGCGGCTTGGTATTCCTTCTGGATACGCTGTGTTTAAGATAACGTCGAGAGCATTTTCAATAACATCATCTGAGGCACCACTTTCTCTAAGCAATATTCCTTTGTCCCAAAACTCATCTATTACCTTTTTATCTTTTGTAGCAGCCTCAAATAGAGAATACTCAAATGGGACTTTGTTGACAATGGATGCTTCCAATGCTTGTTTATTGATTAATTCAAGTATCTCACTCCGATTGCTAAATGACCCAAGGTCATCATATACATTCGGGTGAGAACTATAAAATTTATAAGTATTTGGGTGATCACGCACTACCTTTATGTATCCACCATCGAAATCATTATAAAAACCAATCATAAATCGATTGCCGCTACCATTTGTTGAGTTTTTGGCAATATTCGCAATTAGTTCTGCTTGCCTTGGTGTGAGGAACTTGGGATCAATTGGGCCGAGGGTTTTCAAAGTCGCAATGTCTTGCAACACCAATGTATCTTTCCCAGCACGTTGTGCTAATTCTTTTGCAATGGTCTTATCGTTTAGAAATTTCACATTATGATAGGAAAGTGTATTAATTGCCTCGCTGCCCTGATTCATAGCAATTTTGAGCGAGTCATCGTCAATTGCATTACCTAAAACATTAAATATTCTTTCTGCAGAATCTTTATCATCCGCGTACTTCGACATCAATTTCCCGAAATCTTCTCCCCCAACTTTTTGCGCAATTTTTTCAGCACCTTGACGGGTTAATGAATCAAATTTGTTGAAAGCCCTTGAAACATCTTCAATTTGATCTATATTCACAGATTTACAAATCGCTGTAAGTCATCCCCATCCATCGAATTCGCTAGTTTTCCAAGCCCTTCAGCAGCTTCATTGCTCAAATCTAAGCCTGTATCAGCAAGTTCTTTCCCAATCTTTCTAGTACCGGCCAGTGCTTCATCGCTCAAATCCACGCCCAGGTTGAGAATGCGGCCCACCAAGTCGCCGCCTTCATCAAATCCGAGTTTGACCAGATTTTCCGCACCCACACGGCGGACATAGGTAACAAAGTTGCCCCACAGATTCTTACTACCAGTGAACAAATTCGTGACTGCCTGCAGAATATTATCTCCTGCCCGAAGGCCCTGTCTAAATAATATGCTTCCAGCAGTCCTGAAAAATTTCAGCATTACATCGAAGGCCTCCCCGAATTTCAGCGTATCCAAGATACTCCGGAAGGCAAGTTTGGAGACCCTGAACAAACCCTTGGTAATTGCGGCACCAACATCAGCAACCTTCGTAAGAATTGCCGCGAACACCGTGCCAGGAAAAAAAGCGGCAACGTCACCAAGACCAGCAATCACTCCGATCAGAGATAAAACCTTGATCCCAATACTGGGATCGACTACAAGTGAAATCAAATCTATAATTACTGAAAGTACTGGAATAAAACTCAGGATCACGTTAGCTGTTAGTAAGGCCGGGTTGTCCGTGTTGCCGGTCAGGATGGCTTTTAACCACAGCCAGATGCCCTCGTCATTAAAGGCAACTTTTATGGTTTGCATTACCTGAGTAATATCTACCCTTAACTGATCTGAGAACTGCAATCCGGCGACAATCAGAATACTGCCTTGATTGTTGGTTTCATCAGACTCATCAAAACTGCCAATAATGGCGGCCAGGTTCTGAACGCCAAAGGCTCGCATGTGTTCCTGGGTTACCAATTTTGCATTTTTTAGCGCGCCGCCAGAAATCGGCCAGGCTACGTGTTCCCGCAAGGCGGGCAGCACAGCAATCTTCGCCAGGGTTAGTGCAAGCAAGTTTGGAGAACTGAGCTGCTGATAGTACTCAGTGGCTTCCAAGCGATAGGCCAGTAAGGCAGCCAGGTTTTCCAGTTCGGCCTTGGCGTAGGCCGCATCCCCGGAGCGGGCACTGATTGCTAAGGTACGCATCTGCTGCACGATAAATAATTCCGCTACCAAAGCCCGGTTTTGGGTTTCCACGATCAGTGGTTCCAAACGGTCTGCCACGCGGGCTGCGAAGTGCTCGATGAACCACCAATCGCCTGCCCCGACTTCAGCGTTGGGATCATCACCCCAAGCGGAATCAAGATGGGCAACATGGATTAAAAGGCGCAGCTCATCTTCGGAAAGCTCATCCAATTCCGCATCGGTCACTGCCCGGGGCTGGATGCCGTTATATTGGCGTACCGCGATCTGATACCCCAAGAGCTGTACCGCCAAGACCAGCATGCCACTGCGCACATCCGCCAGCTCATCCTGCGCTGCCCGGAACTGTGCCAGGCGCGTATTCAACCCGGGGTTGACCAGCCCGCGCTGGCCTACAGCAATCGCAATCTCGTCGATTTGGGCTTGCGTGAAGCCAAAAGTCAGTAAATCAGCTTGAATGCCTGCAGGCAAGCCTCCAGCTGCAGACTGGCGAGCAGAATATAATTCCAAGATAGAGGCGCTCAATTGATCAGCTTGACTGGGGGACAAACCGGCATGCGCAATTAAATCTGAGCGCATTTGATCAGGCAGCCCCTGGCTGGCAGCTTGGCCAATATCTATGGCCCCAGGCAGAACCCCCCCAATTTGCTCGATCCCATCTGCCAGATCATCTGCGGCGCCTAATGCGATCGACGCGTCTTCTGCGATAGAAAGTGCGCGTTCGATGGTCTGCCCCAGATAGGCTTCGTTTAACTGTTGCAGTGGCACGCTCTGAATGGCACTTATAATTTTAAACAGTTCTGCGCTCTCAAATGTGGCCCGGGCTGCGCTGTCAATATAGGTTTCCCCGCCTTTCAGGATTAAATCCATGGCCGCAGCCCGTGGATCACGCTTAGCAGGCTGGGCAGCGACTAATATCGGTTCGGATGCCAATATAAATACTAAAGTCAAGATTATGGCATTGCGAACGAAAGAACTCAGTTTACGAATATGCATTATGCATGTCTCCTTACAACAGCACTTTTGCCCTACTCAGGGTCTACAATGGCTTCCACAAAATATGGTTTCATTTCAGGAGGCTCGAAACTCTTATCTTTGACCGTGATGAGCTCGCCATGATCGAAGGTGGAATTGAAGATTGAGTCAAAGATCTGCAGCTGGCTGACGTAAATGGGATCGCCTACTTTTTGCCCGTCAGCGCCGACCGCGTAATATCTAAACTCAACTGTGATCGGACCTGTAACCGGAAAACCGTTATTTATGATCTCGGCCAGCACTTCCGCGGCCTGGCCCTTTCTCGTGATTTTCTCGATGAAGACACGGGTCAGTTCGAAATCAGGTCGGGCGTCAATGTTGAATGTAATCTCATCCGTAACCACTCTGCCGGCAGGTCCTGTGGCATATACAGTCATATGAATGTCGCCTCCGTATTTCGGGAGCCACAAAGTATTGAAGGAACGGTCCTTGGCGGTTGGATCGGCATGAACCGCCAAGCCATCATTGAATAAAAGGAATTTCTCTGTGGGAGTGCCAATTGCATCCAGATATTCGATTTCAGCCTCAACGGTATAGTAATCTTTGAAGCTGGTCAAATTATCTGACACAAAGGCTTGCAGTTTTACATATCCATCAGAATTCGATTCGGCAGTGCTATTTGCATTTGGCAGGCGAATGTCAACGCTAAATGTGTCAGGCAATTTTTCGAAGTTATATAAGCCAAAAGCAATTTGGTCAGCCTGTGCTTGATCAATTGCGCACACAAAGACAGTCACGCTGTCCAGTGCTAAGGATAATTCTCCATCGGCCCAAATTTGATAATGGGCATAATTATCAAATCTAGCATTGATATGAATGTCATTACTTGCACAGCCACTAAAGGCAGTATTAATAAAGGATTTATCAATCGGGAATCGATACTGCCCTTCCGGAATTTGGTTTTCCAAAGCCCCTACTTGATGGCCATTAACTCTGATACTGAAATCATATTTACTAGGCTTTCTTGTAGGATCAATATTAATATTTATACTGGCGCCGGTAATGTTACTGGCCTGAGCGATGGGCGGCACACAAATTCCCATATGGATATTTGCACGATTCGGACAATACCAACTCTTAAACGGCAGGTGCAACAAGACATTGCTCAACGTGACCGCATAGATACTACGACCGAGGTCGCAGCTCTGTTGCACCTCATGCCGTTGGACTACGTTGGCGACTGTGATATCGAATGCAAAATTAATATCAATAGCACCGCTCTGTTTCGCCAAGGAGGCCAACACGCCAATGGTTGACGAATTTCCAGTGGTATCGGTTAGATCTTCCACCGAATATAAGGGGGTGGCAGTAAATTCAAGGGATTCGTCCGTCCCAAGCCGGGCGTGCACAACCTGGGGTGTGATCATTACTGAAGCGGGTAGATTAGTCGTGGGATCAACCACGTTTACGAAGAGGTCCGTGATCGGTTGCCCGTAGTTGGTGATGCGGTAGGTGGTTGTGTTGTAGAGCGAATTTGAGCTTATTTCATCGAGCGAGTAATTTACCTCAAACAAAACCCGCACATTAATGATCGCCAAGTCGGTTATCGTCTGGAGACCATCACTGCTGGTAAGAACCGCATTCAGGACATAATTCTCATCGATAAGCTCAGCATCTTGGGCAAAGACCGCCAATTCAATCGTGCGAGATTCCCCTGGAAGCAGGGTGATCGTTTCGTCAATACTGCCGCTGCCTCTAAAGTTGACGATTAGATCTTCATACGAGTGTTGAATTTCTACTAAGATATCGTGCGGTTTGTTATCTTGATTTGTGACCATAATCTGAGCGGTCTGATCATAATCACGGTCTATGGTTAAGTTCGTTTGATGATCCTTGAATACAACCCCATTGCCAATTGAAAACTGCTTTGGGTTGGAGGTAGTTTCTCCGCAAGGAGAGGTCGCGGTTACCACCCAGCTATAGGTCGAATTCCGATCAAGATCAGTCACCAGCACGGTATGGGAGTTCCCGCTGGATGTTTCAAAGGTCTGCGCGTTTTCAGGCTGGCCTTCGGGTGTGACGGTTAAGCTGCCGTTAGAGGCAACATCCGTTTGCCAGCTGATGCTGACATCCCGAGAGCCATAAATGGTTCCGTTTGCGGGGCGCAGATTCGAAATAATTGGAGCCGACAAGAACTCAACCGAACCGGGCAATGTAAAGCTAGCGCCCGAACTCTGGCTGGTAACCACGGCTGTGAAGGCATGTGTGCCGGCCTGCTCACAACTATTTGCAGTTGTATTGAGCGCTATGGCTACGTTTTCCTGAGGCGCAAGCGCCAATTCGGTTTGTGAAAGGGAGTAAAGTTCAGCCTCCAACCCGAGGACTGCTATGCCGTATTGATCACTCAACAAGCCGGTATTATGGATTGTGAGATCAAATGTGCCGGACCCCCCGATCGCCAGAGTCTGATTCGCGGGGTCGATCGATCCGCTGGACGAATAGCCACTCACGACGGGTGTGTCTGCTGAGGCCGAATTATTTTCCAGGTCATCTTCTACATCACTGGTCGAAACAACGGCTGTGGTAGTCAGGCTGCTGCCGACAGTCAAGCTTAAATTACTTTTCGCTTGCAAGGTCAGGGATGTACTTTCTCCCGCTGAAAGGGTGCCCAAATCCCAGGTAAGTGTACCCCCAGCCTGGGTTGGAGTTACATCTGAATCATCGGAAAGATAACTAATCCCGTCAGGAAGCGTAATTTGCAAGGTCGTATTTTGAGCGTCAAGCAAATCTAAGTTATTGATGGTGGCTGTGCTGGAAAATGGTAATACCACTCCCGCAGGTATTTGGGTTGAGGCAATCAACCCAAGGCTGAGATCTGCCCCAGCAAAAATTATTTCCA
>JASJYH010000121.1 GCA_030123675.1 Anaerolineae bacterium | reverse complement strand
TGACGAGATTATCGACCGAATTAAGTCTAAAAACACCGGTAAAAGGGGTCAGGTCTATCCTTTATCCTTCTCGCCTGTTATACTTAACGGATGTCCAGGTCGTTACGTCTAATTATTTTGGATTGCATTTTGTGATGGTAGGAAAGATTGTTCGAAAGGAGGTTAAAGGATAGACCTGACCCTATCTACTCGATACCGCAGTCAACATTGGGTCGATCTGATTTAAAATCTGCCGAAATCCACTCGGGTGCAATATTCGGCACGACGCAGAACTCGTGTACTTGAGCGCCCAAACGGAGGTATCGATCTAGTGGTTTCCGGGCCGGATAAGATTATCCGCGCTTATACCGGGCTATGCCCTAAGCACCTTATTTATAGGTCTGCTTTCCCGATAACGGACGCTTATAAGCGCTAACTAGGAGGCAATCTTCGGCACTATGCGGACGCTGGTAACAAATTCGGTGGGGGAGTCATTTATTGTTGTAATTGTTTTTCTATTTCTTGTCTTTGTACTTCTGCAGCATCCTGAATCAACTGGTTAATTTCACCAGCTTTTTTAAGGGCATCAATTTTTTCTACTCCGACTTGAACCTCACTATTGTTCAGGCCAGTTGAGTATCCTTTGAAGATCAAGTAAGAAACGACCAGGATCGTTGCCATCATTAATACAAAACGCATAACATGAGTATAGTCTGAAAACGGATATTCGATAGGTATAGTCCAAATTCTGAGAACGGCACATAAGAGTCATTCATGTCCCAGCCTCACAGATAAATTTCAAGTACTAGTATGTGATAATATTTGCTGACTTTGATTCCAATTAGGCTCAAGTGCCACCCAAACATCGCAAATACAGGTGACGAAGTGTGGGCCAGAAGTACCGATTTAGGTTAAGATTACAGGGAGTAATAAAAATTATGGCGATAAGCTCAATAATGAGCAGTGATTATGTCCCCTCCTGATGGGGACCGGTCTGAGGTAGAGGAAAAAGCGCTGGGCTTATTCAAGTTTCTGCGCGATTTCTCTGAGCTTCGTACAAAGACAATCCGTTCTCTTGACACCTACGAAGATGTTTTGTGGATCTCCGACATACCCAGAGTATCCGGCTGCCATGCCGCTGCTTGGTTTAGAGGGCAAGATGATGACGAATCTCAGCTTGAGGCGTGGGTTGAAATACGAAAGCCCCAAATGCCACGTTTTCCTGAACCACACATTGAGTTGCAGAAGTGGTTAGATCTTGAGCAGTTGCACGATTCCTCGACAGAAGAACCAACTTTACGCGAATGGATCTTTGTTGAGCGCGAAGACGTGGATATTGATGCTAAAGAGGAGGAGTCGTTTGATCCTGTGGAGCAAGCAAAAGTTGAAAAAGTTCTGCTTGACGAGTCTCCGGAAATTCACGATTCACTAAAAAGCTATTTGAAGAATGAGTGGCAACCTTGGGCTGAACGCGACCGGGAACTGCGTCCAGTTCAAAATGCTTATTCGCACTTGTTCCATCTTCAGAAAACACAGCAGCGCCTCGGCGAGCAATATGAGGTTGTTTTGGGAATTGGGTTGCTAAAGTGGCGCCTTAAAAGTGGTCATGAGGTGAAACGCCATGTTATCGCGGCTCAAACATCCATTGAACTCGAAGCTGCATCAGGAACCATACGCATAGGACCTGCGGGTGATGGTGCGAAGCTAATTTTGGAGCAAGATATGCTTGATCCTGCTGAACGACCCGATGTCTTAGTGCAAAGGCACCTTCAGGAACACCTAAATGAATTAGCCGACAATGTCTGGGATAAGATTATTATCGACAATGTCTTAAAAAGCTGGGTTAACGATATAGCTTCTGAGGGGAAGTATCTTGACTCTTTAGCAGAGCAGAAGGTGGACTCCGACCGACCAACTGTTTGCTATTCACCAGCCATATTATTTCGCAAGCGATCAGAACGCTCCTACATTCGCGCATTTGACGAGATTATCGACCGAATTAAGTCTAAAAAGGAGATTCCGGAGGGAGTACGCCGATTTGTTTCCATAGTGTCAGATCCTTATGGATCAGATTCTCTTGACGATCGTCCGCCCGATGGTTCGTCAAATGCGCCAGACCCAGAGTTGTATTTCCCGCTGGAGGCAAATATCGAGCAAAGAAACATAATTAACACCTTAAACAGAAGCCAGGGCGTGTTGGTGCAGGGACCCCCAGGAACTGGCAAGTCGCACACTATCGTTAATCTTGTTGCCCACTTATTGGCAACCGGTAACCGGGTATTGGTGACAAGCCACACGGCGAGAGCATTATCTGTTCTGAGGCGATTTTTCGAGGAAAGGCTTAAAGAATTAGCGCCACTCGCAGTCGTTGTTCTTGGCGATGATCGAAAGGGCCTCAGGGCCATGGAGGAGTCAGTAATTGGTATCACCAACAAGCACAATGGGTGGGATAAGAGTATAAACGTTAGAGAAATCGAAGATATTGAGAAGAAGCTCGCGGACTCTCGGACAACGCGACAAAAGGTCAATGAAGATCTACAAGCAATTCGGGAGCAAGAGACATTTGAGCATCCACCCAAATTTGGCGGATATCAAGGTACGCTCCAGACAATAGCGACTTGCTTAAAAGCCGAAGAAGAGAATTTTCGCTATTTCAAAGATACTCCAAACGAGGAAGACGACCTTCAGGTTACAGCCGAAGAACTGGTCATTCTATTAGATCTTCTCAGAGATCCTTCGGTCGAAAATATTGATTCTGCTGAATGGCATGTCGTTGATCCAAGCGAATTGCAGTCAGTCGAAAAGCTACAGTCTACATTCAATCGCGAAGCAGAACTTCAGGCGAAGCTCAAGGGCTTTGTCAGTGTCCAAGAGCACCCGAATTATGAAGTTTTTGGGAAATGCAATCCCGAATTAATTGAGCCTGTTGAAGTCAAGCTTAAAAAACTGATTTCGGTAGTTGATGAGATTGAGAAGCATATTGCCCCTTGGACAAATAATATGCTTCTTGAAGTTCTCGCTGATCAGGACAGACCTTGGTGGGAGTTACTACGTTCTACTGAATCTGACCTTGATTCGATCGAGAATATTGAGGACTGGAATGAAGAGCGTACTGTATCCGGCATTGGTGATCGAAATTTTCTGACCCTTCGAGTAGATGCTTCTGAATTATTAGAACATCTGGAATCAGGGGGGAAATGGGGTTTCGGGCCGTTTCGGTCGGATATAATAAAACGTTGTTTCTATATGAAAAAGGATGTTCGCTTCGACGGTCATCCATGCGGCTCAGAGGCTATTCTTAAAGCTTTTGTAGGCTGGCTTGATATTCAAATACTATTCTCTCGACTCGAAAAAAGATGGGCTCCCTACGCCAATTTCGGTGATCTGGAGGCGACAATGGGTGTTGCAAAATATCGTGACCTTTGTGAGCCAATTGAAGTTGCAAAAAGTGCTTTTGAATTAGTAAGAGCTTTACAAGCGGTCTGCGCCGAGATACCTGGATTTGTGGCGCCAATTTGGCACGAGATACCGAAACTGCGGGAGTTGTATTTGGTGATTGAGGTTCTCGAATTAGCGTGGAAGCTTTCAACCATACAGAAACACCTAACACAATTAGCTGACCAGTGGCTTAGAAAAATGCGATTGGATAATTTAGATCCAACGATTGGGCTGCTTGTAGAGGCAATCGAAAATCGTGACATCCAAGCTTATACTAAAGCGTATAACGAAATTTCCAACAATTGTCGTCAAGGAGGGCGGGCTCAACGTCGGTATGCGCTGCTTGCATCTTTGAAAGCGACAGCACCTATTTTTGCAGAAGAACTTTGCGCGGATTATCGGGATAGGGCGTGGGATCATAGGATTACAGTATTTCCGATGGCTTGGGACTGGGCTAGAGCAAAAACTTGGGTTTCAAGACTTTGTGATCCGAAACAAGAGCAATCTTTGCGCGCCGAAGCGGCAATGCTTGGGAACGAGATTCGGAAACATCTTGCGGCTCTCGCTGCTAAAAAAGCATGGAGTCACTGCCTCGAATCATTGACCGAAAATGAGCGACAGCACTTAATTGCTTGGTCCCTGTCCATGAAGCGCCTAGGTAAAGGCACTGGAAAGCACGCGTCGATTCACAGGAAGGCTGCCCGGGGGCACATGGAGCAGTGCAGAACAGCTATACCAGCATGGATAATGCCCATGTACCGCGTTGCAGAGACTATGCGCCCTGGAGTGGATATGTTTGATGTGGCTATTATCGACGAAGCGAGTCAATCGGGACCAGAGGCCCTACTGCTAACTTACCTTGCTAAACGCCTAGTAGTTGTTGGGGACAGTAAGCAGATTATTCCTGACTTTGTTGGCATTAGTGGGAATGATGTTAATGAGCTTCGTAAACTACATTTAAAAGATATTCCCCATAGCGATGCTTTAGGGGCGGATGGAAGCTTCTATGATCTAGCGGAGATTCGTTATCAGGGCAGGGTAGTATTACGGGAACACTTTAGATGTATGCCAGAAATTATTCAGTTCTCTAATAATCTTAGTTACTCCGCTAATCCACTGATTCCTCTAAGGCAGTACGCGAACGATCGCCTGAAGCCGGTTGTAGAAGCTGTTCATGTTCAAGGAGGTTATCGAGAAGGCAGTGGCTCTAATGCGATAAATAAACCTGAAGCTAGTGCGATCGTTGAACGTATTCAGTCGATGATAAGAGATGAGCGATACAAAGAAAAATCGATCGGAGTAATTACCTTACTTGGAAATTCGCAGTCGCGTTTAATTGAGCAGAAACTGTTGGAACAAGTTGGCCCAGAGACAATGGAAGAACATTCGATTATCTGCGGCAATGCATATGCGTTCCAAGGTGATGAACGTGATGTAATCCTAATTAGTATGGTTTCCGCGGTGACTGAGGGTTACCGTATAGGCGTGCGTACCAAAGCAGCTGATGAGAGACGTTTCAACGTTGCAGCCAGTCGCGCACGCGATCAGATGATTCTGTTTCATTCGGTTACATTAAATGATTTAAGCAGCCATTGTTTACAGGCAAGATTGCTAGCGTATTGTATGGCTCCGGCAATAGACCCACTGGATTGTGCTGACATATCTTTGGATGAACTAAAAGACTTGTCAGGAACCGTAAATCGCAGAGAAGTGAAACCACCAGAACCATTCGATAGTTGGTTTGAAGTAGATGTTTACGTACGCATTACCGAGCGCGGATATCGAGTAATTCCGCAAGTGAGGATTAATAGGTATCGTATTGACCTTATTATTGATGGAATGCAGGGCCGGTTAGCAGTCGAGTGTGATGGCGACTATTGGCATGGGCCAGAGCAGTATCAGCTCGATGCTGGACGGCAAAGAGCGCTTGAGCGGTGTGGCTGGCATTTTTGGAGAGTACGCGGAAGTACTTTCTATCTTGATCCGGCTGCCGCATTAGAGGGGCTTTGGGAAGAGCTTGAACGTCGCGGAATTACAATTGGGGCAGAACCTTCTGAACTCAGTATTGGAAGTAATTCCAGTGATGAAGCGTCTGCACGTGGTGACGATAGGCGCTTAATCGGGGCATCAATATCTCGAAGATCTGATAAAGATCAAAGTGCTCCAATTCAGGTAAGTTCTAATAAAGAAGAAGATACATCGTCACAGAGTAAGGATTTAGGGTCGCCCTTCATAATTCCTGTAAAGGATTTGGAAGATTCAAACAAAGAAAAGCTGAACGAACGTTCTTCAGGGGACGAGGTGGAGGCTGACAACGAGTTACTCAGTTATTCACCGGGTGAGAATGATCAAGTGGAACTCGATATTATGGTTCCAGGTCAATTGCCAGATCCAAGATCCGTGTCGAAAACTAAAGTAACTCCCCATCTCGTGAAAATTGTGGAAGATAATGGCCCAGTCATTATTCAACAAGCATGTCAGTTGTATGTGAAGGGCGCAGGTTTTCTCAGAATGGGTAAAGATCTTCGCTCTGCACTTAACAAAGTGATGGCGGCCGCAATCCGGGCAGGTACGATCGAGGAGGAGCAGGAGCCGGGATCGAAATTTTTCAAAGACAGGGTTGTGCGAAAAAAGGATGTACCAAGGGTTGTAATTCGACAACGTGGCGCCAGAGATTTTGGAAATATACCTGTGCTCGAAATTGTTGCAGTCATGAAGCAAGTGCGGGTGAAGTCCCCTGGGGATTCCGGTGAGATTTTGTACCGTAAGGTACTCGTTTTCTACGACACAACAAGACTCACGCAAAAAATTACTGATCGATTAAAGTTGGCAGAACAGTCGCTGATGGATTGAAACGAATGCTTGTTATTGTATCCCGTCAGCCTTAGATGGACAGATTAGGCTGATTAAGTAAAAGTAAATCGCCCCAGCATCGAATGCCCGCAATGGGTCGACTCCCGCCTTTTGATTTGAAGTCACGGACGGAAAAAACGGCACATTGCAGCCGTTGATCTAGTTAATAATAAATGAGAACATCTGGCGGTATATCACGACATTCGCACCAGAAAAACAATCAACCGCTAGGTTTTTGCCAGACTATTAGGTATCGAATATGTCTTTTTTAACCGCCTTTTTTTACGATCGATTCATGGCTAAAGCAGAAGAAGCATGCCTGAAAGATTGGAGACAAGAACTTCTAAAACAGGTGAGTGGTGACGTTTTAGAAATTGGCGCTGGTACGGGTGCAAGTATCGGGTTTTACTCTGATCGCGTTACTAATCTTGTTCTTACCGAACCAGATAAACATATGTGCAAGCTCTTAAAACTAAACGTTTCTAATCGTAGTCTAGAAAATATTCAAATTTCCGACGGTACAGCAGAACAAATTCAAGCTGACGACGAATCATTTGATTTTGTCGTGGCTTCATTAGTCTGTTGCTCACTCTCGAATCTTGAGACTGGCTTACATGAAATTAAGCGTGTATTAAGACCAAGAGGTCAACTTGTCTTTCTGGAACATGTTGCTGCTG
>JASJYH010000120.1 GCA_030123675.1 Anaerolineae bacterium | reverse complement strand
CAATCAAGGCCCGCATGTCAATGCCATCAGACTGAGCCAGCGCATCTGCCAGGGCTGTGCCAAGCACATCGTTCATCCAATGTAGTTTCTTTAATACCTCGTCGCTATAGGCGCCGTATCGTAAAACTTTGCCATAGCCTTCGTTCAGATTTGAGAAGGATTTGTTGCCATGCTCGGCATTTTCAACCACATAGACTTTCATGGATGCGGAGGTAACGCCCGCCATTGGACCGACCGTGCCGTGATGATGACAGGCGTCAAACTCAATCTCGCCTCCTGCCACCATTGAAACTGCTTCCGTTTCATTTTTCGCCAAGCCCTCGAACAGCATAGCGCCAATTATGGCCCCACGCAACGGACCCGACATGCGTGCCCATTCAAGCGGCGGACCGGCGTGCAAGAGCAGATTGTCTTTCATGCCGGGAATAACATCTCTGGCTGTGGCGACACTTTTTAAAATGGGTCTGGCTTCCATGAGCCGTTCAACCGCTTTTTTATTGGCTTGCTCAATACTCATACGAGATCTCCATTACTTCATCTTAGCAAGCAGCGAGGCAAGCTTCTCATTGCCACCCGCAGGTGGGCGCCACTCCACATGCACGGCAGCCGCGCCTTGGCTTATTAGACTTTCGTAAAATGATTCCAACCCAACATTTATCGCGGCCAACGGCTGAGTCAGGCTTTCGAGTTTGACAGGTGGATACCCGTCTGATTTATGTTGACTGAATCTCAGACTGATATATTCGACAGCTTCGGTCACAGTGCGGAAGACCACCACTCCAGATGCTTTCAATTGATCTATTTGCGAACTTGTGTCCTGCGGGTCTTCATCCGTCCCAATCACAATCGCCAGGACTTGTATGTCTGATCTGTTTTTCTTAATCTCCTTTATCACCGGAGCCAGCTCACTGGCAGGGTCAGGATGAGAGCCCTGGCCCAACACGAGATCCAGCAGGAGCATGCCGACTTCAGGGTCAGCGGCTTCCTGCTTTAAGCGTCGAATGCGAAGATCGTTATCGATCATTGGATGTAAACGCCCGACCATGAAGAATTCATCGCCAAGGTCAATGAGGGTGTGCGATTGACTGTGCAGAGGGTCTTTCAGGCTTTGATCAGCGGTAATGGGTGTGTTTGAGTAAATAGGGGAAAGAGTGGATTGTAAACCAAGCAGGGTTTCATAGGCCAGTGTGCCACCTGAGAACAATCCGCGCAGATACCCTTTTGCGCTCCCAGCTTTGTTGGAGTTTCCTAAACTATCACTATTGGATACCAACCGTACTGCGATTTCCGCAGTCTCGCTCAAACTGACCGCAAAATGCAAATTGCCGATCTGTCTTGCAGGCGCAGGATAGCCAATGAAATAAACCACTGCAGGTTTGCCGGATGCTTGTGCGGCGGAAATCAATTGCGTGGCAACTTCAGCTGAGGGCGGTTTTGAAACCAGCACGATAACTTTTGTTTCAGGATCGCGTTTTAGTACATCCAAGGCTTGATGGGCAGTGATCGCGCCGACCTCATATTTTAGATCCCGGCCGCCGGTGCCAATCGCATGCGATATGCCGCCACCTAACTCATGAATATGGCTGGTGACAGCTTGCGTGCCTGTTCCCGAAGCACCCACCAACCCAATTGATCCACGCCGGACGCGGTTGGCAAATCCGAGCCCATAGCCGTTGATGATGGCTGTCCCGCAATCTGGGCCCATCACGAGCAAACTTTTTTCTCGCGCAATACCCTTCAATGCGATTTCATCTTCCAGGGAGACATTATCGCTGTATAGAAATACATGTTTGCCATGGGCCAATGCTTCGCGGGCAACATCTGCTGCATAGCGGCCCGGGACAGATATGAGCACCCAGTTTGCTTCGGGCAATTGCTTAACCGCTGCACCTAAACTATGCGGGTGGAAATCTTCGCTCATGGTTGAAGACTTCCTACGAGTTAGCAATTCATCTACTTGTCCAAGGGCAGCCAGAGCAGATTTTTCGGTATCGCCTTTGACTACGATTAACAAATCATCGGGGTTGGCAGTGACCGCGTCAGGCAAGATGTCATTTGCGGATAGCAGTTCGCGGTTAGCAGGTGTGGCCATCACAACCCCCGCATCAACCACATTTGGCAAACCCACCAGACCGCGTTGCAATTGCATCAGCACAACCGAGTCGTAATACGCCCCCTGGCGGATTTCAAATTTCGTGACGCTCATGCTGGGCTAACCACCTTTTCGATTTCCTGAGCCCATTCGAGCAAGGCTTCATCTTCAGATCGTTTGGCTGTTACCTGGTAACCCAGCGGCAGCCCTTCCGAATTTTTTCCTGCGGGCAGGTTGAGGGCCGGAAATCCAATTTGAGTCCAGGGCAGGTTCATGACGGGATCACCCGTGCTTTCCAAACCCTTTGGCGCGGCCCCAAGCGCGGATGGTGAACCCCATACGTCAATCTTATTTTCATGCATGCTTTGAGTTATTTCCGCAAGGAAGCTGTTGCGAGCAGAAAAGGCTTCCTTTAATTGGGATTCTGTAATCGCTTGACCACGACGGATCAGTTCTGAAAATATATTTGAGTAAAGATTTTCGTATTTATCAAACCATATTTTATGTACACTCGCAGCTTCGGCAGAAAGGATTACATCGTGATGAGCGCGTATCTCTTCAAAATTAGCCATGACCGAAACGTGGCGTAGGTCGTAGCCTGCGTCGGCGAGAGACTGGCAGTTTGCAGAGAAGCAGGTTTGGGCTTCGTCTGAGGCGGATTGAAGATAAGGCCCTTCGGGAATTCCGAGAATCGGTTTCCTTTCCACGGTCTTTGATTCCCAATCCTTAATCAGCACACTCGCAACTTGCCTGGCTGTGGCGACATCCGGTGTGAAAAATCCAATATGATCCAGCGAATACGATAGCGGAATGACGCCCGCGCGCGAGATGCGATCATAGCTTGGTTTGAATCCAACCACGCCGCAAAAAGAAGCCGGGCGGATGAGCGAACCTATCGTTTGCGTGCCCAGAGCCAATGGTAACATTTCAGCACCCACTGCCGCGGCAGATCCGCTGCTCGAACCGCCAGGCGTATGTTTGGGGTTATGCGGGTTGCGTGTGGGGCCCGGCGTAAAGTATGCAAACTCAGTTGTGACCGTTTTTCCAAAAATTAGTGCGCCTGCATTTGTAAGCCGGGTTACGCTCTCGGCTTGAGTTCCTTGAAATTCTTCATGCGGCAAGCGGCTGCCTGCGCCTGTTGGAAAATCGTCCACATGGAAGATATCTTTCACTCCGACCAACATGCCAAATAATGCTGGACGGGTTTTTGCTTCAGGGTATTTCTCGGTTTGTGCTTCGGATTGCTTATGTAAGCGCTCAAAGCGATTTTTTTCAGGAAGGAATGCCAGAACAGAAGGTTCGTGCGTTGAGAATTTATTCTCTATCTGGGAAAGGTAGTCGCTAGGGGACATTTTCCCAGTTCGGTAGGCGTTCATTAACTGAGCGTGATTCATACGCCTTATTTCATCTTTTCTGCGGCAAGCAAGACGGCATCTACGATGTGTTGATACCCCGTACAGCGGCACAAATTTCCAGAAATTGCTGCACGGATCTCTTTTTCGGTTGGATCGGGATTTTCTCTTAAAAATGGGATCAGGGTCATCAGTATCCCGGGTGTACAAAACCCACATTGCAAGCCATGTGCTTCCCAAAAAGATTGTTGCAAAGGATGCAGGTCGTCTTTATCTTTTCCAAGAGCCTCAACTGTAGTAATTTCAAGCCCATCCGCCTGCACAGCAAACATCAAACATGAACGCATGGACTCGCCATTGACCAAAATAGTGCAGGCGCCACACACGCCGTGTTCGCAGCCTACGTGGGTTCCGGTTAATCCAAGTTCGTGGCGCAAGAAATCACTCAGCAGCAGGCGCGACTCTACTTCGGATTTATATTCTTTTTCATTGATGGTCGTTGAAATTGAATATGTCTTTATCATTGGATATAGCCCTCGCCAGCGCGAATAGCTGCCGCTACCAATGCTCGCTGAGTTAATATTTTTGCCAGATGTCTTTGGAATTCAGGGGAAGCATGGATATTCCCAAAGGGTGTGATCTCTTTTTCACTTGCATGGGCAGCCGCATGATTAATAACTTTTTTATTGAGAGTTTCGCCGACTAATGATTTGGCTGCTGCTTTTGCATCCACAGGCCCATCGCCAGCATTCAAGTAAACCAGTTTTGCGCGTGTACATTTGCCGGCTTCATCCAAACCAACCAATGCGGCAACACCCATCAAGGCATAATCGCCTGCCCGGGGTGCCATTTCCATAAAGGACCAACCTGTGTTTTGTGGGATGTGTGGCAACTCGATCTCAACCAAAATTTCATCGGTTGCGAGGGTGGTCGTGAACATGCCATCGAAAAAATCTGTGGCAGGTATCCAACGTTCGCCATCGGAGTTTTGCGCTTTAAGGCGAGCGTCCAATGCCAGCATAAGTACGGGCAGTTCTGCGGCCGGATCGGCATTGACGATACTTCCGCCGATTGTGCCGCGGTTACGGATTTGTGGATGGGCGATAAAGGGCACGGCTTCCGCCAATAGGGGAGTCCATTTATCAATTAACGGATCAAACTCCAAATGTCGTTCGCGCGCCATAGCCCCAATACGTAAGACTTTTCTATCTTCATTAATGTAACTAAGTTCTTCGACGCGATTGATATCGATTAATACTTTTGATTGAATAACGCGGAAATTCATTGCGGGCACAAGGCTTTGGCCCCCAGCGAGCAACTTGGCATCCTCGCCATGTTCACGCTTCAAACTCAACACTTGATTGAGCGAATCTGGAACATGATATTCAAAGGGAGCAGGTTTCATGGTTTTCCTAAACTGATTGAACCGCGGGATGGTAATCCGCTTCAAACGTAGCCGAACCCTGATTGCGCTTTCGATGCGTAGCAACGATCTCCGCCATTATTGCAAGCGCGATCTCCTCCGGCGTATCAGAGCCAATATCCAAACCGATGGGTGCATGCAGGCCCGATAATTGCGATTCTTTCAGGCCATTGGCTAACAATCTTTCACGCCGTCTCGCGTTTGTGGCCTTGCTTCCGAGTGCACCCACATAAAACGCCTTACTGGACAAAGCTATTCTTAAAGCGGGGTCATCCAATTTGGGGTCATGGGTCAGCATCGCAACCGCTGTGGAACGGGTGATCTTCACTTGTTTAAACGCTTCATCGGGCCAGGCTTGAACAAGTTGATCTACCTCTGGGAATCGGTCTTTGTTGGCCCATATCTTGCGTGGGTCGATCACAATGGTTTGGTACCCAAGCGTATTTGCTAATTTGGATAATGCAATCGCGATGTGTGTGCCACCAACCATAATGAGTTTTGGAGCAGGCAGAATCACATCTGCGAAAATCTCAATATCATCCTTTAATTGTATGCGGCGCGGCTTAGCCTGCGAAAGAATATTTTCGATTGCTTCTGTTACTTCCTGATCCCAATCTGCCCCAATGGACCCGGTTACGCCCCCATTTTCGTCGATCAAAATCTCACGGCCCAGTATTTTTTGAGGGCCGTGTATAACTGTGGCGACCACGACGGTAGTTTCTTCATTTATTAGTTTGCGTAATGAGTTGAAAATCTTAATATCGAGTGCTTTAATAAAAACTTCTATACTGCCCCCGCAGGCAAGACCCACATCCCAGGCAGTCTCGTCGGCCACTCCGAAATGGTACAGTTGGGGTTGCTGCTGCCTAATAGTTTCCCTCCCGGCTTCTATTACAGCGTTTTCAACACAGCCGCCACTGACTGAGCCGGTTACCTTTCCATCTGATGTGAGCGCCATTTTCGCACCGGCACCACGGGGCGAGGAACCCCAGGTATCAATGACCGTTGCCAGCGCAATGGATTTATTTTCCTCACGCCAGTGCTCAAGATCAGCCAGGATATCACGCATGGTTTAATCCGTTTGCCCGGTTTGTATATCCTCCGTTTCAATTCTCTTACGGACTTCATTATAAAATTGATCAGCAAGTTTTTTAGAAACAGGCACCATTAACCGTGAAGCCAGACTGGCTAGTTGCCCCGATATATTCACATTTGCCGTCCACTCTACGAGGGTTGATTCATCGGGATTTTCGCTAAGGGTCATTTCACTGAGTGCATCTACCGCACTCCCAGAGGCAGTCCCATGCACTTTTAACTTGGCATGCTTGGGTTCATCCAGTTCAACAATTTCCAGCTCACCCTTAAACCGGGCCTTCACTGAACCAAGCCCAATGGAAACCACACCGCGGTAGCGTTTCAGCTCCTCAATGGTTTCCATACTTTCCAGGCCCGGGAAACAAGGCCCGATCTGGTTAGGGTCGGTGAGAAAATCCCATACTTTCTTTCTATCGGCGAAAATTGTGACAAACCCCTTCAATAACATCCGATTTTCCTTATAATTTTATATTTTCAAATAATGAGATGTCAGACAAATTTTATCAAATTATACCCTACTCAAATTTAATTTCACTGAGTAGCGTTGACTTATTGGTGAGATTCAGATTGCATATTACACGTTGTTAGTCTATACTAATCTGTAGATAAGAACTTAAAGGGAATCTTTCCGTAAAGCCCCACGAAACAGGGGTCAATTAGAGAATGGTTCCGCTTATACATAAGTTAGCCATAACGCGGTAAAAATTAAGTAGGTCAATTAGGAATGTGGGATCGGTAAAAAAATGGTGGAGTCTTAAACTAATTGTCAATTATTAATATGAAGGGACAGGTGATTTCCCCAGTGAATTTTGGGTTTCGTCCTGCGAAAAAAGGCATTTTTCTGTCCTGCAATCTTGTTCTATCAATGCGTTATGGCTAACAAAGCGTGCACTTGACTAGTGGGATTCTGACCGTTAAAAAGAGCTAATTCTGGCTTGAAGGAATACCGCTATAATGAACATAGTCCGCACCCACCCACCAGCAAGTAACGCAAACCGTTAG
>JASJYH010000011.1 GCA_030123675.1 Anaerolineae bacterium | reverse complement strand
CACCCAATGGGGGTACGGCGCTGCCTGGGCTGTGATTCTAGTGATTATTGGGGTGGTGGCCGCGATTATTTATATGAGAGTATTTAAATTTGATGATCTGGTGCAAGAGCCAAAGATCGATTTGGTCTAAAATGATGAGAGGAATTGCGATATGACGCTAAAGAAAAGAATTTGGGCGGGTGTGCCCTATTTAATATTAGTAGTGAGTGTCTTACCTATGTTCATCGGCTATTTCTGGTTGTTGATTAGCTCTTTTTCAACACAGACGGAAGGGTTACTACCAGTCGGGAATTTGACACTGGAGCACTTTAGCTTCCTGCGAGAATCTCCCTTTGGTCGTGGTTATCCCAGCATATGGCGGGTAACTTTCAATACATTTTTGATCGCTTCGTTTATGACCATTACTGTGGTACTTGTCTCCGCATTGGCCGGCTACGGCTTGTCCCGCTTGAGTTTTCCCGGACGCAAATCATTTCTCTCACTAACGCTGATCCTGCACGCTTTCCCCAGTGTGACCCTATTGATTGGTATCTTCTTTGTGCTGCGCGCCTTGGGGCTTTATAACACCATCTTAGGCGTCGCCTTGGTGATGGTTGGCTTCGAGATGCCGTTCGGTATTTGGTTGATGAAAGGTTTTTTCGACAACGTATCCTGGGATATGGAACGGGCGGCCCTGATTGACGGCGCCTCCCGGCTACAAGTGTGGTGGCAGATTATCCTACCAACTATCAAACCGGGCATGGCAGCGTTGGCTCTTTTCGCATTCATCTCCGGCTGGAATGCCTGGCTGATTCCCAAAACTTTCACTATCGGGGCAGGCCAGCAGGCTACCCTGTCGGTCTATTTGCAGAACTTTCAGAGCGACACAGTGGCTGTTGATTGGGGCGCAGTCACAGCGGTGGGGTTATTTCAATTAATCCCGGTTGCCATCTTCTTCATCTTCACGCAGGACCTGCTGTTGAACATGTACGCCGGCGGCAGCAAGGGTGGGGCCTGATCCGTGAACGCTGGGTGCCTTGATGAGCCACACTACGCCAACCCGAAGTATATGATGAGGAGAAAAATATGAAGGTAGAACTTGAGAACCTCACCAAGAAATGGGGCGATGTTATAGGGGTTGACTCTATCAATCTGGATATCCAAGATGGCGAGTTCGTTGTATTTCTGGGACCCTCGGGTTGCGGTAAGACCACCACATTACTGATGGTCGCCGGTATCTACAAGCCAACAACAGGCGCCATCCGTTTTGACGGCCGAGTTGTCAACCAGGTAGCGCCCAAGGGTCGCAATATCGGCATGGTCTTCCAAAGCTATGCCCTCTATCCTCATATGACCGTTTACCAAAACATCAGCTACCCACTCAAACTCAAGAAAACACCCAAGGCAGAGATACAAGAACGCGCGCAGCGGGTAGCTGACATCATGGGAATCGGCCACTTAATGGACCGGAAGCCGGCGAACCTTTCCGGTGGTCAGCAGCAGCGCGTTGCCCTGGGCCGGGCGTTGGTTAAAGAACCGGGGCTGTTGTTGTTCGATGAACCGTTATCTAACCTGGACGCACGTTTGCGTCTTTCAATGCGCAGTGAAATTAAACGGCTGCAAGTAGATTTAGGCATCACCTCTATCTACGTCACCCACGATCAAGTAGAAGCGATGACGATGGCCGACCGAATTGCTGTTATAAACGATGGCCAGTTACATGCCTACGACACACCTGCTGAAGTGTATGATCGGCCCCGCACGCTTTTTATTGCTCGTTTTATAGGCAACCCTCCTATGAATTTTACTGAAGTGGAGTTTTCTCAAATAAACGGTGCTTACCACGCCCGTCGCGAAGGGCTCGAATTAGTTATCCCTGCCGACCGAGCGGAAAAGGCGGTTGGCAAGGGAAGTGTGATGATGGGTATCCGCCCTGAAGATATCATTGTTGATAGTAAGGGCATCCCAGGCGAGATCCACGGCGTCGAGCCGCTCGGCCGCGATCACCTGATTGACGCGAAAATTCGAGATTCTCATTTTTATTTGTTGGCCGACCCGTCGCTAAGCTTGAAATCTGGCGACACAGTAAAACTTGGTTTCAATACAAAAAAATCCCAATTCTTTGACATCAAATCTGAACGCTCGCTTCTTTGGAATTAGCCCCAGCAGTTTGAAATTCCATTCTAAGGTTGCGGGTGTGATTACAACAATTCTATTTACGTTAGCAGGCTGCTCCATTTCCCCGCCACCAATCTGTTCACCAATAAAGATTAGCCCTGTTGTTGAAACCGTCATCACAGGTCTAGAAAATCCTCGTGGGGTGGCGGTATCCCTCACAGGGGAAATGTATGTCGTTGAGGCGGGAACGGGGCTCCATTTGCTTGATCCAACCAAATGGGATGGCAAACTCACCAAATTTACCGACCTAAATGGTGATGGAGACTTCGAAGACAAAGCGGAAGCCGAGCGATGGTTCAGCCATTTCACTACCTACAATGGCTTTTCAGCGTACGGTACAGGACGGGATGAAGTCAGCGGACCCGTCGATTTGTTATTGCACAGTGATGGGCGTTTGTTTCTATCGGTGGACGACGGTGGCCTGAGTAACAGTATGGCACTTCATGTTATTAGTCCGGAGGGAAGGATAGGGCTAACCTTGGCCGACCGCAATAACATGAATGGAATAGCATTTGATCGTGACCAACAAAAAATATTTGCAGTGGAGAGTGGTCTCAATATGCTTATTGAGATTTCATTCACAGGTGAATTTCGAGACATCGTGCTCTTCCCATTTTTGGACAGCGGGCAACAAGCAGTGCCAGCGGGTCTTGCAGTAGATCCTATAACCGGCAATCTTCTTGTTGCCCTATTTTCAGGATACCTGATTGACGAACAAGCGGAGAGTATTGACGACATCATTTCATTTGTTGTTGGCGACGCTAAAATAGTCCGTGTTGATCCCGATACGGGAAAAATAACTGACGAGATCGTCGATCTAACTACCGCTGTGGACGTGGCTATTGATGAGGCCGGGAATATTTACGTCGTCGAAATGGCATCCACCCCTACCAAGCTGATTCCATCAAGCTTTGATTTATACGACCCGCATGCAGCTCCTATTCATGGGGGCTATCTTCGATATAGTGGACGTGTTACCTTGTATCCAGCCAACGGCTGCCAGCCTCGCGTGCTGGCCAAGGGGCTTGACGCGCCAACCAACATTACTATTGGGCCCGATGGCGCGCTGTATATTTCAACTGGTCAGGGTACCCCTGGCCGTCCTATTCCTGGCCCGGATGGAGTAACAACAATTGTTGGGGAAATCCTTAGGATAACCAATTTCTCTGGCGAGCATTGAGCTAAGACCTGGAGGAAGAGTGAACAATACTGACCTCAACCTAAATTCACTTTTCGCGTCGCGCCCGAGTTCCGACGACATAGATTATTCTCTGGCAGTCCGTTATGCCCCGATCCTCAAGTTTGATGACCGCGAACCATTTTTGCCTCAAGCCGTAGCCTATAGCATCATTCGGAAAAACACATCTTCACCATCATTTCAAAGGCGGGTCGAAGTAAACGAAGTAAAAGGTTCAAATCCTGAATTAGCAATTGAATATGCGATATGGTGGGATTGGGACATCGTACACCTGTATGATCTTGAACATATCTGGATTTTCATCGATGCTAAAGGAAAGATCGCTAGGGCTGAAGCCAGCTGGCATGGTAAATACCTCAACATGAATGCAAACGGTACTATTCCACTGACAAATGAGCGACTTACCTTGTTTTCTGAGCCTGGCAAGCATGCCTTTGCACCAATTATCACTTGGTTGCAAGACGAGGCTGAAAACACACGACAATTATGCAGTCAAAAGGCAGGCACTGGAGGCCTGTTGGTAAATCCGGTATTCAAAGAACTCGCCAGTTTAAAGACTCCTGAGGTTGATAGGTTAGTTTACGCTTTTCTGCAACGGCATACATTTGAGCCAGGTTATGAATTCAACCACTCCTTCCCCGTTTCTCCTGATATTCTAGTTCCATGGCCAGCACTTTATCGATGGATCCCTGAAAGATTGGCCTGGATAATTGACAGCCTCAAGTAATCATTTTTGTTAATTATAAGTACTATGCCGGGTCTTAAAAATAGAGTAGAATGTTCATCATTTTGAGAGCGGTGTTTACATTCATAGGAACTGTGAAAGACATTCATTGTACTTAAATTAGAGGAACTATGAAGACAAATTGGATGAAAACCCTCTCAGAGCAATACAAACGAGCTTGCGACGAATTCCCCGATCAACAACAAATGATTCTGTTTGACATCGATGGCTCTATCCTCGATATGCGCTATATGATCTTGATGGTGCTTCAAGCCTTTGACCACAAACGAGGCACCAACTACTTCGAGGAGTTGAGGCTATCTCAGATAACAGTACATGAAAATCAAGTGGATGCACTTGTGGAGAAGTTAAATATACCCGAGGATGCACGAAAGGATATTCTTAACTGGTACAAGAAGCAGCGTTGGACAAAAACTGCAATCCGCGAGATGCACCATCCATTCCAGGGTGTGTTGGATGTCATTCGTTGGTTCCAGCTTCAGCCAAATACTGATGTTGGATTAGTGACAGGCCGTCCAGAAACCTTGCGGGAAGACACACTGCATTCGCTGAACCAATTTGGTAAACCTTATCGGGTCGTTTTTAAGAATGAATTACTTTTCATGAATCGCGGGAATTTTGATGAAAAGGTTCCAGACGTCAAAGTAGCCGGCCTAAAGCATTTTAACGAAGCTGGTTACCATGTTTTTGCATTTGTTGATAATGAACCGCTTAATTTAAAGGCGTTGGATAGGGCTGATTTAAACGAGCAGGTACTTTTGTTGCACGCCAATACCATATTTGAATCCATACGTACGCGAGTGCCGCGCGGAACCGTTCGCGGTAAAGAATACAGCTTGTCGAAGCTGGTCCCTAGTGAGAAAGTGCTACCCTCCCATGTCCAATTGGTCTGGCACGGAGTGAATGATGAAGCCAATCTGCGCCAGTATTTGGCTTCCGATGTGCACTGGGTTGAGGTAGACGTACAATTAGATCCAGGAAATTACAATGTAATCCTTCGGCACGACTCATTTTCAGAAACCCCGTTAAGTCCGGACGAAGAGTGGATCACCCTGAGCGAAGTGATGAAAAAAATCAAGTCGGCGGGCCGGGCAATCAAGCTTGACCTTAAGTCGAAAGATATTTTGTTGGATCAAGTGTTGGAGTTGATCGTTAAATTCGATCTGGCCGACGAGGAGCTGTGGTTCAACTCCGACCTCGAGAAGCTGAAGGAGCAAGGGTTCAGACGGCTGGCAAAAACGCACCCAAATGCAATCATTCAATGTTCGATAGATTTTCTAGCACCGCTAATCCTCACCACAGCAGACAAAGCTCATGAGACATTACAGATGCTTACCAATTGGGGAATTAATCGTTTTTCACTAAAATGGACCCACGAGGAGCTCCGTACTATTTTTGATCAAATGGATAAGTGGGAGTACGAGGTTAACATCTATAACGTTCCAGACTTAGAATCTTTCTTGCAAGCTGTCTATATGCTTCCTTGTTCTGTAACTTCGGACTTCAATTTTCCACAATGGCATTTTTATGGTCGTGGACCTGGAAAAGGTGGCAATCACATCAACTATGCCACACGCAAAGTTGTTTGAGATGACTGCCCAAAAATATCCCAATAAATAACAATAACAAAGTGATTGCTTAAAGACACAGAGACAATAACCGTTTTTATTATCCTTAGAACACGAACGGGGTCAGAAGATAGGATGTTTCTAAATGCGCTGAATATTCTGGCAGCGCGTGTTTCAGCAATCGCTCTTCATAAGTTAACTTCAATAGTAAATTGACCATCAAGAACAGGCAAAGCGAATCCCTGATGAGATTTAAGCTATCAGGACCAGGGGCAGAGTAGTCAGCAAGAAAGCGGCGTACATCGTATGACCGAATGAAGAGCATAAGTCCCTCCCCTTACCAACCGGATGTTCCGTTTTACATCCGGCAAAATATTCATATATCCTACTTTCATTGTAAAGGTAGCCTATGTGCCTAGCAGTAATATTGCGGCTTCAAGTTCTAGTAATCACGGATTTGCAGCAAAAACCAAGCCGGTGATTACAATCAAGTCCAAAATTCCAAAATTTAAAATTACAATTTACAAATAAGATAAATTTTGTCACAAGGAACCTTCAGCCTAGAAGACTTAATATTTAATGGCTATGCGAGATTAATATAATACGACTCCCATTTATGTTACTTTGACATAATGATTGTGATATAGCTGTTCAAAAAAGGAGTCTCCCTTTGGAAAGTTCTGTGTAGTTACAAAGTCACTCATTAGTTTCATGGCTATGCGAAAACTAATCCATTTTAGGTGGGTTAAATCTCAGCGCTGAGAGGATTCCCGGCAGGCCATTGGTTGGGCTGGGTTTTGAAGCAAAGGCTGTGATTTTTCCGTCTTTCACCGTCCAATTACCTGGCGCGGGTGGCAAATCGAAGGATTTGTTCGTGGCCAATTTTACGCCTATACCTAAGGCTGAGAGGTCCCAGTCCCCTGAGTGGGTGCCGGAGATGCGTACTGATACAACGACTTCATCCCAACTTTCCTGAAATTCGCCAGGCTGAAAGGTCCAGTCTGGGAAAGCAATGGCATTGTTGCGAGTTAATCCAATAAATGGCAACTTTCCGATTGGATCAGGAGTAGGTCCGCTGAATTCGAAATTATCGGCGAGCAGATCTGCTGCGGCACCAATATTGCCCACATTTACAGCCTCAAAAAATTCCTTTACAACTTCTGTTGCACTCATCGTTGGTCTCCTTTATCTACTTGTTCCAAATAAAACAACTTACATTTTCTTGTTCCTACCCTTCTGGTGTTTCCTGGGGTTTCTCAGCGGGAGCCTCTGAGTTTGTTTCAAGAGATAAATTCTTCTTTTTCTCCTGGCGGCGCTTTGCTTTCTCTTCACGCTTCTTTTTCTTAGCGATGTCCTTTTGGCGCTTATTATATTTGTAATTAACTTTTGGCAATTTAACCTCCTAACAAAATTAGATTCTAATCTATAGCGGTTTTCCAACTCCCCCATAGATAAATTATTATACAATAAATTATCTGGCGTTTTCTATGGGATATGGAATAAATATAAATGCTGGATTTAATATCCACGGTATCCTGACAATTTAAGGATGTTGTGATGATTAAACTTGAATACGAGGTGGTTATCCAAATACCAATTGCTGAGGTTTATGCTTATGGTAACAACTCGCAAAATACGAAAATTTATCAGCTAAGAATTGAATAATCCTCTTTATATTACTTCACAGAAGAGAATAAGAAATTCAGTGGCGGGAGAATAAAAGGGCCTATACCATTTGAATTTGATTTCACCTTCAGGCAAGAATCCGGTTGAACAATAATGACGAACAGAATCGAAGCCGAGCCAGGTGGATTCTTCCACCTGGCCGAGGGTGCTGGCACCAAACCGCTTGAACATTCAATTTAATAAGATAGTGCTAAATTGAAATCTATCCTGGAAAACTCATCAGTTAACAAGATTTAATATCTTAGTGCGATTATTAATAAAATAAATCCTCACCTAATTTTGGCGAGGATTTATTTTTATCATATGTCTGGATTTTCGTTTAATCCTTAGGAACCCCTACCTCAATCATGCCATCTTTAATCCGTACAGGATAAGCGGGAATATCCACCACAGCCGGCATTCGGACTGCTTTTCCCGAGCGCACATCGAATTCGGCTCCGTGTCGTGGGCAAACCACCCTAAACTCTTCCACTTCTCCATCACCAAGTGGTCCATCGTCATGGCTGCATATATCCCCGACGGCATAGAATTTTCCCGCGATATTGAAAATCACCACAGGCGTATCTCCAATATCAACGAATAAACGTTCACCTTCCGGCAACTCGCTGGTAGGAGCAATCTCTAAATAATCTACTTTGTTTTCTTTAATTTCAGTGTAGTTGAACATAACATTTGCTCCCCTCTTTCGAGAGTAAAAGTTTACTTATGCCACCAGATCGTCATTGGCTTCCCCTAATCCATACACTCCGGCTTTGAGAACTTTCAGTGACAACAGTGCGCACTTCAGACGCACATGCCCAAGTTCAATCCCTAACAAATCGAGTACCGCATCCTTATTCATGGATTTAATCTCATCCAAAGCCTTTCCATGGATGGATTCGACCAGTAAATCAGCAGACGATTGTGAGATCGCACAGCCGTGGCCGTCAAAGGCGGCTTCAACCACCTTATCGTCCTTGTCTACACGCAGTGTGATCTCAATGTGGTCACCACATAACGGATTGTCATCTTCAAATTGAATATCATTCGGGTCAAGATGACCGCGATAATGTGGTTCTTTGTAGCGCTCAATGATCTGTTCTCGATAAAGGTCGTCCATTTAGTTAAAAACTTCCTTCACTTTGTATAGGCCTTCAATCAATTTATCCACTTCTTCCTTTGTGTTGTAAAGATAAAAGCTAGCCCGTGTTGTAGCACGAACACCAAATTTTTCATGCAGAGGCTGTGCACAGTGATGACCAGCCCGGACGGCAATGCCGTCCCTGTCCAAGATTTGGGCTATATCATGCGGATGCAAATCATCAAACGTGAACGCAGCTACTCCGCCTTTATCTTGCGAGTTGGGCCCAAACACATTCAGCCCCGGCACCTCTTCTAATCGTTCAAGGGCGTATTCCGTTATTTCGTGTTCGTGGGCGGCAATGGCGTCCATACCAACAGATGTTAAATAATCTACAGCGGCGCCAAATCCGACCGCTTCTGCGATCGCGGGCGTTCCCGCTTCAAATTTGTACGGCAGCTCATTGGCTACAAATTCCTGTAAGTGAACGGATTTGATCATATCGCCACCACCAAGGAAGGGCGGCATATTTTCTAGTAAGTCTTGTTTTCCGTATAAGATTCCGATTCCTGTTGGACCCACCATCTTGTGTGCTGAGAAAGCCAAGAAATCCACATCTAGCTTTTGGACATCAACACCAAAATGTGGCACAGACTGGGCCCCATCCACTAGCGTGACAGCACCATGCTCATGTGCCAATCGGATGATTTCTTCAGCCGGGTTGATCGTCCCGAGCACATTAGACATATGGGTAAACGATACCAATTTTGGGTTCTGGTCCAGAAGCGAGCGGTATGAGTCCAAGTCAAGCAGCCCCTCCTCAGTCACCGTTATAAATTCAAGACGAATCCCGCGTTCCGATTTAAGCATCTGCCAGGGCACCAAATTTGAATGGTGCTCCATCTCCGTCAAAATGACCATATCACCTGATTTGAGATTGGCACGAGCCCAGGTGTGGGCCACAAGATTGATGGATTCAGTAGTGTTTCGTGTGTAAATTAATTGTTTTGCAGCAGGCGCATTAATAAATTTCGCGATCTTTTCGCGTGCTTCTTCGTAAAGAGCAGTCGCTTCTTCAGCCAGGGTATGCACTCCCCGATGGATATTGGCATTTGAGCGGCGGTAGAACACATTCATAGCCTCTATCACGGCAATTGGCTTTTGCGAGGAGGCTGTGGAATCGAGATAGATTACCGGAATGCCAGGTTGAGTTTCTCTGTCTAAGATCGGAAAGTCAGCACGAATACGTTTGACTTCAAAACCAACTAATTTTTGGTTTACCATTTACAACTCTAATAGTCTGGTATTTCATCTTCTATCTTGGGTCTTTTCCCTGAGAGTTGGCGCAGGTGTTCTGAATTGAACGTAAACCACAAGATACGATCCGGGACCATCCAACCCTCGGTTAGATAAACGTTTGTACGAAATTGCACCGCGACCATTTTGTTATCAATTTGGACAATGGTACCCATTAGCCAATCTCGGGTACGGTCTTCGTTGATTTCATGATCGCAATACGCTTCAACTTTTTCAGCTACCGTGAAGGTATGCTCTTGGCCAGGGTCACGCATATAAGATATTGGTTGTATTGTGCTTTTCCGCGTTTTTCGTTTTACCGGTACGCTACGTTTTTTGGGATTTGTGGTTGTTGCATTCATATTATTCCTAATTTCTATAGTTTGTCATTCATTAATTTTGTTTCATCATTCATACTTTGACCACTTATGATTTTCTTTTTTTAAATCATAAGACCTTATTTTAACATCTTTTCCAAGATTGCGGATTGGAACCGCGCCCGCACTCCTTCAAATGGGATCCGCTGCATGATCGGATCAAAGAATCCCTCAACTACCAGGCGTTCAGCCTCTTCCTGCGGAATACCACGAGATTTAAGATAGAAGAGCGGCTCTTCTTCTAAATTTCCAATTGTCGCTCCATGTGTACAGCGGACGTCATCTGCCAGGATCTCCAAACCGGGGATAGAATCCGCACGGGCCTGTTCATCAAGGATCAGGTTGCGGTTTGCCTGGTAGCCATCCGTTTTTTGTGCTCCAGGCGCTACATAGATCATACCCTGCCAAACTGAGCGGCTTTTGCCCTTTAATGCTCCTTTGAAGAGCAGATCACTGGTAGTGTTAGGCGCGAAGTGGTTCTGCTGGGTGTCATGGTCAAGATGTTGGTTGCCATCGGTAAAATAAAACCCAGACATGCGTCCGTTTGAGCCTTGGCCTGCCAGATCGAGCTCCGAAAAATTCTTGGTCAGGCGTGAGCCGATGGCGCCAAAGATCCAATCCAGATTGGCATCACGCCCTAAGCGCGCCCGCTCGTGGCTAAAATTCCAGACATGCTTGCCCCAGGATTGAAGTTCGACGAATTTTAAATTGGCACCAGCCTCGACCTTGATCTCGACAATACCAACGTGCATAGTGCTTGAATCCGGTTCAGTCGGTGAAGCAGACTCGTGAACGTAAGTGATAGAGGCACCTTCATCTACCAAAACCAGAATGTGCGAAATATGTGCAAATGCGCCCGGGCCCCAATATACGCTGTGGAGTGGTTGCTCGATTTGGACACCTTTAGGAACGTAAAGCAAGAGCCCGTTATGAGCTAAAGCACCAGCTAGTGCGGCGAACTTGCCTTCTTCCGGCTTGACAACCTCACCAAGAATTCGTGATAGCAAGTCAGGATGTTTTTCCTGCGCTGTTTCTAAATCAGTAAATATAACACCTTGTTTTGAAATCGAATCTTCAAGTTCAACTTTTACACCACCTGGCATAAATACAATCTGTCCACCGTGTTGATCAGCGATAAGCGGCTTCAGCAGATCTTTAGGAACAGGCGCCAAATCTTTATATGCACCTTCAGCAGGTAGCACAAATGATTCCACAGGTAATTTGCGTAAGTCTGTACGGCGCCAGGGCTCCTCTGTCGTTTTCGGTATTGGCAGACGTTTAAACGCTTCCCAAGCCTGAGCCCGGTAAGAAGCGAGTGATTTATTTTTCGCAATTGGTACATCGGAATTTGTGAAAGCAAAATCTCTCTCTATGACACGCGTCCGTCTTGTTTTTGATACAACTACTTTAGGTTTGCCTGGCATATTATTCTCTTATTACAACCTACATTTGGTAACCGGACCGCTTACCCCAACGAACATCGCATCGCTTGCAAGATTAATTGTGCACAGCGAGGCAGATTGATGCAGTTGATTCAGGTCGATTGATTACTTGAAAGTCGCAAACCCCCTGTTAGAATTTCACTCTATCAACGGGTACACCCTTGCGATATTGGTTTGTTAGCCGACGCTGCCTTCCATTTGTAGCTGGATTAGGCGATTCATTTCGACGGCAAATTCCATCGGTAATTCTTTAACCAGGGGCTCAATAAAACCGGTAACTACCATTGTTGTGGCTTGTTCTTCGCTTAGGCCGCGAGACATAATATAAAAAAGTTGCTCGTCACCGACCTTGCTAACCGAGGCTTCGTGACCGATGTTTACATCGTTTTCGTCAATCTCGATAGAAGGATATGTGTCGGACTGCGACTCAGAGTCAAGGAGCAAGGCATCACAGACTACGTTAGATTTAACACCTTTAGCACCCGCATACACTTTGAGCAGGCCACGATAAGATACCCGCCCACCACCTTTACTAATAGATTTAGAAGTGACCTTACTGGTCGTATTCGGTGCGAAATGATACATTTTGGTGCCTGCATCCTGGATTTGTCCAGCACCTGCAAAAGCCATAGAAAGCATTTCGCCATGTGCTCCGGGTTCCATCAGGTAACAAGAAGGGTATTTCATCGTGAGTTTGGATCCAAGATTTGCATCCACCCACTCATGTGAAGCATTGGCATATACTTTGGCGCGCTGCGTTACGAGATTGTAAACATTGGTAGACCAATTCTGAATGGTCGAATACCGTGAACGGGCTCCCTTTTTGACCACGATCTCAATCACACCACTGTGGAGTGAGTCCGATGTGTACGTTGGAGCGGTACACCCCTCAACATAGTGAACCTCAGCACCCTCATCTACAATAATCAATGTGCGCTCAAATTGGCCAACATTGGCGATATTCATGCGGAAATAGGCCTGCAAAGGTAATTCTACCTTGACGCCCTTCGGTACATACACGAACGATCCGCCAGACCAAACAGCACTATTTAGCGCGGCTAAAGTGTTATCTTCCATCGGAATCACAGTTCCAAAATACTCACGAAAAAGGTCGGGGTGCTCTTTCAGACCGTCTTCTATGCTAAGGAAAATGACACCTTGTTTTTCGAGATGTTCTTGAATGGAGTGATAAACCATCTCCGACTCATACTGCGCCCCGACACCCGCAAGAAACTTCTGCTCAGCTTCCGGAATTCCTAGCTTGTCAAATGTATTCTTAATATCCTCGGGCACATCATCCCAATTTTTTTCCTGGCCTTCGGTTGGCTTGACGTAGTAATAGATATCCTCTAAGTCTATAACTCCAAGATCCGGCCCCCAAGTGGGCATCGGGCGGCTTCTGTAATGATCGTAGGCCTTCAGGCGGAAATCAAGCATCCATTGTGGTTCTTCCTTCAAACTAGAGATATTTTCCACAACCTCGCGGTTGAGGCCTTTTTCAGCCTTATAGACATAGTTCTCATCAGGATCATGGAACCCGTATTTATATTGTCCGATATCTTCTAAAAGTTTTTCGTCTGTCATAATTACCTCTTGTTACCCTACGGGTACGCTGTCATATTTTTCTCGGATCCAATCATAACCTTGATCTTCAAGTTTTAATGCTAACTCTGGTCCACCAGATTCAACAATAAGACCGTTATACATCACGTGCACAAAATCTGGCTTGATATAATTTAGCAGACGTTGATAATGGGTGATAATAAGTACGCCCATATCTGGACCGGTTAAAGTGTTGACGCCCTCTGCGACTATTCGTAACGCATCAATATCTAGGCCTGAATCTGTCTCATCCAAAATGGCTATTTCTGGTTCCAGAGTTGCCATTTGCAAAATCTCAGCCCGTTTCTTTTCACCGCCCGAAAATCCATCATTCAGATATCGTCCGGCAAAAACGTGATCCATTTGGAGTATGTCCATCTTCTCTTTAAGTAGCTTACGAAACTCAGGGAGAGGGATACCCTTATCCTCAGGATTTTGAGCTTTCCGACGCGCATTCATGGCCGTGCGCAGGAAGTTAGCTACTGTCACTCCGGGGATAGCAACCGGATATTGGAAGGCCAGAAATATACCTTTGCGCGCACGTTCATCTGGTTTCATTTCAAGTATATTTTCTTCTTTGAACCAAACCTCCCCAGCGGTCACTTTATAATGAGGATGGCCCATTAAAGTATAGGCAAGCGTTGATTTGCCGGTACCATTCGGGCCCATAAGAGCATGAATTTCACCCTGCTTTACCGTTAAATTGACGCCCTTCAATATTTCGTTATCGTCAATGCTGACTTGCAAATTTTTAATTACCAGTTCCGACATGCAGTCTCCTTGCCAAAAAATCACCGCCAAGGGCGGAAGTTGTTTCAAGAGTATTATAGCAGCACGAAGGGAATATGTCAATATTTATGATAATATTCTAGTAAATTAACAATATTCAATCAATTTAATATTTTGGCACTCATTTGCTTTATATCTCATGTACTGAACCATATGATCATTATATTACTCCAATTTGAATGATAGGACATACCCAGTTCGGTCAAATTAGCACAATTCACCCCCATTTATAGGGGTTTGTGAATTTTAAAATCGGAATATGCAGCTCAACTGCATAAGTCCTGTTAAATGAATGCTATAAAGTATTTATCAGGAAATCACAGGGTCAGCATTTAACGACCAAAGCCGTTGGGTTTGGACATATTTAATTGAAAAAGCGACTAAATTCGATACTACGGAAAGGTCAAAGTTCGAATCGGTAATTTACTGAATTTATCTAAAAATATTTATGATATTTATCTTATATATTGACAACGTTTATTGGGCCTGATATACTTTGGCTTACCTTATCCTTACCCACAGACGGGATTAGGAAAGATCTAATTATGATAAGTACAAAAGAGCGAGTTTTACGCACCTTACTGAATAAGCCTAAAACGACTATTAATGATCTGGCTACTGCAGTAGGAATTAACCCTATATCCGTGAGGCACCACGTAACAAATCTCCAGGCCGAGGGCTTGGTAGATGCACAAGAGGAACTACATGGTGTGGGACGTCCACGGTTAATTTATTCGCTTACCGAGCTGGGTATGGAGAAGTTTCCGACCCGTTACTTGCGCCTTACCACACGCTTGCTCGATCAGATGAAATCATCGCTCCCACCGCCTACGGTTACGAAATTGTTCGCCGATATGGCCACTAACATGGCTGAAGATTATTCAGAACAGGTGCAAGGCTTGAACATTGAGGAACGATTGGATCTTGTCAGCGAACTTCTGACAAAAGAAGGCTTTACAGTCGAGTGGGAAAAAGTCGGAGATCAATATCGTATTCATGAAAAAACGTGCCCTTATTTACAAATAGGCCAGAACCATCCTGAAGTCTGCACAGTTGATCAAACATTAATTTCACAAATGTTGGCCCTCCCGGCTGAAAAAGTACAATGCATTCTTGATGGCAGCTCCCATTGCACATATGTAGTGCAACCAACGGAAGTTGCTAAGATTTAGTAGAGGTATCTATGAGCGAAACCAAAACAAAAGACAAAAACGAAACCGGTGAGATTAACGAAATTACCTGGGTAATTCATGAAACACACCCTGAAATGGTTCCGACGATGCGAGAAAAGCTTTCCGAGGTAATCGATCCTGAAATTGGAATGAGCATCATTCAGCTTGGGCTGATACGCGATGTTGAATTGGAGAAAGATCTAACTCGGATTAAGATGATCCTGACAACACCCTTTTGCCCATATGGCCCAGAAATGATAGAAATGACGAAAAATGCAGCCACCGAGGCAATCAATCAACCTGTGACAATTGAAATGGGTATGGACGTATGGGACTTTTCGATGATGGAGGATCCGTCTGCGTTAGATTGGGGCATGTACTCATAATTTCATAATCGGCTACAATAAAAGACGCCTAATCCAGGCGTCTTTTTTATATCATAATATGCAATGGAGACAATCCATGTTGCATCGAGTGTTAATCGTTGGAGCAACTTATGAGTGAGATGAAATGGGAAAAGCTGACCGAAGTGTATGGCCGTATGGAAGCGGACATTATTAAAAGTTTTTTAGAGGCCCACGGCATACCAGTCGAATTATTTCAAGAAGCTGTAGGCCACCACGCATTCCCAACCACATTTGATGGCCTTGGACGAGTAGAACTTTTTGTGCCGCGAGAGAAAGTAAAGGATGCCAGCGAGAGATTGAAATCTTATCAAACCGGTTTGGATGCACCTGACGGTAAGAGCAACGAATAAATCGAATATTTATTTTTCAGAGAAACCGAAGAACTTTTGGTTTATTTTATTTACTTAATGCCCATTCCCATTTTCTCTAATGGGTTTATCAATTTATCTGGGCACAGGTAACAATATTATTAATCTCCAACTTCGTACGCTAGCATCATTGTGGTAATGAATTCTTGCAGTTTAAAGGGATAGCTTTTCAATTCAAGCCCAGAGGCAAATGAGTGAGCTTCAGTCTCTATGTATAAATTGGCGACTCCGAATATTCGATCAAAAAAGGACTGGTAGATGGAATAGTTGGTGATGCGAGCGAACAAGATAACATTCTCTCGCTTTGTGAATACACCTTTTTTATGTACAAACCTATCTGTCTGCACTTCAAGGGATTCGGTAAAATGAGCTAACAGTCTTGGATTGGCTATAGACCACCAGCGGATTGTTGGTTTAAGATGTCTGAATTTCATTATCATCTACTCATAGACTTACTTTATTTGATATATAAATCAGACCTCACATCAGGAAAGGCTTCGAATTCCGGCCGGGCAAAATAATATCCTTGAAAGTAAATTATGCCCATATGATACAACCATTCGTATTCTTCAAAAGTCTCCACCCCTTCCGCCATCAATATAATATCCAACTCCTCACAAATATAAGAAATCCCTTTTACTATCGTCTTCTTGACTGTGTTGGTATCAATATCTGAGAGCAACCTACGGTCGATCTTGATAAAGTTTGGTTGATATTCCTGCAATAGGAAAAGGCCAGAATAGCCCACACCAAAATCATCAATCGCAGTTTGAAATCCCAGTTTTTGGTAGGTTTTGATGGCATTGATTAACCGGCTAGGATGTGTAACTCGTTCGTCTTCTGTAATCTCAAAAATGATTTTATCGATAGGGAATCCATATTCCATCGAGGCTTCTAAAGTGGTCTTTATGCTGAATCCAGTCTGATATACTGAGTTCGGAAATAAGTTAATGCTCAGTTTGGTGGAGAGATTCAAGTGGCTGGCCATATAGATGGCTTTCACACGGGAGGCCTGATCGAAGCTATAGCGATTATTATCGCTTAATTTAGCAAATATTTCAGCTGATGGTTCACCATTAGGCCCACGCACTAAGGCCTCATAGCAGATCACATTCTTGGTTCGAGCATTGACAATTGGCTGGAATGCAAAACTGAATTCGAATGATCCCTCTACTAATGATGCTAATTTTTCCCAAGAATTTTTTATTCGCTTTAATGTTGTCATGAAATGGAGAATACATTTTAGGTGAACATTTTTCCTGTCATCATCTTACAATTGATTGTTAGTATTGAATAACTAGGAATCTAGCCAATTTCATTACAAATACAGAATATAAAACCCTGGTCAATAGTGACCAGGGTTTTATATATAAAATATTTTTTTTGGGAAAATTACTGTATAGTATTAATGAGCACCCAGAAAGAAAATTCTCGGAATGAATATCAAATATTGTTGATTTAGCCTTCCCCCACTGTAATCAAATCCTTAATCTCATCGTATGTTGCAGACCCTATCCCGGATACATTGATGATATCTTCTATACGTGCAAAGGGACCATTCTCATCGCGATAATCAATGATTCTTTGGCCTGTTGTCGGACCGATACTGGGCAGCTTATCCAACTCATCAAGCGAAGCTGTGTTGATGTCTACCAATTCGATTCCAGCAAGCGGTGAGGGAGTTCCCTCAGAAATAACTACAAACCCATCTTCTGCTTCCGGCTCAAATCCAGCAACATAGGGGATATCCAATCTCTGTGCGTCATCTAGACGGGCTGCCAAGTTCAATCCATTCTTATTGGCTTCCGCAATAAAACCTCCTGCTGATTCGACGGCATCCAAAACACGGCTGCCATCCTGCAAGTAATAAACTCCGGGCCTTACTACCGCGCCAGCTACATGCACCTGTAACGGAGCAATAGTGGGCGCTTCCCGTAATTTTATCGGTTCCCCTTCTGGCGCGCGTGCAACAATAAACATGCCCCCCGCTAATAACAGTCCTATCAAAATACCAGTAAAAATATATGTAATTGGTTTCATATGATTGTACCAATTTTATCTTAATTTCATAACCACTAAGGTTTCATTGGGATGTGTACATTTCAAAAAGATTTCTACAAGTCGCTTAAAGCGGTGATAGTAAACCGGCATATCACTTTCTATTAATGTCTTAAATCCAAATTTTTCGTACAGAGGTCTTAATCGTGATCGGCATGTAAGATAGATCGGAACCGTTGTATCATCCAATAGGATTTCAATTAAAGCACGAGCCAAACCCTGATGACGATGAGAAACATGCACAGCTAAGGATGACAGTTCGATCAAACCTCCAGGGACCGGCTTCAATTGTCCACAAGCGACCAGCTTCCCTGACCTGTCATCTGCTACCGAAAAACGACGCCAGTCCAATTTCAAGGGATTAATCCGCACCTTTATAATAAGAGCTTTGATTTTCGAGGCGTCTGATGGCATGGCAGGTCGCAAAGTATATGCTTGGTTTAGTTCCCTTGGGTTCCTATCCAAGCACCCCTCCAGCAGCGACAAATATAATAAATGATGATATAAACCAGTGAATAATAAATGGATACACGAAAGATCGTGTCCGCCAGGCTATCCACCCAAACACGAAGCCGCCAAATATTGTAGATAGTGTTTCAATTTCCGGTTTGCCAATATGCACTAATGCAAATGGGACCGCTTGGAGCCAAATCGCTTCCGGTCCAAATTTGCGAGCAAAACCAAACAATATCCATCCCCGAAAGAAAAACTCCCAACCGATCAGGTCGATGAATGTCGCCCATGGCAAACCATCCAATTGAGTATTGTAGTATTCGGTCATACTAGGATCATTTTTTCCGAGAAACCATATTACTGGGGCCATCAGGGAAATTCCCGCTAAGGTAAAGATCAGCCCAGCTTTCCAGTCTCCCAGGGTAAACCCATACTCTTTTGGATTTTCTCGATAAATAAAAATTATAATTATTAAGGGGATGATGAGGTATAAGATTAGACGATCAAAGTATTTATATTCAAAAATACGATGATATGAATCGATCATCAGTAGCAGCGTGCTCACAATTGTGATTGTGACGATCTTGCTGTCAAAATTAAGTTTGGGTCCAAACAGTTTTTTTATTGGTATCATAAACCGTTAATTTCAGATATCTTTATTTGGATGATGTTTTTTTATATACAGGTACCATATTTTAGCTAATCATTAATATGGATAATATGTCTGGTTGCCGTTTGGCCCCAGCAAAGCTGCAATTTTATCAGTATCTCGCCCAAGCTCAAATCCCCAGTTGACCAGCAATAAGAAACTTACCAAAATAGCCGAAGCAATTAATAACTTACCGGAAACTGAGGCTTGCCATCGAGATGTAAAGGGGGCCCAGCCTGCGGTCAGGGTTTTTGCAGAAAAAATTGCCAGATAAGGAACAATGGCCAAATGGAATCGGTCTTCAGACAAGATAAACACATGAGGCACAATATAAGCTACCAAAAACAGATATATCAAGGTCAAATGTGAATGATAATGGGTAATTACAAGGCTTGGCACTGCAGAGACCGAGACAAATACAAATGGCAATAATAGAACTGTTGTAATTGCCAACAATTGTAGACGCGGAATATATCCCAAAAGATCATTGGAATAGAAATACATAATCGCGCGCTTTTCCAATCCAAAGAAAAACCCCAACCGATTTAAAGCCAATGGGAAGAACCGCGTTGGATCGGCTTGGATAAATTCTAGTGCTTTCGTCATTCCCAAATAATCTCGGTCCGCATCGTCAAGGATTGAAATTAAATCAAGCGAGACGCCGTATGTAAATGATCCATCACTTTCGGGGTGATACCCAACATACAAGTTGTATCCCATCGAAGATTCAATTCCGGTCAATTTATTATGCAGTAGTGAATTTCGGACTATCCAGGGTGTGACCAAAACCAAAAATGTGATTGCTATTATTATTGCGCCCCGTTTTTGTTTTAGGATTATCCACATCCACAAGACAGCCAACCCAGCAAACGGTAAAACGACAGATCGGGTCAGAGCAGCCAGGCCCAGGAACAATCCAGAAAGAACAAAATTCTTTGGCCTTGGATCATCGGCTGCTTTGAGCAATAAGAGCAATGAAATAAGTACAAGCAGGAAGAATAAGTTTTCTGTGGCGAGCCCAATAGGATAAATGATCAGCATCGGATAAAGGGCCACGATCCAGGCTGCTATAACGGCAACAAGTTTTTTTTCCGGGAAGAGCCGCAGGGAGAGATAAAAGGTTAATGGCACGAGCAACGCGCTTAGGACAGCCTGAACTAGTCTCACTACAATAAATCGTGTTGCCCCTACTCCTGTGATACTATAAATAAGGCCAATAAATGCGGGATATAAAGGAGCGCGGAAAGAAGTCAGGACGCCCCTATTTGGATCATAGTCCACTGAGGAAAGGTCAAAATCGACATAGGGTTCTAGTCTTTGTAAGTCCTCATAGGCGTACCAGCGATATCCATTTCCATTGGCAAGACTGCGGCCCAGCATATCGTATTGAAACATGTCATCTAATCCAATTCCCAATGAGCGCGTTAACAATACAGGCACAAGGCGCAGGAAGAGGGAGATTAAAAATATTAGCCAGGGAGATGTCATTCTTGAATTCATTCGAATAATAAAAACTCAAAAGCAAGTTTACCAGCCTAAGGGCAGAAAAATAAAACTGGTCTTGATATAAGTTCACAAAAATAATTTTATTCTTTACAGCTGGGCAAGCCCTTTATATTGTAAGGATATTTTATTAAATTAGAGGTAAAATGTTGTTCGGATTATTTGCTAATCACGATTGTCATAATCTAAAATTAAGCAAAATCGAGAAAATATAAATATGGCTCAACCATCGAACAAACTAAAAAATGCTTTTGAAGGCGCCCTGGCCGGTGGGGGTGACCCTGCCACTTCCCCTTTGTATGTTTTCGGTCCTTTTCTAAAGCTAATCGTTGTTGCAGGGGTGTCACACGTTACATTTGGGGCTTCGGTATGGATGGTGATCCTGACTATCGCTGTTGTATCAGCCATGTATCGGCTGGTAATGCGCTGGATCGTCGATGGCAGTGGGGGCAGCGGATTAAGCGAAGAGGAGTTTGGAGGCTGGGCTGTCAAAATTAATGCTGCCATTACTTTCATCGAATATACGCTCACCTTCCTTGTCAGTATGGCTGCTATGGTGACATTCGTTGCCGATCGCCTGCCAGTGCTCAACCAGAAATTCTTGTGGATGCAATATCGGACCCTGCTCGCGATCGTACTCAGCGTATTGACCGGATGGCTGGTCAACCGCGGCCCTAAGGTTGCGGCACGGGCATTCGGTCCTGCAACCGCTGGTGTATTAATATTGCTATGGGTCATGGTGATCGCAACCATCGTAAAGACCGGCTTTCATTTGCCAAAATTTGACTTACGAGCATTCCAACCAGAATTTATTGTCTTCACGATCAGTGGGTACGCGCGCATTTTGGCTGTAATGACTGGTATTGAGGTTTTCGCCAATTTGGTGGCAGCATATGGAGGAACTCCCGCGCAAAAAAGCAAGAAAGCTTTCTCGAGTTTGCTGATTATTATGGGAACGACCGCGGTTACGATGCTCATCGTGGGCCCTGCAATATTAAATATTTCTGATCCTTTAAATACCCACGTATCGGTCTTTACCCAGACAATGGATTATCTCTTACCTTATCCATTTCCATATATAGGGACACTTGTGGGAGTTGCTGTCCTAATGTCTGCTTCAGCAGCTAGCGCACAGGGCTTACAAAATCTGGCGCTTGGTTTGCACAAAAGAAATTACATTCCACGCTATCTGGGAAAACAAAATAAATTCGAAGTCGCAGACAAACCAGTTTGGTTAGAAGTGATTATTGTTTGTTTTTGTTTCTTAATATTTGGCACTCATGAAGAGACCTATCTGGCACTTTATGCTGCGGGGGTATTTATTCTATTGAGTATGACAGGCTGGGCAGTAACAAAACGGTTAATCCGAATGCTGAAAAGTGAATTTTCCTTCGGAACGCTATTCTTGATTGGTGGGACAATTATTGCAGCCTTATTGACAACTGGTTCCACTGGAATCATATTCGCAGAACGCTTTAATGAGGGTGTTTGGGTTTACCTTATATTAATTCCAATCTTTTATGTTGCCTTTACCTATTTCCGCAGAATAATGGGATCGCCCTCCGCTGAACAAGAATACTTAGGGATGTTGGACTCTGCCCAATTGGCCGGTTTTGGTTTCGGCCAGTATGCTACCTCTAAAACTTCTTTGGTAAGTAATGAAAATGGGCTTGAGTTTACCTGGCAACCAGATCCTAAGGAACTAAGTACCTGGCGTAATGAGAGCAAAGAAATAAATAATATCCTGGTTTTACTTGATGGATCGAGTAACGCGGCTCAGGCCTTGCCAACAGCAAAACTACTATGCAAAACAACTGGAGCAAATTTACATTTACTTTCTGCAATTAAAGTATCCAAAGACAGCTCTAAAAAACAAGCCGCCGCACGAAAAGAAGAGCGCAAGGAATATCTAAATAATTTACAACACGTACTAGAAAGCGAAGGCTACAAAATCCGTGTCTCGCTCCGCTCTGGATTTATTGCTGAAGCAACTGCAGCTTATTTGAATAAAAATGATATCGACCTTGTTGTTTTATCAACCCGAGGGAAATCGGGAGAAAAGCACTGGGACAAAGGCGGCGCATCACGAAAATTGGTTCGCGACATCACCAAGCCTATACTAATGGTTCAGGCAACTACTGAAGCTACAGTAAAAGATATCCATAAATTACCAAGGCTTAAACGTATTCTGGTTGCTCTAGATGGTTCGATCTATTCGGAACAAATCTTGCCGTATACGCGTACATTTGCAAAAGCCTTTAAATGCGAAATTTTTCTTGTGTCTGTTCCTGCTGTGCCAAATGCTAATGATTATCGCGCCCCTGCAGAACACCTTGAATCTCTTCGTGCTAAAAAGGATACCAATATGCGAAAATTTCTCAAAGCGGTATCAAAAGGATTACGCAAGGACCGGCTCAAAGTCCATACCATTGTGACAGGATCAATTCCTGCAAAAACTATCGTGGATGTTGGTGCAGCCAAAAAAGTTGATATGATCATGATGACCTCTCGGGGTCGAGGTGGATTAAAATTACTTTTCCTGGGAAGTGTAGCGGAACAAGTTGTCCAAGGTGCAGACCAAATGGTATTCATCATGCCAATTCCGGATATTATTAACAATAATACACACTAAATTATGTATTCCCGCATATTTTCTTGAATATGCGGCCGCCTCTCGATACCCAGGTGTGACATTTTAAAGTGTACATTGGGGGAGAGATCAATATAATATTTAAGTTGCAACCTTCTTGACACATACTATCATGCCCTGTAAAATGTTTTTTGCGTATCTTAGGCGAACATCGCTTGACACAGCTATTCCAGAACCTTACATCGGCTGGTTGCGTGTCGTGTCAGAGAATTTCCCCTGATAATACACAAGTGAATATTCGGGAGCATGGCAATTGGGATCTTTTTCCCAATGATAAATTGCTTTCAAAAAAGAGGTGGGGCATTTCCAGATTATCAATCACAGATGGATAACCCATTCTGGCTGATAAATTCAGGCTGTGCGATTTACTTTTAAATAAAGGACAAAAGGTAAAAATGAAGTTTGTTATTCTATTAGGTCATTCATAACAAAATATTAAATTCCAAATGATATTTCAATTGAATGATTTTAGTGAGATTAAAACAGTGAAAGTTTTTTACGCTCACAAATGCAGTAAAAGTATTTTTTCGGAGGCTTTTTAGATTATGAAAGTTTTATTTTCTGTTGCCGCTCAAAACGGCAATCAAGAAACATTACCACTCATCTGGTGGTTGGCACCAATCGCAGCTATTGTGGCGCTCGGATTCGCCTGGTATTTTTACCGTCAATTGATGAGAGAGAGCGAAGGCACTGAGACAATGGTAGAAATTGCCCAAGCAGTACGCGAAGGCGCAATGGCTTACCTTTCCAGTCAGTACCGGGTCGTCACCAAAGTATTTATTGTTTTACTCATCGTCTTTGGAGTAATGGCTGTATTGGGGCTACAAAATCCAATTGTTCCTTTCGCCTTTATTACAGGTGGATTTTTCTCTGCGTTGTGTGGTTACATTGGCATGAAAACCGCAACGAATGCCTCAGCACGGACAGCAAACGCGGCCAGGAAAAGTTTGGATAGTGCTTTACGTATTGCCCTGCGCGCTGGTGCTGTAATGGGATTGGGTGTAGTAGGGTTTGCCTTGCTAGACATCTCTGTGTGGTTTCTCCTTTTATATTACACAATCCCTAGCATACTGCCGGATGGCGGCTTCCTCATGGAACTTGGTAATCCTTTACCAGTGATTACAGCAACCATGTTAAGTTTTGGAATGGGTGCATCCACCTATGCTTTGTTTGCCCGCGTTGGCGGAGGTATTTTTACTAAGGCGGCTGATGTTGGTGCAGACCTGGTTGGCAAAATCGAAAATGACATCCCCGAAGATGATCCCCGTAACCCAGCAACCATCGCTGACAACGTAGGTGACAACGTTGGTGACGTAGCCGGAATGGGCGCTGACTTATACGAGTCCTATGCAGGATCTATTTTGGCTACAGCAGCTTTAGGTGTCTCTGCTGTCATTTCAGCAGGTGCTTCTTTTTGGCAAAGCGCAGGCATGACAGAGCAACAAATGCAGTTACGTTATATAGCTGCCCCCCTGGTAATAGCTGCGGTTGGTGTTTTTCTTTCAATTCTTGCAGTTTTCCTAGTTCGGACGGAAGAGGACGCAAATCAAGGACAACTTATCCGAGCCTTAAATCGCGGTCTTTATGTTAGTTCAATTGGGATCTGGATTTTGTCCCTTCCAATTCTTTATATTTTGGAGATTCCAAATTATTGGCAAGTGTGGATCGCAATTTCAGCAGGTCTTCTTGTTGGGATGACAATAGGAAAGGCTACCGAATATTACACATCATTTGCCTATAAACCAACCCAAAGAATTTCCGAACATGCTGAAAGAAGCACGGCTACCTTGATGATCGAAGGATTGGCAGTTGGCATGGAATCAACTGCAATACCCATTGTGGCTATCATGACTGGCATTGCAATTAGCTTTTATGTTATGGGGGGTATCAATAATATTGCCATGGGATTGTATGGTGTCGGAATTGCGGCAGTGGGGATGTTATCCACATTGGGCTTCACACTTGCAACAGATGCTTATGGTCCAATTGCAGACAACGCAGGTGGCAATGCTGAAATGTCCAAATTAGACTCAATCGTTCGTGAACGGACGGATCAATTAGATGCTGTAGGCAATACAACCGCAGCGATTGGGAAAGGGTTCGCGATTGGCTCTGCAGCTTTGACAGCATTAGCATTATTAGCTGCTTATTTAGAAGAAATTCGTTTATTCTTAGCCAGCCACGCAATTAAGGAAGGTGGCTTGCTTTCCATTAATGGTGGACGCCAAATCGCAGAATGGACCATGCAGGATTTCATGGATTTTTACAATGTTACCATTTTGAATCCTGCGGTATTGATCGGTATGATGGCTGGTGCAGCAACTGCGTTCTACTTCTCGTCGATGACCATGCGGGCGGTTGGCCGGGCAGCTGGCGTGATGGTTGAAGAAGTTCGCCGTCAATTCCGTGAAAACCCTGGCATTCTAGAAGGGACTGAAAAACCAGATTACGCTCGTTGCGTTGAAATCAGCACCATTTCAGCCCAAAAAGAAATGGTTGCTCCTTCCGTACTAGCCCTTTTGGTGCCCATTATCATTGGTGTGATTTTTGGTGTTGCAGGAGTGTTAGGTCTATTGTCAGGCACTTTGGTAACCGCTTTTGCTTTGGCGGTAATGATGTCCAATGCTGGCGGAGCTTGGGATAATGCCAAAAAGTACATTGAAGAAGGACACTACGGCGGCAAAGGATCTAAAGCCCATAAAGCTTCGATTGTCGGTGATACAGTCGGCGATCCCTTCAAGGATACATCTGGCCCATCTTTGAACATTTTGATTAAGCTAATGGCCATGACTTCGATTGTATTTGCTGGACTGATTACCCTTTTCTCCAATGGTCAAGGATTGCTAGTCATGTTACTTGGTGGTTAATTCAAATCCGCCATGATTTGCTTTTCTCGAAGCTGTGCGACCTAAATAGGTCGCACAGCTTTTTCATTAAATATATGCTTACAAAAGCTGACAACATTAATGATTGCTTCATAGTCAATTTGTCTGACACAGCCTTATTAACAACTTTATTATCCTTGGATGCGATAATACATTTGATCCTCCCCAAATAATGCACAAATAAATAATCCACTGGACGTACTGGAAGGAAAAGTCAAGCTGGATTACAAACAGGCTGTTGCAATCTTCATGAGCGCAGCACAAAATGAATTGGTGCCACAGGCTTGGTTAGGCAACATCACGCCAATCGTCGTTGGAATCAATTTAAACGTTTAAGCGTTGGGCGGTTTTCTGGCTGGCATCATTGTCTCCGTGCAACTGCTGGATGTGTTCATGAACAACGCTGGTGGCGCCTGGGATAACGCCAAGAAAATTATCGAAGACGAGCCTACCGACATCAAAAACAATACAGGCAAAGGCTCTGAACGTCACATAGCTGGAGTGGTAGGTGATATGGTCGGTGACCCATTCAAAGATACGGCCGGTCCGTCATTGAACCCACTGATCAAGGTCGTCAATCTGGTGGCGCTGATTGTAGCTCCTGTTGTTGTGACTTATAAAGAGCTCAACTTTACAACTTGGTCAGTTATTTTGATCTTGCTGGGCATCCTAACTTGGGCGGTTATTCGTTCTAAGGCGGATGTGCCTGAATTACTTGAAGAGTAGATCTAATGCCCCTATTAAAAGAGCCTGAGTCAAACTCAGGCTCTTTTTTTAAAACATGTGACTTTATAATAACCTCTAATTTGAGGTGAAAGATCGGATGCTGTTCCCGAACGATTTGTTAGAATATTCTCCATGCTATAATCTATATTCCAAATCGCAGGTTAGGAGGATAGGTGCGCGAAACAGCATTGTTCCCATTAATTGATGAACACATATTGATCCGCGATACGGCTCGCGATATGCCCATAAGGAGATCGCGCAAATCGCTGCGGATTTAGACGAGAGCGCTGAATTTCCTTACGAAACCATAAGAAATATAGGGACAATGGCATTTATGGGAATCGAAATTCCAGATAAATACTTGGATGCCGAATTAGACACTGAAACACGTGAAGCTTTTGGCCGGAAAATTGATGAATTTCAAGGGATCTTCTTTAAATTGGCTGGTTATAAAGACCCGCATCGAAGCAGTGCGTTATTTGGTCTATAATGCTGTAAAAGCCAAGGAAGAAGCCAAAAATACTGGCGAACGCCATATCCTCTATTGCTCAACTGCCAAATTATTTGCTTCGGAAACTGCCATGTTCTGCGCTCACGCTGCTGTGCAGATTCATGGAGGCATGGGATACAGCAAGAAGTTCCCCGTAAACGGACCTTCCGAGATGCCAAAATCACGGAATTATTTGAAGGTACTAGCAAAATTCTACGTCTTATAATCCGCCGACTTTAATTGAAATTAAAATAAAATTGCCCTCAACAAAATCACAAATATCAATAACCTTACTGCTTGGCGGTGGGTTATTATTATTTCTAAGCCAAAAAATAAAATTGGATGGCTTGCTTACTCAAGGCTATGATCCAGCTTGGCATCTGCTCTCGGGTGTTTTACTGGTCGCCCTGGGCTACTTAACGTTCCAAAGCGAAAAAGTTTTTTTGTACCTTGATAGCAGAATTCAAAAAATAAGTAAGTGGTTGGAAATCAAGCCATTACAGATTGTACTGATAACGCTAAGCATTCCATTTGCCATTATGGTCCCGCTGGCTGCTGGAGGAAACGGTCTGATGAACAGCCCTTTTCCTGCCATCTTTGCATGGCTAGTAAGCATTAGCCTGATCGTGATTGGGGGCTATTCCTACAAAACTAATAAATTCATAATAAAAACTCAAACAATGTATTGGCTGGCAATTCTGGCCCTTGCTTCGTTGCCAATTCGCGGGATAGCTACGGATCATATACCGATTAATCTTACTGGGGATGAAGGTTCATCCGGTATCTTTGCTGCCCGATTCTTGACTGGCGAGTGGGATAATATTTTTATAACAGGCTGGTATTCCTTCCCAAATTTATTTTATTATTTCCAATCTTTATCGATAAAAATATTTGGCCAAAATACGGAAGCCCTTAGATATCTCTCTGGCGTTGTAGGCACATTGACAGTCTTGGCATTATATTTAATTGGCAAAAAGATGTTCAACCACCGGGTGGGTTTAATTGCAGCGATGTCATTGATTGCCTTACCTTTACACATTCATTTCAGTCGAATAGGTTTAAACAATATATGGGATGGACTCTGGTATGTCGTTGTCGTTGGAACTCTGTGGACCGCTTGGCGCTATGAAAATCGTATCGCGTATATTTTGGCAGGGGCAGGGCTTGGGCTAGCCCAATATTTTTATCCCAGCAGTCGGGCATTGTTTGTGTTGTGTGGAGCCAGCCTTGTTCTCGCATTTTTTTTCAATCGGAAAAAGTTGCGCAGATCATTGGCACATATATTTATAATGGTATTTACTACACTGGTGATATTTTTGCCATTAGGTTGGTATTACATAAAATTCCCAGATCAATATCTGGCTCCTTTGAATCGAGTTTCTATTTTCGGTGATTGGATGGATGTCCAAATGCAATTAACCGGTCTTCCAATGTGGGAAATAGTAATAAATCAAATTTTGATTGGGCTAAAAGCATATACCTACACTCCATTATTATTTTGGTATAAACCCGAGACACCTATCCTTTTGCCTTTGGCTGCTTCATTCTTTTACATTGGTTTAATTTTGCTGGTAGTTCGTTATAGAGATGGCCGGCTCACATTAATTGCCTTGTGGTTGACAGCTATAACCTTGGGCGGCAGTTTGTCAGAATCAACCCCGGCAGCCCAGCGTTTTGTTGCCGCGGCACCGGTTAGTGCACTGCTCATTGGAATAGGATTGAGCGAAAGTTCTAGCATGCTATCTTCATTGATTCCGAAAGCTTCGAAATATTTCAATATAATAACTTTCGTAATCATAGGAATTATAGTTACAAACGACCTGCGTTTTTATTTTGTTGATTACAAACAAATAAGTATCATTCAAAATACGCGCAGTAATAACGTAATCGCTCAAACGTTAGCCAATGAACTAAAACTAAAACCCCCAGGCACGCAGGTGCTTTTTTTCGGGACCAATAATATGGGCTATTTCTCGATCCCCAGTATTCAATATCTTGCGCCAAAAGTAACGGGGTACGATATCATAGACCCATGGGAATCATTGGAAAATAAGTTTGATTATGCAAGTAGACCGTTGATATTTGTTTTCCTTTCAGATCGCCAGGATGAATTTGAAGCTGTGCAAAATGATTATCCGAATGGTACATTAATCATCGAACGGGCCTGGAATAATGAAATTTTATATTCACTTTATGAAGTATCCGATTTTCCGTAAGTAAGAAATATGAAAGCAACCATTTTCCATCAACACGGTGGACCGGAAGTTCTTGAGTACACCGATTTCAGCACACCCCACCCAAAACCTGGCGAAGTGTTGGTCAAGCTACATGTAGCCGCGCTTAATTTCATGGATATTCTTAGCCGGAATGGTCAGCTTGGGATTAAGGTCGATTTGCCTCATATCAACGGCGCAGACGGAGCTGGGGAAATCGCTGTCCTAACCAAAGGAGTAAAGGATTTTAAGATTGGCGATCTAGTGGTTATCAATCCAAATCTTGGATGTGGTAAATGCGACTTTTGTCTTTCAGGTTGGGATAACATGTGCGAAGATTGGAACTTGCTTGGTGAGACAATCCACGGCACCTACGCTGAATATATCTCCGTACCAGCCCGTCAAATATACAAACTTCCAAAAATATTTGATCCCCACATTGCTGCTGGAGCTGCCTTGGTCTACCAAACCGCCTGGCACTCGCTTATCACTCGTGGAAAATTACAAGCAGGGGAGAAAGTCCTTATCGTTGGAGCTGGAGGTGGAGTCAACACTGCCAGCATAGATATAGCCCGATATAGTGGCGCGCAAGTTATGGTTGTTGGTTCAGGTGCGAAAAAATTAGAAAATGCAGAGGCCTTGGGGGCAGACATCCTAATCGATCGTTCAAAAGAGCCTGATTGGTCCAAAGCCGTCTATTTAACAACAAAAAAAGTAGGTGTGGATGTAGTAGTTGATAACGTGGGATCAACTTTTATGCAAAGCATACGCACACTTAAAAAAGGCGGTCGTTTACTCACTGTAGGAAACACTAGTGGGCCAAAAATTGAGATTGATAATCGTTACATTTTCGCAAGGCATCTCTCGATTATCGGTTCAAGCATGAGCAATATATCTGATTTTAAAACTGTAATGGATTTGGTTGTAGCTGGAAAACTAAGACCCACTTTGGACAAATCCTTCCCCTTAAAAAACGCTGCCGAAGCCCAAGAACGGCTTTCGATTGGCGATAACATTGGCAAAATTACGCTCACTATTCAATAACCCCATGAATCTATTTAAAAAGTTAAGCGCACTGCCCTGGTTTGAAATATTTATCTTATTCGCTGTTTTGGGTGTCTATGGATACGCGGCATTTTCGGACGCTTATAACCTGCCTAACAAATGGTTTACGCGTGACGACGCCTATTACTATTTCAAAATAGCCCAAAACATCAGTGAGGGAAAGGGCAGCACCTTCGATGGAATCAACCTAACCAACGGATATCATCCCTTATGGACCTTAGTCAATATTCCAATATTCAGCCTTGCACGGGTTGATCCTATTTTGCCTTTAAGGATATTAATCATTGTTCTTGGCGGATTACGCGCGTTCACCAGCATACTTTTGTACAGAATACTAAAAAATACCCTCAGCCTTCCAATCGCACTTTTGGCAGGCTTTTATTGGGCATTCGATTTATTTATTCATAAAACCGCATATCAACAAGGATTGGAAACTGGCCTGGCCGCATTTTGTCTTGTCTTGTTTTTGTATATTCTACAACGCTACGAACGGAATCAATCACAATCAAACTTCACACGCAAAGAGATTTCAATTCTAGCAATTGCTGGGACACTCGTGGTCTTCAGCCGCCTGGACTTAATATTCTTAGTTGGAATATTCGGGCTATGGATCATTTTCCGCGACAAACCAATCCGATACTTGCTGCCGATTGATATTTTGGTATTCACGATAAGCACTGTCTCCGCATTTATCATCCGGACAGGGTTACCGGAATATTACCAATATTCGAACATGGCCATCGCAATGGTAGCCATTGGCATAGCAATAAAAGTGACATTGCTATATTTTCTTGGCTTATATGAGCATCCAATAGAACTATCACTACTTAAATTATTCCGGCAAAGTGCAATTGCAATAGCCTCTTCCACAGTCGGAATTATGGTCATATTTCTTGGGTTAACAAAATTTGGAATCCTTCAGGGAAGTTTCCCTCGCACTGCACCATTGATTGATGGTGCTCTTTCCCTGGCGCTGCTGCTTATTGTCCGGTTTTTCATTGTTTTATTCAGTCGAAAATCAAACATCAAATTCGACATATCGAAAAAAACCCACAAAGAAAAATGGCGCAACTATCTCTTCGATTCTGGATTGTACTACGGCATTCTCGGAGCTTCCATTGGAATTTATATTCTTTGGAACCAAATTGTATTTGGTATCGGCTCACCAATTAGTGGACAAGTAAAGCGCTGGTGGGGTTCATTCGCTGACAAAGTATACGGCGGTTCCGCCCGATCTGTAAATTCTTTTTTCGGGCTTAATCCAAATGGTGACTTGAACGCATGGCATCCAATAACTACGATAGTGGGTGAATGGAATAAAAATGTTCCTTGGATTAATTCAATTCAGATTAAATATGATCTAAGATATACCTTATTGCTGGCCATTTTTTTGCTTGTGATTATATTTATGTTGTTGATTAACCGCAAACGTGCTGCAAGACTTACCTACCAACTCGCTATATTCCCAATGTTAGCAGGCGCTGGATTGCAAATTCTCCAGTACAATATTTCAGGCTATGCAGCTCTCAAGGAATGGTACTGGGTCAGCCAAATGGTTCTTATAGTTTTGGTCGGCAGCATTTTACTTGATACAATCTCCCTTCCACTTCGCCGTATTTCCGCATTTACCATCATCCTATATTTTTTGGTCGGATACTATGGGTATGTCAGTTTGATTAATTTCAAGCAAATTATCGATAATCAAATGCCACATGGAGCTAGATTTACAAAAGCACCTTATATGGAAATTGTAGAATTCGTAGAAACTCATACCGAGCCCGGAAGTATCATTGGCATGACAGGTGGTGGCAATGTCGAATATTTCATTCGTGAGCGTACAATTGTAAATATGGATGGGCTAGTCAATAGCTACTCCTATATTCAAGCTCACAAATCTCAAGCAGGAAGCGATTTCCTTTATAATATGGGATTAGATTACGTATTTGCAAATCCAGATATTCTCGAGACCCAACCCTATCGCGGTCAATATACCAACCGCCTAGAAATCATCGATTATTATGGTGGAAAAGCAATCATGCATTTTTTACCTGCTGCACAATGAGACCAATTAGAATTTTAGCTGCGCGGATATTATCATCATAGCTAAGATTATTTATGAAACGACCCTTAAGTGTGACGATTATATATTGGCTGGTGATACTACTAACGGTTTGGAGCGGATTGCGCCTACTCACCTTTTATTTATGGCAAGACACACTAGTCGAATTCATAAAAAGGCCTGGTCCTTTTTATTTGATTAGCAGTGCTGGTTTTTGGTTCATCATTAGCCTATTTTTAATTTGGAGTACATGGACAAGAAAAAGATGGATTAGATATGTATTGATTGGCACAGGAACAGCATTAACAATTTGGTTTTGGTTCGACAAGCTACTTCTTCAACATTCTCAAGTAAATCTATTTTTCTTAGTTTTGCTAAATGTATTCTTATTAATTCTATTATCCGTTTGCGTATTACTACCAAACACTAAGATTTATCTAACTCAAAGAGAGGCACATGACCGATAATTCAAAAATCCAACGCCTACGAGAATTAAGGGTTCAATCTCGTCTTGGAGGTGGGGAAAAGAGAATCGAATCCCAACACAAAAAGGGACGTTTAACCGCCCGAGAACGGCTTGATCTGCTTCTTGACAAAGGATCATTCCGTGAAATTGACGCCTTTGTTCAACATCGCACGAACGACTTTGGCTTGGAAAAACAAAAGTTTTTAAGCGATTCGGTGGTAACAGGCTGGGGAACAATTGACGAAAGGCTTGTCTACGTTTACTCACAAGATTTTACTGTTTTTGGCGGCTCGTTAGGTGAGGTGCATGCCGAGAAAATTGTCAAGATATTAGATATGGCGCTTAAAAACGGTGCACCGGTGATTGGATTGAACGACTCTGGTGGCGCCCGAATTCAAGAAGGGATAGTGTCTCTCGGCGGCTATGCAGACATTTTCCTGCGCAACACAATGGCTTCTGGGGTAGTCCCACAAATTTCAGCAATTATGGGGCCTTGCGCGGGAGGCGCGGTTTACTCGCCTGCATTGACTGATTTTATCTTTATGGTGCGCGATTCTTCGTATATGTTTGTAACTGGACCAGAAGTGGTCAAATCAGTTACCCACGAGGATGTGTCATTTGAAGAATTGGGCGGAGCTAGTGTACATTCGGAAATATCAGGTGTATGCCATGTGGTTGCTGATAGTGAAGCCGATACCCTTTTTCTCATTCGCAAGCTCTTAAGTTTCCTACCTTCTAATAATATGGAAGATGTTCCTTTTGTGCAAACAAATGATGAAACCCTTCGAATGGAAGAATCATTGGATACCATTATTCCTGATGATCCTGGGAAACCTTACAATATGAAAGATGTTATTCAAAAAATTGTAGATAATGGACAATTTTTTGAGATTCAAGAATCTTTTGCGGCAAACATCGTTGTGGGCTTCGCGCGCCTGGGTGGACATTCTATTGGTATTGTTGCGAATCAACCTGCTGTACTTGCTGGCGTTCTGGATATTAATGCATCTGAAAAAGCCGGCCGTTTCGTTAGGTTCTGTGACTCATTTAACATACCAATATTGACATTCGAAGACGTGCCAGGTTTCATGCCAGGTACAGAACAAGAACACGGTGGAATTATTCGCGCAGGAGCCAAATTATTGTACGCATATTGTGAAGCTACGGTCCCCAAGCTCACTGTGATTACTCGCAAAGCCTACGGTGGTGCCTACGATGTCATGTCCAGTAAACATACCCGAGGGGACATAAATATTGCCTGGCCAAACGCAGAAATCGCAGTAATGGGACCCGATGGCGCCGTAAACATCATCTTCCGAAAAGAAATTAAAAATGCCAAAGACCCAATCAAGCGCAAAGCGGAACTCGTAGCAGAATATAGAGAAAAGTTTGCTAATCCATATGTTGCGGCAGAACGTGGATATATTGACGATATTATCGAACCGCGGGAAACACGGCCACGATTAATTAATGCTCTAGAAATGCTGAGCAACAAACGCGATTCTAACCCAGCCAAGAAACACGGGAATATTCCCCTGTAAAGGTGTCTTATGTTTAAAAAAGTTTTAGTCGCCAATCGTGGTGAAGTAGCGGTTCGAATATTACGTGCTTGTCGTGAACGTGGTTTGGAAACGGTAGCCGTATTCTCAGAAGCTGATCGCCAGGCCTTGCACGTTCGTTACGCAGATGAAGCTTATCTGCTTGGACCGGCACCCTCACGCGAATCATATTTAAGAGGGGACAAAATAATCAAAATTGCCAAAGAGTGTGGGGCTAATGCCATTCATCCTGGGTATGGATTTTTGGCAGAGCGCGAGGATTTTGCGAGAGACTGCGAATCAGAAGGCATAACATTTATCGGCCCAAAACCAGCCACTATTGCAACAATGGGCGACAAAAGAATCGCACGTTCTATTGTGATTAAAGCGGGTGTGCCGGTTGTACCAGGTACCGAAAATATTGAGAGCTTAACCGACGAACAACTTTTGGAGCAGAGCAAAATAATCGGCTTTCCGCTCCTTATCAAGGCAACAGCTGGTGGCGGTGGAAAAGGTATACGTGAAGTCCAAAATATTAAGGAAATGCCTTCCTTACTCAAATCCGCACGAGGCGAAGCAGAAGCCTCTTTTGGCAACGGAGAACTTTATTTAGAAAAATTAGTAAAGGGTGCCAGACATATTGAAATCCAAGTTCTGGCGGACACGCATGGAAATGTAATCCACCTTGGCGAACGAGAATGTTCGCTCCAACGACGACATCAAAAGCTGTTAGAAGAAGCTCCCTCTTCGTTTATCGATGCCGAATTGCGGGCCAAGATGGGTGAAGTGGCTATAAAAATATCAAAAGCTGTGGATTACATCAATGCCGGCACAATCGAATTTTTGGTTGACAAAGAAAAAAATTTTTACTTCCTTGAAATGAATACCCGCCTGCAAGTAGAGCACCCAGTAACCGAGATGGTAACTGGGGTCGATATTGTAGCTGAGCAAATTCGGATCGCCCGTGGGCGACGCTTAAAATATACCCAAGCTGATATCCGCATTAAAGGACATGCCATCGAATGCCGCATCAATGCCGAAGATCCTTACAATGACTTTTTACCCTCAACCGGCCGTATCACACATAGTTTGCTGCCCACCGGACCCGGATTGCGGGTCGACACAGGGGTATATCCTGGAATTGAAATAACTCCATATTATGATTCTATGATTGCCAAGGTGATCGCATGGGGAGAAACTCGCGGCCAGGCCATCTTACGAATGCGGCGTGCTCTTGAAGAATACCGCATCGTTGGGGTCCGTACAAATATCCCTTTTCATCAAACCTTGATGGACTCACACCGCTTCATGGGTGGTCAATATGATACACGCTTTATTGAAGAACGTTTTTCTATGAAAGAAACAGAGGATGACAAAAAATCTAATGGTGAAATAGCTGCTATATTGGCGACCCTGGTCGCACATTCAGAGGCCCAAAAAGCTGCTCAGATAGTCCGCCGCAATGAGCGAGACACAAGCAATTGGAAATGGGTCGGCCGTTGGGAACGAATGCACCGTTAATCTGGATTTTTTTATGAAATACATTAGCACAGTTAATGACACTGAATACTTGATTGAAATTATCGATGATAGCCACATCTCGATAAATGGTCGCGTCCTTTCCGTAGATTTCAAACCAGTAATTGGGCAGCCTGTTTTCTCATTACTTGTAGACGGTAAATCCTATGAAGGATTTGTATATCCTGGAGAAGAGGAATGGGAAGTACTATTGATGGGTCGTCAATATCCTGTAATTGTAGAGGATGAACGTGAAAAACGACTTAAGGCTGCTGCTGGAAGCTCAATCCATGACAATGGTGAATATTTTTTAAAGTCACCTATGCCTGGGATGGTAATAACGGTTCCAGTAGAGGAAGGTCAGCAAATCGAAAGCGGACAGGTATTGCTCATCTTGGAATCTATGAAGATGCAAAACGAACTCAAATCTCCTAGAGAGGGTATTATTAGTAGAATACGAGTGGCACCTGGTGAAACCGTAGAGCAAAGACAGATTTTACTATGTATAAAATAATAAAACGTTAATCCAAAGAATTAACCAGAAATATCTAGTAATGACCTTAAAGTAAATCAGGTCATTACTTTTTACCAACTTATTAAAAGGGGCATTGTAAAATTTCTCTTTTCTTGGAGGAATATGATGGAAATAAATGGTTTTCAAAAATTGCGCAAACATTTCCCCGATTTGCAATCCAGAGCCAAAAGTTTTTGGTTAAGCCTGTTACCGGTTGGTGTATTCACTGCAACCACTATCTTCTTCATAAATGTAAATCGCGTTTTACCGATATGGGGCCCAGACGGACAAGTTATCGTCCTCGGGCTTGGGTTCTACTTAATGTGGAAATTCTTTTCCATTAATGAATTATACACAAGCCGTTATGGAGAATTAGCATACCGCAATGCCTTTGTGCGATTTGCGCTACCCGGTATGGCAATCATAATTGCCACAATTGCTTATACAGGCTACATCCCAGGACCATGGATTCAAATTTTATGGTGGGATCGATTTGCTAATACAATTGGCTGGTTTTTCGTGGTCACGGGGGGAGTCTTGTGGATCAGATCCATATACATTTTAGGCATAGATAACATTACACATCTCTATGTATATTTCCATGAGGAGGGCCATTATGAGGATTCTAGTATTTACGAGGTACTGCGGCATCCAATCTATGCTGGTTTGATGCGCCTGGGTTTTGGTTTGGCGATTCTAAATGGTAATATATTTTCGATCATCTTTGGGGTGATAGTTCTTCCATTTGGTTTCATTGCATGGGTAATCCTGGTTGAAGAAAAGGATTTGCTCAAACACTTAGGTAATGATTATGCCAAATACCGCAAGCAGACACCCGCTTTCCTGCCAAGGTTTCGTGATTTGGGAAAATATTACAGTTTCCTGTTGAAAGGGTAACCCAAAAAATCTAGTAGCTCTTACCCATCGCTCAAAAGGTTTCCAATACCTCGAGATAAGAAGTCGTTTAAATTTTCATTTGGTTCTTGCTGTTTACCGATAGCTGCATCTGGAGGGAAGATTTTTAAGTCTATTGAGGCCCAGCGCATTAAGCAGGACCCTCGCTTTGTTATGCTCGTTGGGGATCGGATTTATGCCGATGATTGGAAAAATAATGGCATCAACAAACTTTCCATCTAAACCCATGTATATCGGCAAGTATATGCATAGTAGTTGGTCACGCCCAACTATTCATAAAGTATTTACAAATTTTATCAACGTTTATGATTTTAACTGATCAAAAGGTTAATAACAACTGGCACTTAGATCATCCCAATAAGCGCTGGCTTGAATTCCCAGCCTACGAAAAACCCATAAGACCGGACTCGCCAGCGACCAAAAGATGAACGCTATCTCAGAATTCACCCTGTACGTGATGCCCTGGAAGCTATTGGGAACACCAGTGATTGCATGCACCAACGCCGATTGATCCGATAAAATGGGACTCGAGTGGTCGATTTGAAATTTACGAGAGTGAGGCTTCATTAGCTTATCAATTTATGTTTGGGGCAGCCAGTTTTTTCGTACTCGATACACGTACTGGCCGAATCAATGCTCGAAATACAAAACTTATTATTTCTAAAAAGCAATGGGAATAGCTTGAAATCTGGCTGCTTGAAAAGCCAAAAACATATCTGGTTAAATTACTTGTATCCTCATCATCGGAATTATTTAATATGCTCGGTGATTTCACTCGCGCTCTGTGGGATCGATATACAGATGACCGAAATCGTTAATTAAAGTTTATCTCTGATAACAAAATCAAAAACCTTTTTATATTAATTGGCGATTTACATTCTGGCCACGTTATTGAAACATCCTTAACTAATCCAGAAAAGGAGCTGTTACCATTATCGGAAATTTGCGCTTCCCCATTCGAATGAACTCCCAACACCTTAGCCTGGACTATTAATCAGAACACAATCACGGCCGGTCAAAACATATAAACGTCATTTTTTTATACAAGAAAATAATTTTGGGATTGTCAATATTGATTTCCAAAAAATTACAGATCCGTTAGTATCCTTATCACTTCATGGAATCGAAGGGAAAGAGATTCAATCAATACGAATAATTTATGACTGGTTTTTTACAGGTTTGTTTTCTCGACTCTCAATCTTCAATTGGGATTTGGATTCCCAAACTATTTTTTCTATTGAAGCATTCCAAACTCGCAATTTTTTTAATGAAGACTTGAAGGATTTAATATCTCCAGAAGTGAAATATCGATGGGAAATATTTTTTCTTTTTAAATTAGTTACTTCAATCGGCTCCAACAATCGTTTGGTTTGCTTCGCCACAGCCCAGGCGGGATCTATCACCCGCACGGAATCACCCACAATTTCTTCGATTAGGGGAATCACGAATGGGTAGTGAGTACAACCTAACACAACGGTATCAATTCCACGATCTAGCATGGGGCCCAGTGCATCTTCCAAAATTTTCCGGGTCTGATCACCAACCAAATTCCCCTTCTCTATTTGATCCACCAACCCTGGACAAGTATGCTGCAATACTTCTACGTCTCCTGAATAGCGTTCTATGACGGATGCATACAATTCCCCCTGAAAGGTAGCCGGTGTCGCTAAGACGCCTACCAGGCCGCTCTGGGTGTGTCCTGCAGCGGGTTTGACAGCTGGCTCCATTCCTACAAATAGCATTTTGGGAAAGATAGCCCTTAAGTGGTTGAGAGCTGCTGCTGAGGCTGTATTGCAGGCGACTATGATTAATTTTGCACCCTGAGCTATTAAGAAATTTGTTATCGCTACTGAAAATTTACGTACTTGTTCAAGCGATCTTGAGCCGTAGGGAACGTTTTCCTGATCAGCCAAGTATAAAATTGGCTCTTCTGGCATTAGTGCCCTAATAGCTCGCAATACAGACAAGCCACCAACTCCCGAGTCGAACATTCCAATAGAATGGGCTAATTGTGAATTGGGGTGATTCATTAATTTTTTCCGCAGATTAATGGGAGAATATTTTATTTTTATTTATTTTTTATCCCCATTTTCGCCGCGTCTACAAATGCCTGAAACAATCTCTGAGACGGCTTTTGCTCTGGGATCCATTCGGGATGCCACTGTACAGCGAAGCCAAATGGATGTTTTGGAAGCTCCACTGCTTCAACCAAGCCGTCAGTGGCATAACCGGTAACAATCAATTCAGGGGCCACTGTTTTTAATCCCTGGTGATGCAGGCTATTGACATTAAGGTTTGACTCACCCATAATATCTGCAAGCCGAGACCCTTCTTCAAGATTAACTTTGTGGACTATCTTAGAATACTGGTCATCGGGATACGTATGTTTAATCGCATTAGGAAATTGGTCTGAGAGGTGTGTATATAGCGTACCGCCTAATCCAACATTAACTAGTTGTAACCCTCGACAAATACCTAGGAATGGCTTTTCTTGATCTATCGCAGCAATTAATAATTTCAACTCCATAGAATCTCGAATTTTGTCAACGCGTTCAATACTGGGATGGTCTTTTCCATTAAAGTTTTTTATTTCAATATCACCGCCCCCTGCTAACAAAACACCATCTAACCGTTCAAAAAGAACCTGCCAACCACCATCCGTTAACCTGGATGGTATCAACACCGGCACACCCCCGGCCTTAATTAACGCCCGAATATAAGCCTGATACATCATTACAATCGGCAATCCGTTGTCATTAATTTTTTCGGTGGTTGTCAAACCAATAACTGGTTGCATAAATCCTCACGTTAGTCACAAAACCCCAAAGGTGTTACCTTTGGGGTTTTGAATATTAACCTTTATCCATTTAGTTGAACTTTTCTTTAAGCCTGGCGGATTTGCCAGTCCGTTCCCGTAAAAAGTACAACTGGGCTCTACGAACTTTAGAGTGGCGCTCAACAACTACTTTTTCAATTCGCGGGGAGCGCAGTAAGAAAGTTCTCTCGACCCCAATTCCATTACTTGCTATTCGACGAACGGTAAAATTCGCGTTGTTCCCGCTGTTTCGTTTGCGAATAACCGTGCCTTTAAATTCTTGAATTCGTTCGCGGTCGCCTTCTTTAATTTTTAAGTGAACGCTTACAATATCACCCGAACGAATCTGTGGAATGTTCTCATTAACCGGAGCTTCTACAGATTTTAATATTTGATCTGACATTTTACTCTTCCTTAACAAAACAAAATTGGTTATCGTGACGGCGCATTATAGCATGCAATATGGCAAACAACAAGTTTGCAGAAGGGTATCAACTATATCGACGAACAGCCAAGACTGCGTTATGTCCTCCAAATCCAAAAGCATTACTAATAGCCAGGTCAATTTTTTTCTCACGGGCTTTATTAGGTATGTAATCTAAATCACACTCTGGATCTGGAGTATCGTAATGAATTGTAGGAGGAAGGATTCCCTCTTTTAGTGACTGAATACAAAATATAAGCTCCAATGCTCCGGTCGCACCCATCATATGCCCGGTCATAGATTTGGAGGATGAGATTGGGACTTGGTAGGCATACTCACCTAAAGCTGCTTTAATCGCCTTTGTCTCTGACAAGTCATTCAATTTCGTCGCAGTTCCATGGGCGGATATATAGCCAATGTCTTCTGCATTGGCCTTGGCTGCTGTCAAAGCCTGTTGAATGGCTGCAGCACCACCCTCTCCGTCTTCGTGAGGTGCGGTCACGTGGAATGCATCTGCTGTGGATCCGTATCCGGCAAGTTCTGCCAGTATATTTGCTCCACGCTTTTTAGCATGCGATTCTCGTTCCAATACAAGAACCGCTGCCCCTTCCCCGATCACTAAGCCATCCCGATTTTTGTCAAAAGGTTGGGGTGTCATTGAATAATCATGGTTGCGGCGTGATGTTGCGCCTAGTCGATCAAATGCTGCGACTCCCAAGGAAGTTATTGTTGCTTCAGAACCTCCTGTTAGACATGCATCAATCATCCCAGAATTTATCATCATCCAGGCAACGCCAATTCCATCGGCGCCCGAAGCACAAGCCGATGCAACAGAAAAACATGGGCCTTTAATCTTATGATCAATTGCCGCAATACCAGAAGCTCCGTTTGGCATAAACATTGGAATAGTAAATGGGCTGACCCGCCGGGCGCCTTCGGTATAATTTGTAATAACTCCATCTTGCATGGTTTTCAAGCCCCCGATAGATGAGGAAATGATCACACCGGTTCGACTTGTATTTTTTTCGGTTATCTCTAGTCCAGAGCTTTCCAATGCTTCTTTGGCCGCTACAGTTGACATTTGCTCAAAACGATCACGCCTGCGGGCCTTTCTAGGCTCCATATGGTCATTAGGATTAAAGCCCTTTATTTCACAAGCTATCTTTACACGTAAATCTTTGGGCTCAAACAAGGTTATTGGCCCTACTCCAGATTTGCCATTTATTACGTTTTCCCAAGATTCAGAAACGTTCAGGCCAAGGGAATTTATTGTTCCCATTCCTGTAACAACGACCCGTTCTTGCATAAATCCTCCTAAAAATAATAGAATATAATTTTACCGCTGTATACAAAGATATTGACTTCCTACATAAAACCCCGAATGTGCTAACTCGTCACGCGATGATTTGAAATCTGGGTCTTATTAGTAATTCTGGGTTCCCAGATATGAATTGATGGACTAATTCGGGTTTAATCTACTCTCCTGGCTTAGGCATATAATCCCCTTCGATCCATTCTTCACCACTAGGACTTACCTCCCTCTTCCATATCGGGACAATTTCTTTCAAGCGGTCGATTCCATAGCGGGCGGCATCAAAGACACCCGTGTCTCGATGGGCTGCGGTACAGGCGATTAAAACAGTCGGTGTTTCGGGGTATAGCTTTCCTATCCTTTGTATAATCCCAATACCCTCAATCGAGGGCCACTTTTGACGAATTTCTGCCGCTACTTGTTTCATTTTTGCTTCCGCCATTGGCACATAGGCTTCATATTCGAGATAGGTAGTTTCGTGTGGATTACCATTCTTTGTTTTTCCACGCACCATACCAGTAAAGATTGCAGCAGCGCCTGTGCTGAGTAGGGTTAATTTTGCCAATAGTCCGTTTATATCGATTTCGGAATTAGTAATGTCGTAGATAGTGGGGTAATCCATGCTCGTCCAATTTGAAATATATTGTCATTTCCTATCTCTGATCAAAAAAGAATGCCTTCTCGCGCAAATTAATCTTATCCACCGCTCACTGGAGGAAACATAGCCACTTCTGCGCTTTCAGGGATAATGTTTTCATCAAATGCAAATTCACGATTAACGGAGACAACTACGGAATCAATAGATTTTTGCAACCCTGGGAAAGTTTTTACGATTATATCTTTCAACGCCTGAACTGTGGTTTCTTCGGGTATATCTATGTTTACTGATTTTTCTCCAGCACGGTCACGAAGGGTCGCAAAAAAAAGAACTTTTATTTGGTTCATAAATTATCCTTGTTATTTGTATTCGCAAAACAATGACGATCATAGGTTACTCGTTTATTACATCCCCTGATTGACCACCGTGCTTCTCAATCAATCTTATATTATGAATTCGGATTGTTTTTTCAGCAGATTTAGCCATATCATAGATTGTTAGAGCTGCAACTGATACGGCAGTAAGGGCTTCCATTTCGACGCCTGTTTTACCAATAGTTTTGGCTGTGCCAATAACAACGATTCCTGGCAGTTTCTCATCCAAGCTGAGCTCAACTTTAACATTTGTTAGTGGCAACGGATGACATAACGGTATCAATTCTGAGGTCCGTTTTGCAGCGCTGATGCCGGCGATTTGGGCAATGGTCAAAACATCACCCTTTTTTATTAGTCCATCACGTATTAATTTCAATGTGGTCGGCAGCATGTGAATTTCAGCCTTTGCGATAGCTGTTCTCTCAGTATCAGGTTTGCCACTCACATCTACCATGCGGACTTGGCCATCTTGGTCAAGATGTGTTAATTTAGGGTCAGGCATAACCGAATTATAACAGTGTAGGAATGTTATAATCGGCGAGCTATGGACAGAATTTTAGATAATGAGACAAGCGGTTATAAGGTACAAACTGAGGTTTATGAAGGCCCCTTAGATCTATTGCTCAACTTGATCGAAAGAACTGAATTAGACATTACAGCCGTCTCTTTAGCGTCTGTTACAGGACAATATCTAAAATATTTAAATAGCCTGGAAAAAGCTCATCCAGATGAAATCTCCGCCTTCCTGGTAATCGCGGCCAAGCTCATCCAGATAAAATCTGAAGCGCTATTACCAAGGCCACCTGAAATTGTTCCAGGGGAGGAAGATATAGGTGCAGCGCTTATAGAGCAATTAAAATTATATAAACGGTTTAAAGAAATAGCCAATATTCTTCAAGACCGAGAAGCTCAAAATTTGAGATCCTATCTGCGGCTAGCGCCTCCCTTGAAGGTAGAGGCCAAACTCGATCTTTCTGATATCTCAGTTGCAGATTTGCTCGAAGCTGCAACTAGTATATATAAAAAAGAACTTGATAAACAGGCACTCGGGACAATAATATCAGCCCCAAAAATCACAATCCGAGAAAAAATCGAGTTGATATCGAAAATACTTGGAAATTCTGAACATACACACTTTCTTGATTTATTAGGCGATAATCCTTCTCGGATAGAAATAGTGGTCACTTTCTTGGCTTTACTTGAATTAGTAAAGCGGTATCACGTCTCCGTCAAGCAAGAAAGTCTCTTTTCTGAAATTGAAATCGAGCGTGCAGGCGATTGGTCTGAAGAGGTAGAAATCGAAATTGAATTTGAATAACCCTTAATAATAATCCTTGACTAAGGCCCCAATTCCATTTGAGTATAAAGGGGCCAATTGTAGGTTGACGGATTCAAATCATGCTCTTCTTCTTCGATACCAATTCCAAACTAAAATCCCAAGCAATGCTCCAACGTTATCATATAAAATCACATCAACTGGTGAGGCGTGGCGCCCCGGAACAAACGATTGGTGAAATTCATCCGATATTCCAAATAGGACAGCCAATAACCAAGCCAGCCACCATTTTGTACTTTGCATTTCAATGGCATGCCAAAACATGAGGGCCAAACTTGCATAACCAATTATATGGCCACCCTTTTTCACTATCTTATCAGCCCAATCAAAATTTGGTATGTTATCCGATGGCTGAGAAGAGAATATAAAGATAATTAGCATTACAATCAAGGCAGGTAACCAACGGGGTATCAATTGAGAAAATTTTGCCATGGACAAGATTAAACCATATAACCATTTATCTGACCCATATAATATTTTTCTTAAAGAGGAAGAAAACTGGCTGCACTTTACTAACCCTCAACAATTGATCAGCGTGGACAAAACCGAGGATATTATCGCGGCGTTGAATGAGATTGAAGGATTGGTAAATAAAAATAATTGGTACGCAGCCGGATTTCTCAGTTATGAAGCTGCTTCCGCTTTTGATTCAGCCCTTCAAATCCATACAGATACTGATTTTCCTCTGCTCTGGTTTGGGCTATACGAAAAACCCCAAATTATTTCACTCGAGTCGCCCACCTCCCAATTTGAGGAATTAAATTGGGAATTATCAGTAGATCGCAAAACATACAAATTGGCACTTAAAAAAATAAAAGCATATATTGCCAATGCTCAAACCTACCAAGTAAATTACACTCTGCGGTTACTAGCAGAATTTAAAGGCGACCCATGGAATTTCTTTCGATATCTTACTCAGTTCCAAAACCAGAATGCAGGCTACATCGATACCGGACGCTACGTCATCTGTTCCGCCTCCCCTGAATTGTTTTTCCAACTAGAGGGAGAAACACTAACTTGCCGGCCAATGAAAGGGACAAGGGAGCGGGGCCGAACTACGGCAGAAGATCGGAAGCAAGCTCAATTGTTGAAAGAATCGGAAAAAAACCAAGCGGAAAATGTAATGATCGTTGATATGATCCGCAATGATATCGGCAGGATCGCAAAAGTAGGATCTGTCCAAGTCCCTGACCTATTTTCGACGGAACAATATTTCACCCTTTGGCAAATGACGTCTACCATTACAGCCAAAACAAATTCCCCGATATCAGATATTTTCTCTGCACTTTTTCCACCTGCTTCGATTACGGGCGCACCGAAAGTTAGCACTATGCGGATAATAAAAGAGCTCGAAACGACTCCGCGCAGAATTTATACAGGCAGTATAGGATATATTGGCCCTAATCGTAAAGCGAAATTCAATGTGGCTATCCGAACAGCATTGATAGATCTTGAAAATCAGATTGTAGAATATGGTGTTGGTGGCGGTATTGTATGGGACTCGATAATAAAAGAAGAATACGCGGAAGCAATTTTAAAGGCTCGGGTGGTGACAGAACAGACACCTAAATTCTCACTTTTCGAAACTATGTACTGGAGCCCTGAAAAGGGATATTTTCTTCGAAATAAACATGTTGCGCGCTTATTAGATTCGGCACATTATTTTAATTTTGATATTTCAAAACAAGATTTAGAAAAACTATTAGATCATATATCACTCAAATTCAAAACCCCACAAAGGATAAAATTGCTACTTGATAAATTTGGGAGACTGACCTCAGAAATAAAATCCTATCAATATAAAGAAAATCAACCAGTGCTTAATATTTACCTTGCGAAAGATTTTGTAAACTCAAGTAACATATTTCTTTTTCACAAGACTACCCACCGAGTAGTGTATACAAACGCCCAAGATGCGATTGAAAAAGATATTAAAATAGGCACTAATGAAATTTTTGATGTGCTCCTTTACAATGAAAATGAGGAACTGACAGAATTTACTGTTGGAAATTTGGTTGTTGAAATTAGCGGTAAGTTATACACACCTCCCGTGAACTGTGGATTGTTACCAGGTACATTCCGCGCTCTTTTGTTAGAAACAAATAAAGTTTTAGAAAAGGTAATTAAAATAAAGCAAGGAATTTCATGGGAAATGGCTGCTACATTTGAAGATAATAGCTTGGATTTTATATTTATTGACTGTGACCACAATTATGCATCTATAAAAAAGGATATATCAGCGTATTTACCCAAGCTTAGAATAGGCGGAATGATTTCCGGTCATGATTTTAGAGAGGCTGCGATAGGAAATGGTGTAAAACAAGCTGTGCAAGAGGCATTTGGTAAAAGTTTTGAGGTATTTAATGATGTTTGGTACAAAGTATCAGGAATATTAAATCAGCAAGTTGAACAAAGAAGACCAGAAATTGAAGAAGAATTTCTAAAAGAACTAGAAGAAATGAAAGAAGATATTCCTCGGGTAACAAAATCCCTTTGGCAACGCCTCAAAGAGCTTATAAGATAATATTTCTTAATTTTCCACTTGACACTACTGGGGGAGAGAGATAATATGAGCATATAAGGACTGAGTATAATAACCCTTACACTCGTAGATAATAGGGCTCT
>JASJYH010000119.1 GCA_030123675.1 Anaerolineae bacterium | reverse complement strand
AGGTAGGGCACGGAGACTCGAATAACATCTCCTTTTGGGGGCTTCGGTTTTAAGTCAAAAACGCCTCATGGGCGTTTCTTTGTGCCCCTCGCAACGCACCCTACCGCAGGTAGGGCACGGAGACTCGAATAACATCTCCTTTTGGGGGCTTCGGTTTTAAGTCAAAAACGCCTCATGGGCGTTTCTTTGTGCCCCCACGGAGACTCGAACTCCGGTTTTGGCCTTGAGAGGGCCATGTCCTGGGCCGCTAGACGATGGGGGCAATTGTGGAGCGCGGCTGATTTTATCACAGCGCCACTTGCCAGTCAATTAAATGGCTCAATTAAGAAATTATGGTATAATCCCGCCGCTCCCGCTGCAAAAGTGCGGGGCATATACTAATTGGGACAGGCAAGGTATAGTTCCATATCTCACACGCTCCCGGACCGACCGGTGCGTGCCACGGACTTGAAGACGTGGTTGCCGGACGGATTGAACGGAGCGGAGGCCAAACGCAAAGGAGATTCTCCACATGGCTATCATATCTATGAAGGCCCTACTTGAAAGCGGCGTCCATTTTGGGCATCGTACTAATAAGTGGGACCCACGCATGAAACCGTACATCTTTACAGAGCGTAACGGTATTCATATTATTGACTTACAGCTAACTGTAAAACTACTTAATGACGCTTATAACCTAATTCGTGACAGTGTTGAAAAAGGTGGCAACATACTATTCGTTGGCACAAAACGCCAGGCGAAAGAAACCATTTTGGAAGAAGCTCTTCGTTGTGGAATGCCCTATGTCACCGAACGTTGGTTGGGCGGGACACTTACGAATTGGTCTACCATTCATCAACGCGTCCAAGAACTCGAGCGGCTAGAGGGCTTGCGAGATAGTGGTGAGATAGAACGACTGACTAAAAAAGAAGGCTTGCTCATTGAGCGCGACATATCCCGTTTAGAGCGTCATCTCTCCGGTATACGCGATTTGAAGCGTCCGCCCGATATGCTGTTCATTGTGGATGTCTGCGATGAAGATGCAGCTGTTCATGAAGCAAACCTGCTTAATATCCCTATCGTGGCGATGGTCGATACCAACTGTAATCCGATGGATATTGACTTTGTTATACCCTCTAATGATGATGCTATCCGTGCTATCAAATTGCTAGTAGCCAAAATTGCAGATGCCGTGATCGAAGGTAAGTCCATGCGCAAAGAAGAAGAGTTGGACGAAAAATCCGCGCAACCTGTGCCCGAAATGTCTGCGTCCACTAAGGCAACCCGCAAGATTGACACCGATGACCAAAATGTTCAGGAAGAAGATTTACTTGGCGAGGCGACCTTGGCCAAGTTAAATATTAGTCGCCAACCGGCAGAAGAGCTAGAAAGTAGCGCAGAAAAACCTGAAGAGAAGAAAGCTGAAAAAGAAGAGTTAGCGCCAAAAGAAGAAGTACCTGAAAAAGAAGCTGATGAACCCAAAGTCAAGCCAAAGAAAACTACGGAAACCAAAAAAGAAGATCCTAAGCCTGATAAAGAAAAGCCTGATAAAGATGGTAAGGAAACCAAAGCCAAGGCTGAGAAAATTGAGAAAGCTAAGACTTCCTCCAAAAAGGAAGTAGGGGAAGAAAAAGATACGCCTGAAAAGGATGCCAAAAAAACCAAAGCCAAGGCCAAGAAACCCACGAAAACCAAAAAATCTGCATCCAAAAAAGAAGATGCAGCGGCTGAAAAAGATGCCGATAAGCCCAAAGCCAAACTTAAGAAATCTTCGGCCAAAAAGGAAGATTAATGGACATCACAACGGATATGATCAGGGAATTGCGCACAGCAACTGGCGCAGGAGTGTTAGATTGTCGTGAGGCATTAACTGATGCAAAAGGTGACTTCGAAAAGGCTGTAGATTTCTTGCGTGAGAAAGGAAAAGCCACTGCAGCAAAACGATCGGACCGTGCTGCCTCTCAAGGAGTGGTTGAACTTTACTCGCATGGAGAAGGGCGTGTGGGAGTAATGGTAGAAGTTAATTGTGAAACTGATTTTGTTGGTCGCTCAGAAGCCTTCCGCAAATTGGCCCACGAACTCTCTTTACAAATCGCAGCCGCTGAGCCAAAATATATTAAAGAAGACGATATTCCAGTTGCTGTGTTAGAACATGAAGCCGAAATAGCCCGTACGCGCGCTAAAGAAGAAGGCAAGCCTGAGGCCATTATTGAAAAGATAGTTACTGGGCGGCTTGAAAAATATAAAGATGAAGTGGTACTATTACGTCAATCTTATATCCGTGACGAAGATTTGAGCATTGAAAACCTGGTGACAGAGACGATCGGGAAAACCGGAGAAAATATAGTTATCCGCCGCTTCCATCGTTGGGAGTTGGGTGAAAGTATAGATAAGTAGTCTCCTGGCCAACCTTCGGGTTGGCCCTTTCTTTATCTCAAGGTAGAGTGCCAAGGAGTAAATTAATGAGCAAATTGAAATACAAGCGCATCTTACTTAAGCTCAGCGGGGAAGCCCTGGCTGGATCTTCCGAATTCGGTATTGATGTATCGGAAGCGGAATCAATTGCAAGCCGAATAAAAGAAATCCATGAGATGGATGTGGAGGTAGCAATTGTCATTGGTGCCGGCAATATTTGGCGTGGTAAGCAGGGCTTAGATCGTGGCATGGACCGAGCCACGGCAGATCACATGGGCATGCTCGGTACCGTAATCAATGCAATGGTCTTAATGGATGCCTTGGAACGAACGGGTGTGTACACTCGTGTGCAATCTGCGATTGAGATGCGGGCAGTAGCTGAACCATACATTCGTCGTCGGGCAATCCGGCACCTTGAAAAAGGCCGCGTTGTAATTTTTGGTGCCGGCACGGGAAATCCGTATTTCTCAACTGATACCGCAGCAGCTTTGCGAGCGATGGAAATTGATGCTGATGTGGTTATCAAAGCCACCAAAGTGGACGGTGTTTATGATTCCGACCCGATAAAGAACCCAAATGCAAAGAAATTTGATAAATTGAATTATATAGATTTGCTGAACCGCCGGCTGGGAGTAATGGACAGCACAGCCATCTCCCTGTGCATGGACAACGATCTTCCCATATTGGTACTCAACCTGTGGGATCGGCACCAACTGCTAAACGCAATAAGGGGTGAAAAAGCTGGAACTTTGGTCAGTGCTTAATCCATAATAATCAATATAAAATCCAAATACTGGAATCAAAAATATGAGCTGAGAGTCTCTCAATCGCTATAAAACTTCTCTCACACCTTCCAATTCCCGTAGCAAATTTCAACATTTTGCGGTATCCTTAGAAAAGAATATATTCAAAAAATCAGGAGGCTCAGGTGATAAAAGACATCCTTAAAAATTCAGAAAATCGTATGAATTCGGCGATTCAATCCTTGCAAAATGACCTGAGTGTTATCCGCACGGGACGTGCCTCTCCGGCACTGGTAGAGAAACTCTCTGTGGATTATTATGACATGCCAACCCCACTTTTGCAATTGGCTTCAATCAGTGTTCCAGAGCCACGCTCATTACTGATTAAACCTTTTGATCCGGCTACACTCGATGATATAGAAAAGTCGATTCTTTCCTCCGACTTGGGCCTGACTCCCAATAACGATGGAAAATCCATCCACCTAAACCTGCCTCCATTAAACGAAGAACGAAGGCGAGATTTGGCAAAATTAGTCAATACCCGGTTAGAGGAAGGGCGAATTTCGGTGAGGAATATTCGACGCGACTCCCACAACGACATGCGCGATTTTGAAAAAGAAAAGATGATCTCCGAAGATGAACTAAAACGTGGCGAAGACGATTTGCAAAAATTGACAGATAGATTTATTGAAGAAATTAACCGTCGCGGCGAAGAAAAAGAAAAAGAGATCATGGAAGTGTAGCCCTTAAATTAATATGTCTGACGAACTACCAGCATTACCTTCTGATAAGATTCCACATCATGTCGCCATGATTATGGATGGGAACGGCCGTTGGGCCATATCCCGTGGACTGCCGCGTCTGGCGGGTCACCGTGCCGGCACGGAATCCCTGCGCCGCATAATCCGGGCTTCGGTTGATTTTGGCGTCAAATATTTGACCATCTATGCCTTCTCCACCGAAAATTGGGGCAGACCTCCTGAAGAAGTGCGAGGACTGATGCGCATTCTCGAGAATGTGATCGACAAAGAATTGGTGGAATTACATAAAGAAGGTGTCCAGTTACGCCATATCGGGCGGTTGGAAGGTCTGGACCCCAATATACAAGCCAAACTCCAGAAAGCGATCGAGTTGACCAAAAAAAATGACAAGCTCGTATTGAATGTCGCATTTAATTATGGGGGCAGAGATGAAATCATCGATGCTATCCAACATATGATCGAGGATGGCGTTTTGGCAGCTGAAGTCACTGATGATATGGTCAGTAATTACATGTATACGGTGGGGATCCCTGACCCAGACTTGATCATTCGTACATCGGGTGAATTGCGAGTCAGCAATTTTTTGATTTGGCAGGCTGCCTATTCAGAGTGGTATATCACATCAACAAATTGGCCCGATTTTAACAAAGAAGAATACCACCGGGCTCTGGAAGCCTTTGCTCAGCGTGACCGTCGCTACGGTGGGGTAACGGCAGCGGTGGGCAAAGTACATGGATAAACGAGTACTTACATCTTTGCTCTTACTGGCAATTGGATTGCCAGCCTTGCTTTTTGGGGGAGTGCCTTTTTTTATTTTCTTGGGCTTTTTCATTGTAATGGCTGCAAAGGAATACACGCGTATGATGCGTGCATTGCAGTTAGAGCCTTCAACCTGGATTACGGTTGGAGGCGTTTTCTTGATTTTACTCACCCGTTTTTTTTTCCTGGATTTCGCAAGTGGCAGTTTCACGCTACTTATACTTATAGCGCTTGGTTTTCATACAATTGCATATGAGCGCGGACGCGAAAAAGCCACGCTTGATTTCTTGGCCACTGCCGGCGGTTTGGCATATCTTGGGTGGGTGGGCGCATACCTGCTGGATCTGCGTAACTTACCTGATGGCGGCTGGTGGCTTTTCATAGTACTCCCATCGATCTTTATGGCAGATTCGGGCGCCTACAGCATCGGTGCTGCTTACGGACGTCGCAAAATGGCGCCGCGCCTGAGCCCAAATAAGACCTGGGAAGGCTATTGGGCTGGTGTTTTCACCGGAGCATTGTTTGGTGGGTTTTTCGCTTTTGCCTATTCAACCTGGGGCCCGCTTGAGATATCGATAGTACAGGGGGCAACCCTGGGTTTGGTTCTAAGTTTGATCACTCCTTTGGGTGATTTGGGTGAAAGTCTGTTTAAACGACCGGCTGGAATCAAGGATTCAGGATCCTTTTTGCCTGGACACGGGGGCGCATTTGACCGGATTGACTCGTGGTTGTGGGCGGCGGTGATAGGCTATTATTACATCAAATGGTTCTTAATATAATGATTTTAACCTGCGGAGATGTAAATGGACTTGAGCAGATCTACCCGTAATCTGACCCTGGATATCGTCCGTGTTACTGAAGCAGCTGCTTTGGCTTCTGGCCGTTGGATGGGCCGTGGAGAAAAAGAAAAAGCAGATGATGCTGCAGTGGAAGCAATGCGGATGGTGCTCAGTACTATGGCAATGGATGGCGTAATTGTGATCGGTGAAGGCGAGAAAGATAACGCACCCATGCTCTATAATGGCGAACGTGTTGGGAATGGCACCCCTCCCGAATTGGATGTGGCTGTGGATCCGATCGATGGCACCCGTCCACTTGCATTTGGCCGCACCAATTCAATCGCTACAGTTTCTATAGCACCGCGCGGCACGATGTTCGACCCGGGTCCGTTTGTGTATATGGATAAGATCGCGGTCGGGCCGCAAGCCAAAGGCAAGATCAACATTGATGACTCAATCCCAGAAAACTTAAATGCGATTGCTAAAGCCTTGGGAAAACCGGTAAAAGACCTGACCACGATCGTATTGGATCGCCCGCGTCACGATGACTTGGTTGCAGAAATCCGCAAAATAGGCGCACGCATCCGCCTCATCCCGGACGGGGATGTTGCTGCCGCGCTAATGACCGCTATGCCCGACACAGGCATAGATGTGCTGATCGGCATCGGAGGCACCCCAGAGGGCGTCTTGGCAGCCTGTGCACTACGTGCAATGGGTGGCGAAATCCAGGGCAAACTGTACGCCCGTGATGAAGATGAATTACGGCGTGGCAATGAAGCCGGTTACGACTTTGATAAAGTATTGACAATGGATGATCTGGTCTCATCGGAAGATGTCTTCTTTGCGGCAACGGGTATCACAGACGGAGAATTACTCAAGGGTGTAAAATACTACGGCGCAGGAGCCCGTACAGAGAGCCTGGTCGTCCGTGGTCTGACCGGTACCGTCCGCCGGATTGAGGCAACTCACATGATCGATAAATTACACGAGTTACGCGCAATTAAATACTAATCGTCATATTGGGGGCTTGATTTCGCAATTTAACTTGACATCACATAGCCTTGCTCTTATAATTTTGCTCGCTTTCCTCGCTAGCTCAATTGGCAGAGCGAGCGGCTGTTAACCGCTAGGTTCTTGGTTCAAGTCCAAGGCGAGGAGCCTTTAACATGAAAACTTCACCGCAAAGGTGAAGTTTTTTGTATTTAATACTCTGTTTTTGCTATTGGATCTTTTTTATTTCTCTGTCATTCTAAAAATTCTTGAAACAATGCAACCTCATCTTGAGCTTCTGGTTTGGTGTAAAGTCAAGGAGTTACTTTGCTCTTAGACCGCTGCGCGAATTCGATCCCAGAGACATTAGTTGCCGGACAGAATGCAGCTTATGGACCGGCTTGAGATGATAGAAGACAGCTTAATTATTTTGTTAATGAAAGTTTGGATATACTTGATTGATTGGTTTTGCGGTTACAAATAACCTGCCCCAGGTTAGGTTATTATTTGCGGCGATACAAGTTTGCAAGATTAATTCACCTGATTGATTGCCATATATTTCTAAG
>JASJYH010000118.1 GCA_030123675.1 Anaerolineae bacterium | reverse complement strand
GCCGACAGTTATGATAAATATCCATTGGATAGGTCCATGCCGGTCAGAACCGGTCAAATCCTTCACTAACAAAGTTCCCAGAACGAGTGATCCCGGCAACCATATCGCACGAAACCATAGAAGCAATGTGGGGAACTCTCCATCAAAACTGAAGGGTGTGAAACTACTGAATATCATCTTTTCCAGACCATAGATGAGCATCAAGAGCCCTGCTAAGAACAAGATCCTCTCACGGGAGCGCCGACGAATCGTAGCAGCTAGCAGTAAGACAATCCCAAATACAGCCAATTGAAAGGCTATCAGGAAAGGAATGATATTTTCGTTCATCAGAAGTTTTTCTTATTGCGATACTTAGGTAGGGAAGAAACACCTAACCACGCCCATTTGCCTAGCATAATTTCAGAAAGCAAAAACCAATCCTCCAGAAATCTCACCTTGGAAAAACAAGTTATTATCCACTGATGCCCAAACACCTCCATAAGAGTCAACCCAATAGTCATCAGTAGGAATTGAAGTAAAGTATCCTTTAACCTGGAAGCGGCTACCAATAGTTTCATTGAACATCCTTGTCACTCCGCCACCTAAAGAGATTGAAAACTTTGATTCTGACAAATCCCCGTCTGAAGCGGAAAAGATCGTTGCACCAAGTCCAAAATTGACATGGGGATTCCAACCTGAATTGCTGCCGAACTTGTACATTACACCACCGTGGATATAGGTCACATTGACTTCGCCAAGAATCAACTTGTCGCCATCCACATTAAACTGCGTCAATATCGAATCCGGAACACCTGATATAGAAGCTGGCTTGAACCTTAAATCGGTTTTTTGAAAGTTGACCATCAGCTCAAACATATACGCTCTCCCGTTTGGTAAAGGAGCATCGATTGGAAAATAGAAACTTCCACCGAATTGCATGCCGGGAGCTATGTCCAATTTTTCCAATATGGGGTTATCAACGTAGCCGCCGTCGATAAATGCACCTCCGAACCGCAATCCACTGAACACCCCAAATTCAATTTTTGACCGAGCCTCCAAATTTGCTGCAAAGACCAGGCTTAAAATAATTAACAGAGCTGCTGTTTTTCGAAGCATGTGCTTCTCCTTTTGATAAGTTAAGAAATTACTCAATTATATTGATCTAAATTTGGCTAGATTACCGCCGTCGCCCTCGACTTCGTCCCCCAGATCTTTTCTTGGTGGCAGTTCCTCTAGATCGCTGCGACTTAAACTGGCTTACCCTTTTATTACCATGAGCCCTGGACTTGGCATCTCTGTTAAGTTGTCCAAGTCTGTTGGACGAGGGTTTCGATCGTTGTTTGTTCTTAAATTGTCCTGAACTTGGTCTTTGTGGCTTTGTTTTTTTGCCCTGGCCTAAGTCTCGTTGTGCTTGTGTAGAGCGTTCTTTTGCCTGAGATTTGCGATTTTCATCGATTCGATTGTTAGCTCCTTTGGCTCGATCACCTTTTTCAACATCATTCCACTTGCCGTTTTCGTAGCTTGACCAACCGTTTTCACCGCGCTTGTACATTCCACCATCTTTGCCGACATACAAATCATCGTTGGCACCTTTTCGAATAACTCCCTTACCTTGGTCACCCGACACAACCAAGCCACGACCTCCTTCAGAGGTCTTATATCCAGCCACGGTTCCTCTACTATCCGAATAATGTCCTGTTCGAGCCCACTTATCACCACGTGTAGCAACTGATTGGCCCCAGTTTGAGTAAGCATTGGAGGACTGCCGAGTGGCTGCGCGTCCTCCCGTGTACGGATTGTGGGCTGAGGCCACAGCAGTACCGCCATGCGGTCCCCAAGCAGAAGCTCCACGCGCATAAGTTCCCGTATGGGGATTATATGCAGCCGCCCTGCCGTAACCTCCATAGGGGCCATAAACGGCAGCACCACGGACATAGGTGCCACGATACGGATTGTAGTAAGCCGATACTCCATAAGAATAGTGATGAGGGTAGTAAATGGGATGGTGGTGTCCCCAGTAAACATACGGACTGTAATAGTATCCTGTTCCATAAACAACACACCCGCTTGAAACATAAATGCCATGGTACCCTGAGGTATACCCGAACACTACCGTGCTATGGGATGAGCCATATACATAGACATATGTTACGTGATGTACCGGACTACTGGGAGGAATTGTATAGATCACATTTGGCACACTGCTGCAAACAATCCACGGCCCGTGAGCCGATCCCGAAACAAACCAGACAGCATTGTGGCAGGAATAGTAGGATGATCCGGATAGGACTACGGTATAGGGAGTATTCACGGCATAGTATAGATCAGTGGACTCAATTGGCTCAAACTGAGGATCTCCCTGATACTTTACTTCCAAAGATACGCTGTCGCGGTTAACGGTTGCCTGCTGAGGTATTTGAGCTTGTAAGACTGCTTCGTCTGCCTGAGTCGTGCCTGATACTGAGAAGAGAACATGTGAAACGGGGTGATCCGCAGGGATGGATGCAAAGTCCTCCGGTAAATCTCCACTGGCGCTTGCCCAAGGTCCCTGTAATGTTCCTGCCCTGAACCATCGCCCAGAAACTAGAAAGTAGTAGTTGTTATCGCCTCCATGCAGGAACAAGTCTGAATCAGTATTTGTAACCCACCAGATCTGAGTGCCGGGGATTTGCTGCAGATCCGGTTCACCCTCGGTGACAATCAACTCCGACGGTTTGGTGGTCACGACAATTTTCGGCATTTCATCCGCTTTCAGTTTTTTTACCGGTATATTTTTCCGAATGGATGCCCATTGTTCAGTTTTGGGAATCTGGGAAAATGATGCCGGCAGCTTCTTAACTAAGATGTACGGACCATCGAATGCTGATGCCCTCAACCAAACGCTGTCATTGAGGAGATAGTAAGTCGAATCTTTAGGGTCAAGGATCAAGTCCCAATTTGTGTTAACTGCAAATCTTAGCTCCGTACTGTCTATCGGGCCAAAAATGGGATTTCCGTCAAATTGAAGCAGTAACGCCGGATTAATGGAAGCGAAAATCAGGGGAGGAGCTGTCGCAACTTCTGTTGAACGTACCACCATTTCTGTTTGTTCGAGATTGGCCAGTATACGATCCAATGCGTACAATTGAGCGGTTGGCTCCATTAAAGATTTGACCAGATTCGTCACCTGGACGGACTTGGTCGAGTCAAGAGACGGATATCTAGCTTCAATGATCTTCTTATTGTATATCAAAACGGTTCGGCTTTCGTGATCGGTCTGGGTCTCGGCGCTGATGCGAAGAGCACCCAACACCGGTTGATCCCAGCCTGTTGGATAAACCACTACAGCCACTCGAGCTTCAAGTTTAAGATAATCATCCCATTTGTCCACTTGAGGCTGATAAACCACCATCGAACCACGGTCATTAGACATCTCCTGGGGCCAGCCGGGATCTTCCTGCGCACAGACTTCCACACTCAGCAAAGCGGCCACAAACAAAATTGTAAATGCAAAAGAAATCCTGCCAAACATTATTTACCTTCCTGAAGAGTTACCAGCCCGTCCTGCCCCAGACGCTTCACAAGTATCTTACTGAGTTCTTCAATCACCTCCATGGCATTTTCCGGGTTTACCGCCTTGGAAATTCCCCGCCAGATCAACTTCGCTGTTGCTACATCGTAAAGATTTGATTCCAATACAAATTTTGTGTTGGTGGTCCAGTACCCGGGTTCTTGGTGAACCGCATAAACAGCACCGTAGTATCCGTGCCAGGTATTGTAATATCCAACCGGTACGGCGTAGGTATTGCCGGGTGTGTACTGATCAGTCGTGTCAGCGCTTACCAGTCCGGTAATCAGTACAGCATCAAGGTTTTCATTACCGAAATACTGTGCAAATGTCTCTTTATCGAGTTGCACATCACGTGGCATACCATCAACCGCCGCCATAGCTTCTACACCTCGTGACGTGAATTCATGTTTCAGCTGATATTCAAAGGTGGATCGGACCTGAGGTTTTTGAGCCAGACCCACAACAAGTATTTTCTTTTTTGGTTGGCCGGTATATCCCGGATCTGTCCAGATGTTGATGAGAGATACACTGCCCCCACATCCGAGAAATATGCCCATGATTGCGACTATCGTGGTCATTAGAGCAATACGATTTTTCATTTTTACATCCTTATCCTTACGAATTTAAGTTTGCTAAACAGTTTATGTTCGAGGGAAGAGCGACTTCGCCCCTTTCGAGACGAAGCCACTCCAATTTTCCCTCAACTATTTTTCATAAACTTTTTAATTTCCTGTTATATGAAATTACTAATCCTCTCAAACATCCAATACACTGCCAATACACCCAGGACATAAGCAATCGGACGCTCAATTTTAAAAATGTGCTCAAATCTAATCTTAGATACAAATTGCAATCCATATATTAGGCCCACTAATCCACCGACAAACATTATCTGTCCAATTTCCACTCCGACGTTGAAAAATAGAAGGCCTGTTAACAGTTCTGTTTGAGGTAAACCAATTTCATTAAGTACGGCTGCAAAACCAAATCCATGCAGTAGACCGAAAGACGATGATACGGCAACCGGGAATTGATAAGTGATCGTATCCCTCTTGCCTCGAGCAATTTCAGCAGCGACAAAAACAATACTTAAAGCAATAATTGCCTCAACCGGAGCAACGGGAAGCCGAACAAGATTCATAGCCGACAGTATTAGTGTTATTGAGTGCGCAATGGTAAAGCCGGTAATAGCCATCAGAATACGTTTTCGGGATTTTGCGATCAACAATAATCCAGCTAAGAAGAGAAGATGATCTATGCCTCCCAGGATGTGACCAATTCCAAGAGTTGTGTATTGGGAAGCCACTCCACTTTTTGTTTCTTTCGCAGGAAAGATCCATGCGCTTTCTTTGGGACCCAAAAGAGCAGTGAATTTCTCTCCCGACAAACGATTGACTCGAATGAGAGTGGAAATGGCAGGATTAAACTGTGGGTAGTTAATGATTATTGAACTGCCAGAAATATCTTGTGAACAGTGGTACAAGTTACCCTTTGACTTACAAAAACCTGGCATCAAAATCTGAGGATGATTAGAAACGGATACGGACGGCGGTATCTTCGTATCCACGACATAGACGTTAGTTGTTATTTCATTAATTACAATCGAAAGAGGACGTGCTTCATGCGCATACGTATTTACTACAAGTAGTGTCATTAGCGCCAATGTTAGATATGCCGTATTACAAATTGATTTGAACATTGTATGTGTCAATTATCCTCTTAACGGTTTCATCCCTTCGATTCATTTCCTCATTCCTCCGATAATCCATTTCTACTCGCGCTTTAACCTCTGCAAGTGTCGAATAGCGGCCTTTCTTTCTCTTTGATATCATGACCAAATGTAATCCATACTGTGATTGAAACGGTCCATACCAATTCTCCTCAGATGGTGTTAAAGAAAACACCTTTCCGGCTATCTTCTCACCAAAATGAGATAAGATAAAATCGTATGTCTTCTCCACATAATTCAAGTGATAATGAAAACGATCCCCGTGCTTTACGGCATCAGAGAAGATAACTTGCTTCTTTGTTAACTCTTCTTTTTTCTCATCCGCTAATTTCAAAAGATCATCAGGGCTATGTTTTTCTGCGTCAAAGAAAATATGTGTTAGAGTTACAATAGACTCAACGTAATACGTTTCTTTGTTGTCCATGAAGTATTGCTTCAAGGCATCGTCATCTACACTTACCGACTGTTCGATGATGTCATCCAGTATAAAGTCTAGCTTTTGAATAACTCGACGGCGCATCACATAGTCTTCCTTATCCAACCCTAAAGAGGACGCTTCCCTGAACATTACTTCTTCGCGAATATAGTCTTTGACCAGAGCTTCTCTTTCTTCTTCAGACATACCATCAAGTTTCGCAGCAGCAATTTTGGGATCAAACATTTTTAACTTATTTTGCACATGGATGAGCATAGCCGCCCGATCGACGATAACCGTTTTGGGATCAAGCTCGCCCTTATCTGGAGAAACAAGATCATAAATAAGAAACATTAAGAGACCCGCTCCCAGAAAATGAACAAGCGGATCTCTTAGTAATTGACTAATCCTATTCATACATGTTACTCATGTTTCTTATTTTGTCTCGTCAAAATCTTTCGCCAAAACAATTCATTATGGTGTGTACCAGATAGGTGAACTATAAGCACGCTCTTGAATACTTGTTGGATATCCATCCATCGGTTCTTCGTTCAAAGCCACAGAGGCATATAGTGTATGACGTGGTGTGGGAATCTGAAGAACGCGAACATAGTAAAATGCACGAACACTGGAATCGAATTCAGGATCTGTCCACACCGTTGCTAACTGTGCATCACCAATTGAATTTGTGTATTGCGCTGTTTCTATATCAACTGTATTACCAACCGCAACCACTTTGTTATTTCTAATAGCTCTGCCATCGGATACAGCGACGTTAAACACTTTTTCGTGCGATTTGCCACGACTATCAAGCCAGCCTTTAACCACCTGGATACGATCCAAATGAGCATCTACAGGATCTTTAACCGCGTGGATTAAAAATGTTGGTGATTTTCCTTTAGGACCTTTGGTTAAATCACTTCCCATTGGGACACCTTTGGCATAACCAGTTTTTGCAATATCAGGGGCATTGGCATCATTAGAATCGAATTCCCATCCCCCAAAGAATCTTACCTGTATGCGAGGACCCGTTGTTCCATAAACTTCTTTTCGTATAAACGCAGAATGTATTGCTTCACGACTATTTTCAGTTGCCCAAACTCCCGACAAACCAGACGCAGACATATCTGCACCAATTGTTCCCGGAGTCAGAGGGGCTTTCTTGCCCATCGGTCGGGAATCAATAGGGAATTTACCGCCAAAATTATCTTCTTCTACTGCCGAAACACCCGAGTGGGAATCAGACGCACCAATCATACCAAATTTAAACGGGTTTACGCCGAGTGTCTTCTCAAATTCTAAACCAGTCATAAGTGCTGTTCTAGCATAATCACTCTTAAGTGGCGGAAGGCCAT
>JASJYH010000117.1 GCA_030123675.1 Anaerolineae bacterium | reverse complement strand
CAGACGGCGCTCTTCCTCGGTCATCACCAGGGAACGCCGCTCGGCGCCCATCATCACTTTATCCTTGGCGGATTCGAATTCGGACATGGTCACCAAGGTTAGTTGATTCCAATGATCACGCATATCAGCGTGAAAAGCTGCCAGGCCATCGGCCAGGTCTTTCATCAAATTAGGCATCAATCCGTTGGCACTACCTTGCGCGAAATGGGTATCCCAACCGCCCAGGTCTACAGCGGCGATTTCCAAACCAACTTCTGCTTTGATCAACATGGCAACTTGTTTTAGGGCCAAACCAAATTCAAACTCTGGATAGGATGTATTCAAGGGTTGGTAAGCAAGCGGGTCAAGCTGTTGCACAGTTTCCATGATTGCAAGCGTATCCTGCCCAAGCGTGTTGGAGTCATTTTGCTCGGCGTACACAGCTGCCAACATGGATTGCATCTGAGCTATCGCATTTTGGTCGCCTTGCAAGTGAAAATCTGCGATGGAACGCAATGCTGAGATAGGCACGGAGCCGCTCAAACTGCGCTGGGGCAATTCCCCAATTCCAATCGCACGCAAAGGCGACGAATTGCCGGTATTTAACGAAGCCAGATGACGACCGATCCAGCCCGAAGCTGGGCCGCGCTCATCCTCCACGCCGCGTTCCATCAGCTCCATTGCCTTGAAATGGCTGCGAGATTCGTCCGGGGCGCCACAAGCATGGATGATGGCAAGTTGTTTTTCATCCCAGGCATCCAGCAATGATGTCATAGAAGGATGTAGGCCAAAGAATCCGTCGAGATCTACTGTGCGCTCTTCACGTATGGCATTGTTATCATCTGGACGAGGAATTCCGAGACTTGGACGCAGATCGTAATAAGCCTGCTCCCCATGCGGGACGACCATATTTAATACATCTGCTGCGCCGCGCAAGAAAATGACGACCAGTGTATCGCCGACCGGGGTGGCATTTTTGGGTGTAAAGGCCAGGCGTGGCATCCATATTGGTTGATTGGGTATGGTATTTATGGAGTGCAGTACGTTAAGTTCAATGCTCATAATATTTATCTCCATTGAAACGCCGGGGAAGCCAGGATGCCGCCGGTGATGACGGTCAACATTTCCTCGTCGCTTGCGTTGAATTCCGTTAATGATGCGATCAATTTGTCTCGTTCTATAGCTGGTAGTGGAGTTCCCAACAATAAGGCGCTGATCTGGTTAATTGCTTCGGGCAAGGTGTGCGCGCCTGCCCTTTCAACCAGATCTACCAAATCCAGATCAGTGCCGGGAATCTCATTGCGCACCAACGCAAACGCGAACAGCCAGCGCGGCAACAAGGTGGCCTGCCATGGAGTATTGGTATCCGGATATCCATCGGGAGTTGGCCAACCGAAGTATCGTTGACCCATGCGGAGCATATAGTGTTGCATCGGATCGCCGCCGTCTGTCTCGGCCTCCAGCAAGCGCAGCGCCGATGTGACGAAGTTGACCGGCCGTTTGTACTTCGGCTGCATGTGGGGCAGGCCATCCAGCAGGATGAGCCGCAGCACGGAAGGAATATCGCCGCCCGTTTGCTCAAAGGCAGTAGCCGCCTTATCGACCAGATCAGCAGGCACATCGTCCGCGATGAAGCGCCGGGTAAGTTTTGTCGCAACGAAACGAGCAGTGCTGGGATGTCTTCCAAGCAGCTCGATCACACTTTCGGCCTCGCTTTGTCCCGCAGAATTGATATGCATCCCGAGAACGGTCTTGCTGCCGATATCGTGCATATCCTCATCGAAAGTGAACTCGCCACGCCAGAAATGTTCTTTAACGCTCCAGCCGGTCAGGCAGCGGGCCAATTCCATCACATCCTTCTGAGTGTAGCCAGCATCAACGCCCAGGCTGTGCAGTTCCATCAGCTCACGGGCATAATTTTCATTGGGTGCACCGCGTTGGTTGGCCTGGTTATCGAGGTAAACCAACATGGCCGGGGAATGGGCCGAAGCGCTCAACAGATCGCCGAAGGAGCCAAAAGCATGTGCCCGACTAACTTCTCTATCGTCCACTGTTTTCAGATAAAAGCAAGCACCCTTTTCGGTGGTGATGTTGAAATGGTCATTCCAGAATTCGACCATAATCTCGAAAAACTGGCGCTGGCTGTACACTTGACGTAGCAGGGTGGCCTGGCGCAATTCTCCAGGTACGGTTTGCTTGTCGAGACTGTCAAATAGCTGGTTGCTTTGATCGAACAGATCGGAGGCAGATTTTTCAAGCGTTGAGAGATTCCGCAGGCGTAGGGTGCAAGTGAAATTCTCAATCGATTCGGGTTGCAGCTGTTCTTCGATCCAGTTACCCATTCCGAGCTGAGCAAACTGCTGACGTGTGCTAACGGTTGGACCATACGTCATTCGGTTGAGCAGGCGGAAATCGGCTTCAGGAAGAATCGAATTCGGACCCGCAGTCTGGTCCCCGTCCAACCAATCGTATACCGGACCACAAGCGGAAAGGACGGCGCTGCCAGCTATGGTCGACCCTAGTTTCAGGAAATCGCGTCGGGATAGAGACATGATTAAATATTTCTTGAAACAGGTTGTTAGTGAACAGCGTCAGGGAGCGGCTGCTGAACAGATTGGCGAGGTGACCAGCGGAACAATGCGAAAAAGGTTGCGCCCAATGAAACTATGAATGCCACGGGCAGAACGACAAACCAGCCCAGCATTGGGAAGAAGGCAGCCAATTCAAGGGCCAGCGCGCCACGCACGAAGGCCGCTCCGCTTGAAAGTGAGCTGGAGCCAGCCCTCAATTGCTCCGCCATCCGAGCAGCCAGGCCGGCCGCGCCGATGCACGCAATCGACAGCGCAAGTGCCAAGAGGCTCACTCCTAGAACTTTGGCTGGGGCCAATGGGATTGCGATTAATATAACAATGGGAATGGTTACCGCAATCAATACAACTGCACCAGCCCAGAAGGTTTTCCAGGGAGTGTATTCCAATCACGCACGGGCTCTTTCCACGGCACTGGGAAAGAGTAGCCAGAAAGCGGTCAGCAACCCGGGGAAGGCGATGCCTAAGGTCAGTAAAATGCCAAAAATGGTAGAAATATCAGCCATGTGAACTCTCCTATAGTTATTGGTTTATTAATAGATACAGGAGGGGAGGCCAATAAGTTGCAAGATATAAAATTACGCGTTGCAAGTGAAAATGATAAAATCTGTTTGCATATGATTGAAATGTCACTGAAAGGGAAGACAATTCTAGTAACAGGCGCGGCCCGAAGGGTGGGGCGTCTCTTCGCGCTGGGTTGTGCTCATGCGGGTGCAGATGTCATAATCCATCATGGACATTCCGAGGCTCAAGCCATGGAAGTTCAGGATGAGATCGCGCAATTAGGACGCCAAGCCTGGGTGCTCGCATCTGACCTGGGGAAACCTGCTGAGGCCTCCGAGTTGATAATTCAGGCGAATGAGATCTCAGCGCTATATGCCCTGGTAAACAGTGCCGCTATATTTGAACCACTCTCTGCGGCTGAGACCAGTCTTTCTGATTGGGAACGCCATCTAACTATCAACCTGACGGCGCCATTCCTGCTCAGTCAGGCTTTTGCGAAACAAATATCAGGAAATAAAGATGGCCGGATCGTCAACATATTAGACTGGCGTGCCTTGCGTTCTGGTAAAGATCATTTCCCTTATACAATCAGTAAAGCAGGCTTGGTGGCATTAACCAAATCATTGGCAGTCGCCTTGGCGCCTCATATAACAGTCAATGGCTTGGCATTGGGGGCCATCCTGCCACCCGCAGACGGGGGCCCAAGCCCGGATATAATTAAGAAGGTACCGCTCGGGCGTTGGAGCGAAGAGGCTGAGGTTCAGAATGCGTTAGTTTTCTTGTTAGCGGGCCCGAAATATATTACAGGTGAGATCATTCACGTGGATGGCGGCCGACATTTAATTTAGGAGTTCAGATGGACAAAGTCTTCATCAAGGATTTGGTAGTCCGGGGGATTATTGGCATAAACGATTGGGAACGTGAAAAACTACAGGAAATTTTGATCAATATTACAGTGTTCACAGATATCAGTCGGGCTGCCAAAAGCGATGATCTTGCTGATTGTGTCGACTATCGTGCATTGACCAAAAAAGTACAGGCGCATACCGAGACGGTGAAACGGTTTACAGTTGAGGCGCTGGCCAACGATCTGGTTGAGATATGCCTGGCTGCGAAAGGGGTCCAAAAAGCGATCGTGCGTGTAGAGAAGCCGGGTGCAGTCCGCTTTTCTGAGTCGGTGGGGGTCGAGATCGAACGCACGCAGTCCAAGTAGGGGTGCGAAGTGGCATGTCTGAAATTCACGAGGCCTATTTAAATATCGGCTCTAACCTGCGGCCGGAAAACAATCTTCCCCGTACGATTCAGATGTTGCGGGAATACGGGCAGGTTGAGGCTATATCGAGCGCCTGGGAATCGCAGGCTTTTGGATCAGACGGCCCAAACTTTTTGAATGCCTGTGTATTATTTAAAACCAAGCTGGACGTGCCTGCATTGAAGGCAGATGTCATCCGACCAATTGAAACAGCCCTCGGGCGGATTCGCAGCGCGGATAAATTTGCCCCGCGGGTGATCGATATTGATATTATCCTGTTCGATGGGGCGCTATCAAATGCTGAATTCTGGTCAATTGCTTTCGTGGTTGTTCCATTGGCAGAGTTGCTGCCTGATTTCCCCCATCCGTTCAAGAACCAGAAACTGGTGCAGGTATCAGAAGATATCCGCCGCGAAACCTGGATCGAGGTACGTCCTGAAGTTTTGAGTTCCGTCTAAATGGAAATTAGATCCGTAGCGGACTCGCGCCTCGGCTGATGTTATCCAGGAATTCCTGACGGGTGGCCACACTGGCGCGGAAGGCGCCATGCATAGCGGAGGTAGTCATCCGGGCTGACTGTTTTTTAACTCCGCGCATCATTACGCACATATGCACAGCCTCTACAACGACTGCCACGCCCTGGGGCTTAAGCAGTTCACGGATAAAATCGGCAATCTGGCGGGTCATCCGTTCCTGTATCTGCAGGCGGCGGGCATACATATCCACAATCCGCGGGATTTTTGAAAGCCCGATTACTGTGCCATCTGGTATGTATGCTACATGCGCGCGGCCCATGAATGGCAGCATGTGATGCTCACACAGGCTGGAGAATTCAATATCGCGCACGATGACCATCTCATCATAATCAACATGGAATAGGGCGCCGTTGACAATCCGCTCTGGGTCGGCATGGTATCCACTTAATAATTCACGGTACATATGTGCTAGGCGAATCGGGGTCCTTCTGAGGCCTTCACGTTGCGGATCTTCTCCGATTGCGACCAGCATAGACTCAGCCGCCGCCTCCAATGCTTTCAAGTCTATATTGCTATCCAGCAATTCCTGCTCGCTAAAACCGTCATCAAAGTTAATGGCTTCCATTCTTATACTCCATAATATTTATTGCAGTTCATCAGGGTACTGATCCTTGCACAAAATTCTAAACTTGCTTATTCGAGTTGGCTCTAATACAAAAAATTTTTGGTTCATCTATTTACGCAGCACTCTGTAATTGATTTTATCTGATTTCTATGTGAGATTCACGCTGCAATAATGTTGTACTAAACTTGAAGGTTTGTCTCAACCCATTCTTACCGTTTAGAGTTGTTTTAACAATCCAATCTTAATTCGCTCGCGCAGAATGGTTTTCTTAACCCCATATTCCGCTTCAAGTTTCTTTGCGTTGGCGTTGACTTCATCGGTGATGACGGCATCACTCCATTTTTCTTCCAGGTAAGTTTTGAGATCGTCAAAGGAATCGGCATGGACAAGAAATTCAAATTCTCCCGTTCCCTCGACCTGGAACAATCCTTTTTTAATAACGGTTTGTATGGCTTCATCCGCTTGACGGTATTCGATATAATCATCGCTTTCCTGCAGGTAGCCGATGCGCTGCTCACGCTGATCCAAAGGGAGGATGAACTCGACCAGTTTGCCGTTGGGGTGAATGTCAATCAGAAAAGCCCCTGGATTTAGCAAACTATGAATTTGTTCCAGAGCATGGACCATGCTCTCCGCTTGCATTCAACAGAGTGACCAGGACAGGATGGCGAGATCAAATTTCTCTTTGTGTCGCTTTGCAAAGTCATCAAAGCCAACGTTGAGAAATTTTACATGTTCAAATCCACGTGGGCGATCTGCCAGCGCAGCTTGGTGCGCTTTGGCATCCGGCTCGATAGCGATTACGCGAGCGGCCTTCTTGGCGTAGCGCCAAGTCAGGCGGCCATCGCCGGAACCAATCTCCAGTGTGGATAACCCAATCCATGTAATCGGCAGATTGAAGAGCGCATGGGTTTCGTTGTGTTCGGGGTCGAGGGTAACAGTCATGGTTTGTTACACGGATGTCACTCTCCCGAAGGCGAAACGGCCTTCGGGAGGACGGTGTGAGGGAGCATAACGACCGAAGAGTCTACCGCAAAACGGGGGTGCAATCTCGGTAGCCATCTTTTTCCTCACTTGTGAAAATTGGGTTTGTCTAAATCATTATCCCACATTCCGCACCTTAAGAAGTGAGCAAATAGCAATTTTCGACAGCCGGACCGAGAAGATGGATCACAGTCAGATGTTCAGGACGCAGATTGAGCACCCGACGATTGACGAGCTTGCCATTTTGATGGAGGTTTAGCAGGTTGAGGCCCTCGAAGAGTAGGAAAATCCAGCGCATGGTTACCGGCTGGGTCTCTTTTCCGACTTGATTGGGTACGTTGTGGGCTTCTTCGTCCAAGCGGAGACGCAATTTGCGCTCTGTTAAACCGTAGACCATCAATGCCGGCATCATCACCATAATGCGTTTTAGATTCTTGAGAAAGAGAAAAATTACAATCCATAGTTCGCCAGGGGATAAATCCCCCGGCTAAACGCAGCAAGCCCCTGTGGGGATGATCCCCTACGGGGATTAGCCTGCGTCGCAGGCTTCGTATTAAAAGCCCAGACGTTTACGTCCGGGCGGGCTACTTTACACAGGCGTGACAAACGATCTCATGCGACGAG
>JASJYH010000116.1 GCA_030123675.1 Anaerolineae bacterium | reverse complement strand
CTTGCGCAGTGTAAAGTGGATTTAATGTCGCAGCTGCGTCAGGAGTTGGGCTGGCTCCTAGGTTGCATGCAGTAAGCAGGAGTGTTAGGGATGTTGTCCAAAAATACCTTCTGATTCTGCATTTCATTTGAATATCCTTCTAGTACCCGTCCATGTGGATTTTGATTGCTGAGGTATCTTTTTGCGTAGTGCAATTTCACCTATAATTAAAATACCAAAAGATAAATTAGGATAACATACTCACAAAGATTTAGGGGATCCGCTTAACAAAAAAATCCCGGGGCTGAAGCCCCGGCATTTTAACTATTTACAGCTAGTGCCAGTCCGAGTTGATTTTGATTAGGTGAAGTATCTTTTTTGGTAGGACAATTTCAGCCATCATTATCATGTTGTCCGGGTAATAGACTTATTGGCAATCATAAACGAAGGTGGCTTTAGGATATGTCTGGACTTCTGGTAAGTGTATTTTTATCTGCATCCACTTAGTGCCCGGAGTTGCCCCTAGGTGGAATGACCATTCACGGGTGATTGTTTGAGACTCAGCTTGAGTAAATTCCAATGTTTTATTGGGGCCAGGGTTGGAATTGGAATTGTTTCCATCACTTTGCAGCCATTGATACTTAACAGTTGCCGGACCATTGGTTGTTATGGTTGCATGTACCCGATACCATATGTTTGTAGCACAGCCCGCTACAGGATCGCGAACTATGTTGTAGGTTACATTTGTGACACCATAATTTGGATTTGTTGAGTCGTTTACGTTAATCTTAACGTAAAATGGTTGGTCATATTGGCCGACTCCAAACTGGCCACCCCACTCTGATTGGAGTTTCCAATTGCCCGTGTAGTTTCCATTAGATGCAGGAGCTTTTAATAGCATGGTCACATCGGTCTCTTCCCCAGGTCTAACAATATCCGTAAACTGATATTGAAGCAAACCGCCCATTAAATCGCCACTTTGATATACAATTTTGTAGGAAGAATTCCAAGTACAAGTGCCATTATTTTTCAGGCGCCAGCTTTTCCAAAAATTATCGCCTGGCTGCATGATCGTGCCGTCAGGAATGGTTTCACTAATCAAGTTAGCAAGCAGACATGGGTCTCCCGAACTAATTGGGCCAGGCGCGGTTGGAGGCGCGAATGTGGCAGCGCTAATAGACGTGGACGTAACATCGTCCGCATCCGACGTGGCCGTTGGGCTTGCTTCCACTGCAGTAGATGTAAGCGCGGCTTGTGCCTTTTGTGTCTCTTGCGCAGCCACCGTCAAAGCGACAGCGGTTGCGATTGTGTCTGATTCTGCATTCGTGCTTCCACAGGATGTTAGAAGCAGGGCAAAGAGTATGAGAATGGATAGGAAAAATTTATTTCCGTTTCTTTTCATTCTGTCTCCTATTGACTAATTATTGAATTAACCAGCCGCAAATTATACTGCCTGGACATTAATAATTGCTCATGAAAAAGCGCCTAATCAAGCAAGCGCATTAAACTTTAGGGTATTTCTACTCTCGGCCTTATCCAGACAGCCCAGTCTTGTGCAGAAGAACCGTTTGCCAATATAGCTAATGCGAATTGTACATTTTTACCAGCGATACTGCTAAGATTAACATCTACACTTTTCAAGACACCATCGCAAGTGTCGGTCCACTCATCAAGGGAGTGAAGCGTGCCGGCTTCCTTGTAGTTGAGTTGGAATTTAACATCTCCAACGCCGCACGGTCCAAGAAATCCAATTGAGGCTTTGAAATGTTCTCCGGCTACCACTGTATAAGCCGGAAATAACCCTGTGATAACACCATCATTTACCCACTCTGGGTGCATTTCGACCACTTTGGCGTCCGAGGATCCATCTTCTAGTGTAGCGCCATTTCTGTACATGGCAAAGCCATCGGCATCATTGTCTGGCCCCCCGAAAGTAAGAATTCCTGCTCCGCTTACCCATTGCGCAGCAGGCGCTTGGCTGTGTAAATCAAAACCTGCACTAGTTGTAGCCACTTTAATATCTACATAAAATTGAGCAAAAAGCACACCGCTAGCATTACGCAATTTCCAGAAGCCCTTATAGTTGCCGTTTGATGATGGGGCTTTCAAATTTATAGAAACGTCCATAGTTTGGCCTGGATTTACATTGCCAGTCAGCGCTTGTGTCGCTGGGCCGCTCATGGCATCTCCACTTCCCGGTACAACCGCGTAGGAAGGAGTCCAGGAGCATGTACCAATGTTCTTCAAACGCCATGTTTTGGTAAAAAATTCATTGGGGGAGAGTATTGTGCCATCGGGAATAGTGACATCGTCAACGAACTGAGCATTGTCGCAATCCTGAGTGGCTGTAATAGAAATGGGAGAAGCAGTAACTGTAGCTGCAGGTGGAGCGGTGGTACTTGTGGCGTTTTCTTGGGGCGGGTTATCCGTTGCTAACTGGGTTAGGTTGGCTTCCACGGTTAGTGCCGCGGCAGTCAAAACTGCCCCTGCGCCTTCCGGTTCCGGTGCATTAGCGGGCAGGTTACAAGCGCTTAATCCCAGCCCAAGAAACAGAATAATAGGAAGAAGCCCTATCGGGTTAGCCATATCCATCTCCTTGTCTAAGTTTGTTTATCGATTAAAGTTAAGGTTGATATGTTATCGTTAATTTTGGGCCATTGGCGCTGCAAGACATATAATCAGCCTGGCCATCATTGTCGCTACCTTCCTTTGGATACAGGTGGATTTGGAAGCGGGGTTTGGGTTCGCTTACTCGGGCCTGCACATATGATTTAACATCGATCGCGCTCCCGGGTATAGCGGTCAACAATTGGATACCTGTGCCGGACAGATTGTAGGCTGATTGGGCTAGCGGCAACCCATACTGTAATTCTCCAACCCAAATGCCAGCAAGACCAGCGCCATCGAACGGATCCTGCATTTGAGTGCAGCTACTCAAATCTAGGGTTGCGGCTGTGACAGTTTTCCCACTGATGGATGATATATCAAAACTCATAAATCCACGGGCGAGTCCATTACTGCCCGTATCACCTGCCAGAATAGTGCTAGGAATTCCAGATGCTGGTTCATAAACGGTGCCCCCCTCAGTGCCGCCAGTTGCATTTAATGTGATGGTGGTTGTACTGGGAGCCGGAGTTTCCACTATGATTTCCACATAAAATTGAGCAAATAGCACCCCAGCAGCATTACGTAGTTTCCAGAACCCTTTATAGTCATCATCCGTGGAGGGAGCTATCAGATCGACAGATATGTCTACTGTTTGATTCGGGTTAACATTACCCGTCAAGGCTTGTGTAACCGGGCCGCTCATAGCATCTCCGTTATTAAAAATTACCACATAGGTTGTAGTCCAAGAACAAGTTCCAATATTTTTCAAGCGCCAGGTTTTGGTAAATGGTTCGTCTGGTGCAAGTATTGTCCCATCCGGAATTGTGATGTCATCAATAAATTGGGCTTTGTCGCATTCTAATGTTGGAGGCGCAGCAGGTTGTGTGTTCGTTGGAGTTGGGAATGTGTCTGATGGGGCTGCCGTGGTACTTGTTGAGATAACAGGTAAAGTAGGTGGATTCAAGATAGCAGCTTGAGTAAGGTTTGCTTCGACGGTTTGTGCTGCAGCAGTTGAAGCAGCATCGACTCCTTCGGCATCCTGCGAGCCACCCGGTAGATTACAGGCACCCAATACGAGGCTAATAAAAATAGCGACAGGAAGGTACCAAACAAGTTTAGACATATTCTCAGCCTCCTTCAATAATATGTGTTCATATTGTATCGCAGGCTGATAAAATTGTCGTGGTGCTCGTAATTCCCCCATTCGGTAATTAAATTTAGAATTGGATTTGTTTTTGGGAAAATACGATAATGGTTTAATTGGATTGGGAGCCGGCCATCCACAGGCCGAGCTGCTCGCGGGTCGCATCTTTGGCATCTATTGTTGTGACGATTTTCCCGCTATACATCACAGCGATGCGATCGGAGAGGGCCATAATCTCGTCAAGCTCAGCTGAGATTAGCAGCACACCCAAACCTCGGTCGCGCATTTGAACAATTTCTTTGTGGATGTATTCAATCGAGCCCACATCCAGGCCGCGGGTAGGCTGGGAGGCAATCAGCAGCTTTACGTCACGGCTGAGTTCACGGGCGACAATCACCTTTTGTTGATTTCCTCCTGATAGTTTGGCGGTTGGTACAAAAGGGGATGGAGTTCGAACGTCATACTCTTCGATCAGTGTTTGGGCGTTTGCATCCACAGCGTCTTGATTGAGGACTAGATGCTTGGCAAAGGGTGGCAAGTAGTATGTACATAACACCATATTATCTGCCACACTGTAGCCGAGTACCAAACCATGACGGTGGCGATCTTCAGGGATGTGTGCTAAGCCAGTTTCGATAATAGGGCGTGGTGACTTGCCTGTAATATCTTTGCCAGCTAAGGTAACCCGGCCGCTCTCGGTTTTACGCAAGCCAGTAAGGGCCTCGGCCAACTGGGTTTGACCATTACCTTGGACACCCGCAATTCCAAGGATTTCACCTTCCCGTACTTTAAATGATACGTTGTGGACGGTTTCCAATCCGCGGTCATCCAATACATGCAGGTTTTCGACTTTTAAGACTTCACCCTTTGCTTTGGCCTTTCCCTTTTTAACTTTCAGTATAACTTCACGGCCTACCATCAACGAAGCCAATTTTGCTTCATCTACTTCTGCAGGTATGACCGTGCCAACCACACGCCCTGAACGCATAACAGTGATGCGCTCTGCAATCCCTAGCACTTCCTTGAGTTTGTGTGTGATAAAGATAATCGAGACGCCGCGCTCGGTCAGGCCCCTCATGATGGCGAAAAGTTCATCGGCTTCCTGTGGCGTAAGTACAGCTGTCGGTTCGTCCAGGATGAGAATCTCTGCCTCACGATAAAGTGTCTTAACGATTTCGACGCGTTGCTGAATACCTACGGATAACTGTCCGACCAATGCTTCAGGATCCACGTCCAATCCGAATTGATGCGATAATTCCTTTACTTTAGCGGAGACACCTTTTCGGTCCAGTATGCCGTGCTTGGTACTTTCATATCCAAGCATGATGTTTTCAGCTACTGTGAATACGGGGATAAGCATAAAATGCTGGTGCACCATGCCAATTCCAAGCGAAATTGAGTCTTTAGGGTTGTCTATTTGAACAGTCTTGCCATTGACAAGCATTTCGCCTTCATCCTGGTTGTATAGCCCGTAGAGGATGTTCATTAATGTTGTTTTTCCAGCGCCGTTCTCGCCAAGCAACCCATGGATTTCACCCTTTTTGAGGGAAAAGTCAACTTTGTCGTTTGCCAGCACACCAGGAAAGCGCTTTGTGATGCCTTTGGCTTGGAGGATGATGTTGGTTTCCGTCATGTCTTCCTCCTATTTCTCGTAAGGGATCCCATCTGCGGCAGGTGGGGTAGTCTTGCCGATGATGCCGGTCAGGATGAGCATTGTAAGAATGTAGGGAGCCAACCCGACGACGTAGGAATTTTGTAGGATGGCCCACTGGTCTGGAATGAGTTCCCGGTAAAATTGCAAATTTATTTGCAGGGCTTGCGCAGCACCAAAGACAAGCGAGGCGGCCCAGGCCCCAAAAGGGGTCCAGTTGCCGAAGATCATGGCAGCAAGCGAGATAAAGCCACGTCCGTTGGTCATCAGGGGTTCAAAAGAGGGCACGGATTCGAGTGTGAAATATGCTCCGCCCAAGCCGGCTAGCATACCGCCGATGATAACATTGGCATAGCGAGTGAATGAAACGTTTATGCCAACCGTATCAGCAGCCCTGGGATGTTCGCCTACTGCCCGCATGCGTAGGCCCCATGGGGTGTAGAAGATCACATAATGTGAGATGATCACCAACAATATGGCTGCGATCGTTAGGGGTTGTTGATCGAAGATTCGTCCGAGGACAGGAATATCTACCAGGAAAGGGATTTGGAGACGCGGAAGAACTCCAGGTGCATGTGGCACCTGACCACCAAAAATACTGCCTTTTTCAAAAAATAATTGCCGATTAAGAAAACCGGTAATACCTACTGCCAGGATGTTTATGACTGTGCCACCGATAATCTGATCAACTTTATAGGTGATCGATAAGACGGCATGTAAGAGCGCAAATAGACCGCCTGAAAGCATAGCAAACAGCACTCCGACCAGCAAACTGGGGAGCGGCGCTACGTCGAAGATCGTATTCATATAGATCGCTGCAAGCCAGCCGAAAAAGGCTGCTCCCAGCATCATACCTTCAATCCCAATGTTGACTACCCCCGCCCGTTCGCAAAATATCCCTGAGAGCGCGCCCAGGGTCAAAGGAGTGGCGACCGCAATTGTGGTTGCCAACATGCTGGTGATAATGAGCAGTGGCGAATCTTTTTGACCGCCAACAGCAACAACCACGCCAAATAACAATATAATGATCAAGATAATAAAACTGAACCGGCGCAGGTCTATATTAGCCTCCCCAACCTCGCGTCAGCACAAGTCGTTCTTCACGAGCACGAATGCGGTAGATATAACGGATGATTGCATCGGCTGCCACGAAGAGCAGGATCAAGGCCTGGATGACTGAGATGATATCTATTGGGATCTGGGTCAGGAATTGCATGCGCGTGGCCCCATTACGCATGCCTGCAAACAGAATAGCTGCCAATACAACCCCAAAAGGATGGGTTTTCCCCAAAAGGGCGATTGCAATTGCATCGAATCCGTAGCCGATCGAAAATCCGAGTTCGTGACGATGGTTGAGGCCCGTCACTTCGACGGCTCCGGCCAAGCCTGCCAACGCGCCGGACAAGGCCATGGTCAGGATGATAGTTCGCTTGACATTAATACCAGAATATTTGGCAGCATCAGGGTTTGCGCCAACTGTACGTATTTCAAATCCTAAGGTAGTCTTCCACAATAACCACCAGACTAGGAATGCTACAAATAAGGCAAGTACGAATCCCCAGTGAATGCGCAATCCTTCAAAAATTGCTGGGATACGCGCGCTTTCGGCAATTTCGGGCGTGCGGGAAATAACGTTGCCGGGGGTTCTGTCCTTCATGGGTCCATTCAGTAGGAAGGAAACAATGTTGAGTGCGA
>JASJYH010000115.1 GCA_030123675.1 Anaerolineae bacterium | reverse complement strand
TCCGACTTGGGACCTTCGGCGGGGACCTTCGGCGGGGACCTTCGGCGGGGACAGGCGGCGGTGCAAGAGGCTAAGTCCAGGCCCAAATCATCCACAGGCCGATCATAACGACTCCAATTGTAATCCGAATTGCGATCGACCAGCCCCAACCCACCATCAGTGACCAAGCCACTCTTAACGCCTTGCCTATTTTCCTTTGGCGGATCAGCTCTATAAGAAACACACTTACTGGTGCAGCAGCCAAGCCGGCTAGGGGCGTAAAAAAAATACTGATCCCGATGCTGGCGATATACCCCGTTCCAATCGAAAACCAGGAAGCGCCGCTTTCGCGTGCTTTTTTGCCCATCATGATATTGTCGCTGACATTACCAATAATCATCAAGATGGTTGCAAGGATAAATATGATCCAGCCTTTGGTATCAAAGCCGGTAGCGGCCCCGTAAAACAAAAAGGCCAACCAATTAACGATCAGGCCCGGAAAGACCGGAATTATCAACCCTGCTGTACCGACTATAAGGACAAAAAGGGTCACCCCATCAACACCAACTTTGAACCAAAATTCAAGGCCAAAAGGCATTAGAAGTCCAAAAATCTATAATTCATAAACTAGCAATCCAACCGGTAAATATTTTGGTTAAGGTTTGATGACTTCTACGCCGCCCATCCAAGGGTGCAGCACTTTTGGGACCACAATAGAACCATCTGCTTGCTGATTATTCTCCAAGACGGCGATCAAGGTACGTGGTAACCCCAGCCCAGAACCGTTCAGTGTATGTGGGAAACGGACCTTGCCACCGCCTTCAGGCCGGAAGCGGATATTTGCCCGACGAGCTTGAAAATCGGTCACATTCGAGACCGACGAGACCTCCAACCATTCATCACAACCCGGGGCCCAAGCTTCAATGTCATAGGTAATGGCTGACCCAAAACCGATGTCACCGGTACAAACTTGTTTGACACGATATGGAATTTCGAGTTCGGCGCAAGTTTCCTGAGCGTGTTCATTCATCTTTTCAACCCAATCATTAGATTCGTCTGGGTCGCAGTAAATATACATTTCGACCTTGTCGAATTGGTGTCCACGCTTGATGCCACGCACATCGCGGCCGGCACTCATCTTCTCTCGGCGAAAACAGGGAGTGTAGCCAGTGTACAAAAGCGGTAAGTCGGCTTCTTCTAAAATTTCATCCATGTGATAGCCGGTCAGGGGCACTTCTGCGGTAGGCACGAAATATAAATCTTCTTCATGATCTTTATATAAGTTATCTGCAAACTTTGGCAATTGCCCCGCAGCGTATACCGTTTTTCCTTTGACCATGAAGGGTAAATACTTCTCAGTGTAACCCTGGCGGATGTGCAAATCGAGCATCCATGAGATTAAAGCCCTTTGCAAACGTGCCCCGGGTCCGCTCAAGACATAAAAGCGCGAACCGGTAATTTTGGTGCCGCGCTCAAAGTCGATGATGCCAAGATCAGTGCCCAGCTCCCAATGTGGCTTCGGTTTGAAATCAAATTTAGGTTTTTTTCCGAATGTCTTGAGTACAACATTATCCTCATCACTCTTTCCAATCGGCGTGCGTTCATCGATGATATTGGGGATTTCTGATAGAAGCGATTGAAGTTCGGCATCCACTTTGGCTAGGTCGGCATCCATGGCGCTGATTTTGTCCCCGACTGTGCGCATTGCTTCGATTTTGGCCTTTCGGCTGGCTTCAGCTTTCATTTGGCCGATCTCTTTCGAAACGGCATTTCTCTCAGCCTTGAGCGTTTCCGCTTTGGTCAATAGGGCGCGGCGAGATTCATCCAGCTTTAGGATTGAATCGACTGGTGCAGGATCCAATTGGCGGTCCTTGAGCGATTTTCGGACAACCTCTGGGGTTTCCCGAATTAGATTGATATCTAACATAATAGCATCTCCGTTGACAAGCCTGCGAAGGCTCTGGAATACAATACGCCCCCGGTCCGTTGCAGGACGAGCACCGGAACTCTTGTTCCAGTACAAGGGGGGCGTCTCGTGGTACCACCTGCTTTTACCGCAAATGCGGCCTCAAGGTGCGCGATAACGGGCGCTTTCCCGGCTCTCTTACGATAAGGCGATCTACGCCTATCCCTGCAAGAGCGACTATCCTACATAATATATGTAGGAAACCGGAGGGGAGTTCACCGTTTGGCCACCCGCTTCGCACCGAACCAGCAGGTCTCTGAGCAGTTGCACGGATACTTATCTCCGGGAGTCTTTTACTGCTTTTGCATATTTTTCTTAATTTGCGTTTAACGAACTGTCTTCATATTTAAAGAATCTGTTTTAAATATTTGCGCAGCACTCTGTAATTGTTTGGATTATACACGTGGAAAGGGGCGTGTCAAGTTGCGAAAATATTAATTGATTATGTATCCGAATTACGGTTATCCCGCCTAATGGCAGCTGCTAATTCCCAGGCATTTCTCCGCAGTGCACTCAGTATCTTGTTTTTCTCAAGATACTCATCTGTGGAACTCTGGCTAATAACTAGATCACTGAATGGACTCATGCCCCCCCTAAGCGGAAAGCAAGTATTCAACCCCAGCATAGTCTGAGTTAATTATTTTCTGACGAGCTTTTCCTATCCACTGTGACCATTGCCGCTCGCCGTGGGCAGTTAGCAATTCTTCAAGTTTTTCGAGGACTTCGAGCAGTTCATCGATCCTGCTTGTCATCCGAATTTCCCATAAAATATTCTGTTGTCGCTTGCCCGGGCTGGCTGATGCCTTCACGACTGAGCACTTTCCAAAGCGTCATCAGGATTATTTTTATATCCAGCCAGAACGACCAATGATCGACATACCAGATATCGAGTGCGAATTTATCTTGCCAGGTGATGGCATTGCGACCGTTGATTTGGGCCCAGCCGGTCAGACCGGGGTAGACATCATGACGGCGCATCTGTTCCGGGGAATATCGCTCGAGATACTCCATCAGCAGCGGACGTGGGCCAACCAGGCTCATTTCACCTTTCAGTATGTTGAAGAGTTCTGGAAGTTCGTCCAGGCTGAGGGCGCGCAGAAAACGTCCGAGTTTTGTTAATCGTTGGGCGTCTGGTAGCAACTTCCCACCCGGGTCGGAAGCGTTGTTCATCGTCCGAAATTTGTAAATATAAAATGGTTTGCCTTTGTACCCCGGCCTTTTTTGACGGAAAATTAAGGGTCTCCCAAGAAATAATAGCACCAATAAGGACGTCAGAAGGATTAAGGGAGATAACAACAGCAACCCTGGTACGAGGGTTAGCAGGTCAAAAATACGTTTAACTACAGGGTTTCCCCGAGGAAAGAGCATGAATTTATTCTATCAAACTTTGTGGTATAGTCTGGATTAGGAGCGACAATGAACGAGAGAATATTGATTATTGAAGACGATCACGCAATCTTGAAAATATTACAACGCGGTTTGTCTTACGAAGGCTACAACGTGGATACGGCTATGGACGGTCGCACTGGATTGATCATGGCCCGCGACCATACCCCAGACTTGGTGATCTTAGACTGGATGCTGCCGGGAATGGACGGGTTAGATGTTTGTCATCGCCTACGCACGGGCGGTTCGATTCCAATAATGATACTAACAGCAAAAGATACTGTGCAAGACCGCATTCAGGGTTTGGACGCCGGGGCCGATGATTACATGATCAAACCCTTTAATTTGGATGAGTTGCTGGCACGCGTAAGGGCACTGATGCGGCGCACCCAACCTGAGCGCATTCCAGTGCTTAAATATTCTGATCTTTCGTTAGACACTGGCTCCCGTCAGGCAACTCGCGGCAAGCGGATTGTCTCATTAACCGCCAAAGAATATGAATTACTTGAGCTTTTCCTGCGCCATCCAAGGCAAGTGATGACTCGTGAAGTAATTTTCGACCGGGTGTGGGGCTATGATTTTGGCGGTGAAAGCAACGTGCTTGAGGTTTATATCCGCTATTTGCGCCAAAAGCTTGAAGCCGAAGATGAACCACGTCTGCTGCATACGGTTCGAGGCGTGGGCTACGTTTTAAGAGAAGAATAAAAATCGCTAAGGCCGGACTTTGTCACCCGGCTTTATTTTTACTATGTCCCTACGCGCTCGATTGACACTGCTATATGCTAGCCTGATATTGGGGATATTGCTGGTGTTCGGCTCAGTGGTTTATTGGCTGGTGAGCATTGTCTTGATCAACCACATCGATGAGCAGTTGCACGCGACTGTCTCGGATATTGTTAACGTTACTAGGGTTGACCTGATCGGGGGAGATTTAAGCGTCATTCGGTTTCCTGCACTAGAAATGACATCCAATGTGCATGTACAAATCTGGGGACGAAACGGTAAGTTAATGACAACTTCGCCAAGTATCGCAGTATACACAGAACCACTAGACCCTGAAAACCTACAATCCCCTATACCCGTGTATCATGAAACTTACTTTGAGGGGGTCCATCTGCGGGTATTGAACGTGCCGCTGATCGTAGAGGGACGCTCAATAGCTACCTTGCAGGCTGGCGCTAGTTTGAGTTTGGTCGATACTGCCCAAGAGGTATTATTAATTATCTTAGGCATAGCAATTGTAATCGCGGTGTTGCTGGCGGCTATTGGTTCGTGGCTAACCGTGGGCAGAGCATTGGCGCCGCTTGACTCGATCACCGAGACAACCGAGCAGATCAACCGCGCTGATGATCTCGCGCGTCGAATTCCGTATAATGGGCCTGCCAAACGGGATGAGATCGGAAATTTGATCGGTGTCTTCAACCAGACACTGGAAAGACTGGAAATTTTGTTTAGCGCACAGCAGCGCTTTATGGCAGACGTCAGTCATGAGTTGCGCACTCCCCTGACCGTGATTAAAGGCAATGTAGATTTGATGCGGAAAATGAAGAGTCTTGATGAAGAATCATTGACCAGCATTGACCAAGAAGCTGGGCGCATGACCCGACTGGTAGGCGGCCTGCTGTTGCTTGCACAGGCAGAATCGGGCAGCGAGTCGCTTAGCATGAAACCTGTGGCACTGGACACTTTGCTGTTGGAAGTCTTCCAGGAAATGAACGTATTGGCCGGTGAAAGGGTTAAACTACGTTTGAGTGAAATCGATCAAGTTCAAATTAACGGAGACCGCGATCGCTTGAAACAAATGTTGTTAAACTTGGTCGGAAATGCGATTCAATACACTCCTAAAGGTGGGGAGGTATTCCTGAGTCTGAGTACCATATCCGAGCAGGCACGCCTGATCATCCGAGACACCGGTCCTGGAATTGCCCCCGAAGACTTGCCACACATATTTGAACGATTTTACCGGGCCGAGAAATCACGCACCCGCGACACTAGCACTGGCTTTGGGTTGGGACTATCCATCGCACATTGGATTGTTGAAAAGCATAACGGGCACATTGAAGTGGAATCTGAAGAAGGCCAGGGCAGTACTTTTTGTATCTGGTTGCCTTTGGATGAAAAGGTTATAATCCCAGTTACTACGGACTAAGCCCCAATCGTTGTGCTGCAGCCCTGCATAAACCAGCCCCATAACTTCGATACCATTCATTCAACGAGGCGCTACTCGTCTTTCCAGCCCGCGCATCTTCATAGATTGGAAACCCGAATCTAACATAACGGACCGTTTCGGCGGCCCAAGACCATTCGCCACGGTTGATAACCCCAATGCCACCGTTGTAACCCGCCAACGTCAGCCGCGCATTTCCGGCAGCTGTATTTTGGGAGCGTTTTAAATAACCCAGGCCGCGCAATGCATTCGTATCGGGTTGATACGGATTCTCGCCCACATCGAAGTGATAGGGCATGACTTGGAACAAGCCCATGGCACCCGCTCGCGAAATAGCCCGTGGATCGCCACACGATTCGATCTGCATAACAACCGCAACCAGGTTTGGGTCCAGGCTAGCGGCGGCCGCCCAACGAATGATAAAATTAGACCAGGTTTGGATCTCGGGGGTAAAGATGGGAGATAATCCTGTTGATCCTAGGGCGGCGTTTTGATTCGTTGTTTCTTCGCTGTGCGTATTTGAAGGCAGGCCTTCCGCTTGGACGGGAATGTTCAAGCCATGCACAAAGAAGGCCATACCCAGACCTACCAGCAATACCGCTAAAGGCGGAATAATAAAACCAGACGAACAGCCGCTTCCTGTTGTGGAGGCGGCTGTTTGCCGATTAATCGTATACGAGTTGCGAGCACAGGGCATAAGTTAGGTATCCTTTTCTGCGGGTTTTGGGAACCCGGCTCGTGAGAGTGATAATTTGTAAGATGAGAGACCCTTCGCTTCGCTCAGCAACTGTGTTTCTTGTCAAGAACAAAACCCTGATTTCGAGTAAAATTCAGAGGCTCTCATTTTTCCTAATTTTATAGCGCCCAGTTCCTCCCGCAGGATACCGGGACGGTGTGAGCGGAAGGCAAACGCAGTGAGCCTGTAGTCGAAGGACGGGGTAGCCAATAATCCGCTCTTCGACTTCACCTCCGCTACGCTTCGTTTCCGCTCAGAGGCTGTTGTTTTCTTTCTTTAATTTGTCACGCTTCTTACGCTCATCACGTACAATCTCATGAATAGCATCAAAATCACCTTGAATTAGGGCTGCTTTCTTTTTTCGGTTCCAGCCCTTGATTTGATGCTCTAATAGACGTGCTTCTCGCTTTGTTTTCACTTCATTATTCCAAACAAGCTTTACAGGGCGGCGTGAATATGTGTAAGCTTTAGGATTTCTACCTTCTTGATGCTCAAATAATCGCAGAGAGATGTCGAGGGCGCTTCCTGTGTAGTATGAATCATCTGCGCATTGAAGAATATAAACGTAATAGGGCATTATATTTTTATCGAACCAGTTCCTGAGCGGCGATCTTTAAGAGATCTAGAGACTAGCGATCTGCCGTGCCTTCTTGCACCAAAATGTTAACACACTAAACATACTAGCGTGACATTATTATGTCCTTGGTGTTAGGCACTTCCCGCCCTACCAGGGCTTCATTAAAAGTCATTGGTTGAGTTAGTTAACTTTCGTAGTGATCGCTGTTGTTTTGTTTACTACTCCCAAAGCTCATATTTTGATAGGTTGGCTCCGGGCGGGTGGTTTTGCCTTGCGGTTTGGGTGCTGGGCGCGGCAGGCTGGTAGCCGAACGCAGATCAGCGGGGGCCTGGCTGGAAACCGGTTTTCTGCGGGGAGTTGGGCGCCGGGAGGTGCTGTAAGCGCTACTCTTTTGCCCGCCGAACATCC
>JASJYH010000114.1 GCA_030123675.1 Anaerolineae bacterium | reverse complement strand
TTCACCCAGAAACTAAATGTTTGGCTGACTGTGGTTATCAAGGGCTGACCAAACTGCATACAAACAGCCAAACACCGCAAAAGAAATCAAAGCATCAGCCATTGACCCCGGCCCAAAAAGTAACCAACCGGGAGTTAGCCGGCAGACGCATCTTGGCAGAACATGTGATTGGAAGATTGAAAGTGTTTCGGATTTTGAGTGAGCGCTATCGTAATCGGCGTAAGCGTTTTGGATTGCGTTTCAACTTGATCGCAGCGATTTACAACTTTGAACTTGAACTTAACAATTGACTTATGAAAGAGGTCTACTATAGAAAAGAGGTCCACAAATGGCAAAACACAGAAAGTTCACCCCGGAATACAAAGCCCGGATCGTACTAGAAATACTCACAGAACAAAAGAGCCTTGCACAGGCCAGCCGAGAACAAGGCCTCAAGGATTCGGTATTGTCCCGCTGGAAAAAAGAGTTCATTGAACGTTCACCGATGTTGTTCGAGAATGAGTCGCCGTGAACTGCGGACCGGTTACCGAATGCGGCGTCACCGTCCATTTGCGACTAGCCCTGCGCGGTGCACCCAGTGCAGTCCAATGGATTGTGCAAAGATAGCGAAAGCTCGCATGATAACAGTAGTCCAAACAAACCTCGCCAGCTCCTTTAGGTGAGCTACTTTTGCATGACCCGCATAACCCAAATATCCATCGGCTCGCTTTTGCCTTTCAATTCAAGGGTTCGCCTTTCCAGGTCGGAGGTATCCAAGCCTGCCTTTAGGGCCGTACTCACACTGATCACAATTCCCCCGGCGGCGGCCTTTGAACCCAGCCGGGCGGCCACATTGACCGCATCCCCTAGTGCCGTTAACTCTACTAAGCCATCCGCTGAACTGGACTGCACCGTAATACGCTATGCCTGTGTTAATCCCGACCCCTACCGGTACCCAAGGACCTCCCAGATCTGCATACCCGGTTACCCGCAGCAGGTTTTGTGCGGCTTCGATAGACCTGCGTGCAAATTGTTTTCCTGCAAATCCGGGGACATAATAACCTCTGACTTCATCCCCGCCTAACTTGTCGAGCATAGCCCTACTATGAACGAGTACGTGAGTGGTCTCATTATACGAAACGGTCGATCAGGTCTTTAAATTCGGTGGGCGTCATACTCTCTGCCAGCGGGGTTGAGCCGCGGATGTCGGCAAAGAGCATGCTCATTTCTAATTCTGTGCCATATCTCAATCGCTTGACTAAGTCTTCGCAGGTGTTGCACACCATTGGGTTAGTAGTTGATCGTCTTTTGTTGAGAAAATTCCTTACTAAGGATCCCCCGGTGCCTTCAAACGGCGCCATGCAATGTATACAGCGTGGGTCGCTAGGCAGCAGCTTAAATATTGGACAACCCGTGACGAAGGCAGCAAAATCGAAGGTTTATAAGCTCTTTTCTACCCGGGCCTTCAATTTTTTGTCTTTGGCCGACAGTTCTTGTGTCATTTCATCCGCACTCTTTTTGTATAGATAGTGATGAGAACATGATTAGTCAGTAATCATTCCTATATAGGTTTATTATAGGTCATCTCAAGTTAAATGCAATATGAAACCCCACCATTCCTCTAAAAACTCCTCGATCAACTCAAAGACAAGTTACTCCAAAGAATTTGATGCATGAAGACATTCGAGTTACAGACAGAATTTATGCGCGCTTGATAACTGAAGAAGTAAAAACGCGAATCTCTGGTCTTGCATTAAAAGATTCAAATACACATGATAGTCCTATCGATACCTACCTGAGAAAACTATCAGACCCTGAATTGGCTATCGCTATGCAAATTGCATCTGAGAGGCTTTATGGTTGAATAATTTACAATCTCCAATTATCTGCTGGGCTGGCTTTGCGATGGGCCTGCTCAACATCTATTTGTGCTACTTGAGCATAATATCGAACCATATCAAGGCTGCTATGACCTAATAGAGCTTGAAGTGTAAATACATCACCACATGATCGAAGGTAAGTTATAGAAAAAGTATGTCGGAATTTATGGGGATATGCATATTTGACACCTGCTCTTCTGGCAATACTTTTTACCAAATGCCTTAAAGTATCTGGACTGAAATTACGGCCCCTCTTAACCGTGAATAATGGGGCATTGAAGTCATCTGCATCTTCACGCTCTACTTGATACCGCCATAAAGCGCGGCGGGCAGTTTTTCCTAAAAATACAACCCTCCCTTTTCCACCCTTAGCGCCACCCACTAGACTATGCCTTATGTCAACTTTACCTCTTTTTATATCTATGTCTCCGATTTTTAGGGCACAAAGTTCTGATGCTCTTAGCCCTGTATCAAGCAAAACCAAGATTATTGCTTGATCACGGTTTGCAGTAGGTCGCCGCATAACAAAGGATCGACGATCATATGTATCTGCCTCAAGCGTGTGAATACAAGCTTTCAACATGAGCTCTAATTCTTTCTGTGAAAATGCGTCTACAGGTGCTCTTTGAAAACGAGGCGGGGGAACATCCTTAATTGGATTCCTGATCTTGAATTCCTTACTCGCCCAGGCAAAGAACGAGGATAGAGCAATCCAAATATTACGAGGCGTCTTGGGGGACAACGCGCGTGTGTCACCTCCGAATCGCTGAGGGACGTATTCAGTACGTAACCATTTCAAATAGCCTATACTATCTTTATCGGTGATATTATCGATTTCAACATCCCCGAAATACTGGATCCAATTTTTGAGTATTCGCTCATAAGATTCGAGTGAGCGATCCCTTAACCCCTCTGCGGTCTTAAATTACAAATAACCGATTAGGGCCTTGCTAAGAACAAGCGAGCTTGAAGGACTTTGGTTCATACGAAAACCTCCTGTTGTTGGACATTTCGCCAATCGCAGTCCTTAGGGCAAAGCAAAAACCATAGCCCAAGGGACTATGGTTCGTGAATAGTAGCGGGGGCAGGACTCGATACCCTTCAGGGCACTTACCTGCGACCTCCGGGTTACAGCGTTCCCCACCGGCTACGGTGCAGTGTGAGTTCCAGTCCTAAAATGGGGTTTTAGAGTGTAAAACTCTATCTTTTAGCTGCCCCTACGGTCTACAGTTCGCAAGAAACTTAGGGTGGTAGTTCGGTACCTGAATTATAATTCCATTATGAAGACTTTAAGATTATTTCTTACTCTGAGGAAAGAAGCGTATTCTGAGTCATCCCATTTACTTATATGGGCCTCTGAATTGATCAGTTTTCAGGGAGCAAGTCAATACAAAAGAGCTTTGAAGTCCTAACAATTCTATGGTCATCCAATTGGCTTAGCTAGTGCCTGGCAAATCCACACAATTTCTTCACGAATAACTCAGTATATCTTTATATTGAGTTACTATACTTTTGACAAAATGGATCTCAATGCCTAATAAAATACAAATGCTTAGATATTTTTCCAAGCTCCCAAAGCGTACGGTATGGATCATCCTTGTAGTAGTGGTTCTGGTTAGCCTCGGGGGAATTGCCTACTATCAGATTCTCTACAAACCCGCTCAGCAACAAACGGATGAACCCAGCCTTCAAACTGCCACTGTGCGACGTGGAGATATCGTGCTTTACGCTAGCGGAAGCGGTACACTGGCCCCGGCAGCCGAAGCTTCCTTTGGTTTCGGTGTAAGCGGACAAGTAAAAGAAGTATATGTCAATGTAGGAGATGTTGTTGAAGCCGGACAGTTACTGGCCGAACTGGATAATATCACCCAAGAGATTCAGTACACGCAGGCCAAACGTGAATTGGCCGAAATGACGTCGCCTTTCGCCCTTGCAACCGCCGAACAAGCCATCGCAGTTGCCCTGCTAGAAGTCGATAGCGCCTACGGCCATCTGGCGTATTTGATCAGTCCTGAAGTTCTACACTGGGAAGAGGAGATCGCCAAGGTCGAGCAGGAACTCGCAGCTGCTAGGAAGGAGGCAGAAACATCTCCTTCAACAGAGCCAGACCAAAAGGTCCAGGAACTTGAATCGAAGTTGGACCTCTTCAAGGAGAAGTTGGATGGCAATTGGATCTATTACGAAGAACAGTATGTACCGGATAATTTCACGCTCAAAGATAGAGCAACAGGTAAAAAATACGTCTCCTATCCATCCGATGCATCCATCGCGCAAGCGCGTGCAGAATATGCGCTAACGAAAGCAACAGTAATTGAGGCTGAGTATTATCTAGCAGCCTTGAAAGGCGAAGAAGTTCCAGAAGATGCAACAGGAAGTAACCTGACCGAAATGGAAAACGCGCAATTGAGCCAGCAAAGCGCAGAAAACAATCTGAATGCGACCCGCCTGATTGCACCCTTCTCAGGTACTATCATGTCACTTGATTTCGTAGTCGGCGATTCTGTAGGCACAAGCGCAGTACTCATCATTGCAGATTTGAGCCAGAAATATCTTGAGATCTTCCTCGACGAAACCGACTGGGGCAACATTGCTGTTAGCTACGATGCCGAGGTCATTTTTGACGCGCTGCCCAATCAGGTATTTACCGGGAAAGTAACTCAAGTCGACCCTGGCCTGTACACATCAGAAAACACATCTGTTGTCCGCGGACTGGTTTTGCTGGATGAAACATCAGACGGATTGAACCTGCCAATTGGCACTGGCGCTGCAGTGGACATTATCGGCGGCCGCGCGGATAATGCCATTCTCGTGCCTGTGGATTCTTTGCGCGAAACCTCCCCCGGTGAATATGCTATTTTCGTCATCGAGGATGACAAGCCCAAACTACGCATGGTTGAGATCGGTCTGAAAGACTTGTTCTCCGCCGAAGTACTCTCCGGCCTGGAACCGGGAGAAGTCGTCTCAACTGGCTTAGTGGATACAGAGTAATGGCCAAGCAATCGATTATCGAAACGGTTGACATTACCAAGGTCTACGGCATGGGTGATATCAGCGTGGCAGCTCTGGCTGGCGTCAGCATTCAGATCTATTCCGGCGAGTTCGTCGCCATCATGGGGCCCTCCGGCTCCGGAAAGAGCACATTATTGCACATCCTCGGATGCCTGTCCCGGCCAACAAAAGGGAAATATATTCTCGACGGAGAAAACGTCAGCCATCTGGATAAAAGACAACTCGCTTCCATTCGCAATCGGAAACTGGGTTTCATTTTCCAGTCCTACAACCTGCTCCCAAGGACTTCCGCTTTAGGCAATGTAACCCTGCCACTACTTTACGACCGCAATCAGGAGCACAAAATGGACGAGATGGAAGAAAAGGCGCTCGTCATGCTCGAACTGGTTGGACTGGCTGACCGAACACACCATCAACCACAGGAGCTCTCCGGCGGACAGCAGCAACGTGTGGCGATTGCGCGTGCGCTGGTCAATGATCCGGTTATGATCATCGCCGATGAGCCGACCGGTAATCTCGACTCAAATTCAGGTGAAGAAATTATGGCCCTTCTACACAAGCTCCACAAAAATGGTGTGACTATCGTTATGGTGACCCATGATCCGGAGATCGCAGCTCATACTCAACGCATCATTCTCTTGAGAGATGGTCTGGTAGAGCAGGTTGTCAAAAACGGCAAGAAAAAAAGAAGGCGGTAAAAGCATGAAACCGAGAGAAGTCATCCGCATTGCCTGGGAAGCAATCATCAAGAATACCATCCGCTCGATCCTGACTATGCTCGGCGTCATCATCGGTGTGGCGGCGGTCATCATCATGATCGCCATCAGCGCTGGGACAGAGGCTACCATTCAGGATCAAATCACCAGCCTGGGATCCAACCTGGTCTTCTTGCGATCCAGCTTTTCGCGTGGCGGACCCGGGCAGCAAGGGCCCAGTGGCGGTCTGGTCTTCGACGATGCTACCGCCATCGCAGAGGGCGTGAATGGCGTCAAAGCAGTTGTCGTCGAACAAGGCTCAACACAATCGATTAAAGTGGGAAATGTAACCCTGGATGATTTATCCATTTTAGGCAGCACACCCGACTTCCCCTCCGTGCGTGATATGGATATCGCCCAAGGGCGTTATTTCACTCAATCAGAAGTTGATCGCACTCAAAAGGTGGTCGTCTTGGGTTACAGCTTGGCGCAGGAACTCTTTGGAGAAACCGATCCCATCGGACAAACCGTAACGGTCGGCACACTCAAAATGATCGTCATCGGCGTGTTAGATGAGAAAGGCCTGGTCGGGGATATAGACTACGACGCACGTCTTTACATGCCCATCAAAGTGGTGTTTCAAAAGTTCACCAACTCGCGATTCGCACGCTTCCGTGGTGATCGTGTACGCCTGATCTATGTCGAATTGGAAGAAGATGTCGAATTAGAAGACGTGATTCTACAAATCCAACTACTGATCTCCAAAAGACATGAACTCCCCCTAGAAGAAGCCGATTTCACTGTGACAACACAACAAGACATCATCAGCACCCAGGAATCGACCACGGCGGCTTTCCGTTCCTTGTTGGCTTGGGTAGCGGGCGTCTCACTGATTGTGGGTGGCATAGGCATCATGAACATTATGTTGGTCAGTGTCACTGAGCGCACGCGAGAGATCGGCATCCGCCAGTCTGTAGGTGCTACACCTGAAGATATCCGGATGCAGTTCTTAACCGAAGCGCTCTTGTTGAGTATCTTCGGCGGATTGATCGGAATAATGGTTGGAATTGGGGGTGCATATATTTTTGGCGCAGCCAGTGGCATGCGTACCGTGGTGGTCCCCAGTTCTATATTGCTGGCCTTCTTTTCGGCCGCAATAGTCGGAGTCTTCTTCGGGTATTACCCGGCAAACAAAGCCGCGCAATTAGATCCAATTGAAGCATTACGATACGAATAAAAGGAAACAACATGAAAAAAACAATCTTCCTTATACTCATTTTGACCTTGCTTCTGGCCGCATGCGGCGGCAATGATGAGGCTGCTCAAAGCGGTGAAAATGGTGAACAATTTGATTTCCGATCACAAGAACTACCCTTATCTTCAACCCTAGCAATTGGAACGCTCAAACTGGAAGAAACCGGCCAAGCTGTTGCATCCGACCAAGCCGCAGACCTGTTACCTCTATGGCAAGTACTTAAATCCCTGACTGAGAGCGACTCTGCTGCACAGGAAGAGATTGAAGCCATCATAGGACAAATTCAAGACACAATGACAGATGAGCAAATGTCTACGATCGAAGGGATGGAACTCACCCGAGAAGACATCTTCACAAACATGCAGGAGTTAGGGATTGAGTTCAGTTTTGGTGACCGCGATGGCCCTCCGGAAGGTTTTGGCAGCGG
>JASJYH010000113.1 GCA_030123675.1 Anaerolineae bacterium | reverse complement strand
CGAATCTAATATTGTCTGGATAGGCATCGAGCAAGGCTAGATAAGTCTCGTCATGCCAACGTTTGCAGAATGGGCATTCAAAATCGCTGAACTCTACCAGTACGATTTCAGCATCCTCCGGACCTTGACTTGGGAAGCCTTCCGTTGGGATTTCGTAACGAGTAAATCCAGAGGAATCCACTGCCGCTGGAGCTGGATTGGCTGGCTGTACAGCCGGAGCCTGGGCTTGTGAGGGTGCGATCGCAGTTGATTGAACGGGGACAGTGCGCCCCCAAACCATATAACCTGCAGCAATCCCTGCAACAAATGCGAACACAACCATGGCTGAATAGACATGGTTGCGATTAAGAACAAGCATGACTTCGGATGCGTTTTGAACCTCGCTTACAGATTCTTCAGGAGTAGTTGGTTTTTTTTCCATGCGGGGATTATATCACGGTGCCGGTTGCCCGAGATTGGGGACCCTTTATACGAAACAGACCGTATATTCTATTGGCGGTAGATACTACACCTGTAAAAAAACAAAAAAACCATTGGTTAATTTGGCCATTCTGGGTGCTATGGAAGTTGATCAGCGGAATTGTCCAATTCAGCGGCCGTAATATTGGGATTGGTATTGATGATCGTGGGGCTGATTATCAGCGTGACCGATCATTGGTGGGATTGGGGGTGTGCCGCCGGCTGTAGTAGGGTTGCTAATGGCTTTACGAGGCTTGTTCTAGTACCCGGACAAAATGAATAATGATTCGTGAAATTGCCTTACGCAAAAGGTTACTTCACAAATCAAAATCAACTTGGACGGGCACTAGTTGCTGTGAAACATATCAGCCTGGATTCCTTTGAAACAAGGGTAGCAGGCGGCGGGTCAGGAATGATGCGAATCCTTTTCGAATCCTTTGGAAAAATGGTTGAATGAAACGGGTCCGCAAATATACGAGCGCTTTACGAACCCTTGGAATCCGAAACACCATCAAAATCAGTACGATCAGCATAAAGACCAAGGGTTTCAAAATTTCCCCTTGCAATTTTAAGACATCACCTTTCCTTGACCACACAAAATGAAGGAGCACCAGCGGGATGATGAAATAGATAGTTTTATGTAAGCGCTTCCAATTCTTCTTGAGTCGCTTTTGCCAGATGTCAAAGGAGGTGAACGCTAATGGGACCAGCATCAAAAAGGCTGCCATGCCAACCAGGAGACGCGGCTTTTCAAAAAGGTTCTGAACAATAAGACTCCAGGCTAGGCCGTAATCCAGATCTATATAGATCAATACATGGATTGTAGCGTACATGAAGGTATACAAACCCAAAGCACGCCGGCGCTTGAGCAAATCTCTCCAACCAAAAAGTGTATTGAGCGGTGTGCACATCAGGGACAGCACGAGCAGGGTTAAGGCGGCACGCCCGGTGCGTAGTTCTAGGTCTTGGATGGGGTTAACAGAAATATTTCCAAACGCAAAGTCGTATAACAGATGCGCGAGTATGCCCCATCCATAGATATGGATGAGGATTTGAATAACCGTGAAGCGCGATTTTTTCATATTTTTTTAATAGAACTCGGCCAAATCCATGCCTGCATAAAGATCTGCAACTTGGTCGGCATAGCCGTTGAACATTAAGCTTGGACGACGACCCAACTCGCCAATGCGGCGCTCTGTTGCCTGTGACCAACGCGGATGTGAAACCTCAGGATTTACATTGGAATAAAAACCGTATTCATTTGGAGCAGCAGTGTTCCACAATGTACTTGGTTGTTCGACTACAAGTTCAATTTTTACAATAGATTTGATCGATTTGAACCCATATTTCCAAGGCACAACCAAACGAATGGGGGCCCCATTTGGGTTCGGCATGGGTTCGCCGTATAAGCCTGTGGCAAGGATTGCTAGATCATTCATAGCTTCGTCAAGCCGGAGGCCTTCCTGATACGGCCAGACATAGAAAGGGCTCTTCAACCCAGGCATTTGTTCTGGGTCGAATATGGTTTCAAAGCGGACATACTTGGCCTTGGAGGTCGGTTCAACTTCATTTAGAATGTTGGAAAGGGGAAAGCCTTCCCAGGGAATTACCATGCTCCAGCCTTCTACGCATCGCAGACGATAGATACGTTCTTCCTGCGGGTACATCGTGATTAGATCCTCAACTCCAAAGGTCTTGGGTTTGTTTACCAATCCGTAAACTTCCACAGTCCAGGGCTCTGTCTTGAAATCTCTTGCAAGGCTAGCAACAGCTTGTTTGTCGGAGCTGAATTCGTAAAAATTGTTGTAATTCGTGATCTCAACGTACTCATTGGCCTGATTACCGAGTTCGTCAAACTTACCGTCTGATGATGGTATAGTTACTCCTGAGTTCATATTTGAGACTGGGTCAGTTACACTCGGCGCACATGCGGCTAGCAAAGATGTGCCGGTTAGGATGCCTGCGGCTTTGATAAAATCCCGCCGGGAAAGGTAATCGGTTTTTGATGTAATCTCAGAAGAGCGCACAGGGACGGATTTGAAATTGTTGGTCATTATTTCACCTCAAATGGTTTGTTGATCGTATTGCGTGTCGTTCTCTCATCTTACAAAAAATCTTGTGGTTCAATATGAACCACTTTTTGAGACACTAATAACTTTCTGCTAGTAAAGATTGAATGGCCGCTTCTGTTATCTGGTATCTGCCCTCGCCAACGTGCACATAGCGGATATGGCCACGTTTGTCAATCAGGTATAGAGTGGGCCAATAACGGTTATGGTAAGCTGACCAGGTACCACGACTATTATCTTGGGCCACTGGGTAAGGCACATTAAGGTCGATTATTGCTTGCTTCAGGTTGTCCAAATCTTTTTCGTATGAAAACTCTGGGTAATGATTACCAATTATGACAAGCCCTTCATCATTATACTTGTAATGCCATTCCCTCAACGAGGGAATTACCCTTCTGCAATTAATTCAGCCAAAGGTCCACATGGCAAGCCCAACGACTTTGCCACGCAGGTCTGCCAGTCGCAGCGGTGCATCCACATTTAACCAGATATCATTCGTTAGTTCGGGTGCAAGTCCGAGATCTGGCAGAGAGACAGCCGTGGGCAAGGATTCGGGCGGTTGGTCGTTTGCAGACAAAGACTCAGAACTGGGATTGCTATTCTTATTAAGTGTAGTCCCGCAGGCAACAAGGCCGAACAATAGCAGTCCTAAGATCCAGAGTCGATTTTTCATGATTCTCCTTTAGTGGATTGATGATACATAACCTTTCTTAACAAAAGGTTACAAAACCGTTACGGTAGGCTAAAAATAAAGCAAGTGTTGCCTGGTTTACTTTCAACACGGATCTCGCCGCCATGTGCACGGACGATTCCGCGTGCGATTGCTAGTCCCAAACCAGCGCCCCCGGTTGATCGGCTGCGGGACTTTTCGCCCCGATAAAAACTCTGGAAAATATTGGGGATGTCTTCCGGACGGATTCCATCGCCCGAGTCACGGACGCTCACTTCCACGCTTGAGCCTGCTCGCTGCGCACGGACCTCAACCATGCCCCCCTTTGGAGTGTACCGCAAGGCATTCCCAATCAGGTTATTCAATACCCGGCCGATGCGTTGTGTGTCCATTATCACCGGATCGACTTTTGGGTCAGCCGAGCCTTCTAAGGATATGTTCTGGCGGCTTGCTAATTCGGAGAAGGATTCGAGTGTGTCCGATATCAAGTCAGATAGAGAAGAATCGGCCTTATCGAGTGGAATCCCACCCGCATCCAGTTGCGCCATCTGAAATAAATCATCAATTAAAACGGAGAGTGAGCGCACATCGCGCTGGGCAATGCTAAGATAACGATTAACTGTTTCTGGGTCTTGCACCACTCCATCTGAGAGGGCTTCTAGAACAGCCCGCATAGAAGCCAACGGGGTCTGCAAGTCGTGGCTGATCCAGGCGATCAAATCTCTGCGCAGGTTCTCAAGTTCCCGTTGTTTTTGATCTGCGGTTTGAAGTTGGGCTGCCATCTGGTTAAAAGAACTGCCCAAGGTGGCTATCTCGTCACGGCCAAATACTTTCACGCGCGTTTTAAGATCGCCTTGCGCTAGGGCCTTGGCTCCCTGTTTCAACAAATCTAGACGTTCCGTCATCGTGCTCGAAAGGAAATGACCCAATGCCATCGCCATGCCTCCAGCGAACACCAGTAGCACGCTGGCCAAGAGCAAATCGTGCTCGCTCGCAAACATCAAACGGGCTGAGAACCATACATTGAAAAACGTCAAAATACTCGAGATCGCATAAATCGCCAGTAGCCCCCAGCGGATGCTGGGAGTCAGTGCGATCCATCCCAGGCGATAAGCTAAATATCCAGCCAAACTTGAGATTAGAGCTGTGATCGCCAAAAAAAGCGCCATCAACTGGAGTTCTCCCATGGGTGGGGACATCACCCAGTAGAAGATACTGAGTGAGAAGCCGATAGTTAAGATCACACCTAGGATGTAACGGAAAAATGTATTCATAGCCTTAGCAGGAATTTAGGGCTCAAATTTGTAGCCAACACCCCAAACCGTGACCAGCCGAGTCGGATTGGATGGGTCGGCTTCGATTTTTTCACGCACTCGTCGGATATGCACAGTTACCGTGCCCGGATCAATATACTCAGCGCCACCCCAAATGCGGTTTAATAACTGTTCGCGTGTGTAAACATGTTTTGGGTGCTGAGCAAGTAAATACAACATGTCGAATTCTTTGGCCGTCAATTGGACATCATTTCCGGAAATGTTCACGTTCCGGCTGGGAGCATCGATAACCAAATCCCCAAATGTCAACGGTGGTTCGGACAAATGTGCGTCTTGTTCATCATCTGAGGCCCGTTTAATTCGTCGCATCACAGCCCGAACGCGACTGACCAATTCCTGTGGACTGAAGGGTTTAACGACATAATCGTCAGCACCCATCTCAAGCCCTGCAATGCGATCAATCTCTTCCCTGCGCGCCGTCAGCATAATGATGGGCACATCAGAGCGGTCTCGTAACCAGCGGGTCAGGGAGAGTCCATCAATTTCGGGCAGCATCAAATCCAGGATAACGAGGTCTGGAATCTCCTTCATCAGCAGATTCATAGCGATTTTCCCGTCTGCAGCAGTCTGAACCTTATAGCCAGCGCGTTGCAGATATAGACCCACAACCTCGGCTATGCTGGGTTCGTCTTCCACAACAAGAATTGTTAGTTCACTCAATGGGACCTCACTTGCTGCAATCATACCCTGATTTCATCGGGTAAAGTAGTTACATAAATCTTAAGACACGATCAAAAAAAACTTAATTAACAATGAATTGTGCGCTGTTTTATGTCTTTTTCAGAGGCAGTGAGAAAGGTCCGTGATGAACTGAAAGTGTTGGGTTTATTCAAGCCAAGAGATGTTTGATATTATCGCTGTATTTTCAATTAAAATAGATTAAATGTATTTCGTCGATTCTTTAGGTTTGTGTATTTGAAAGATAGCCACCTTAAAAAACCGTTAATAAAATTTTCGGATTGTGGTTGCTATAATGGAAAGCCTTTTATTGATAAGGAGAAATTATTATGTTATATGCCTACCAAGAAAAAGGGCAGGGTCTGGTTGAATATGCTCTAATCCTTGTATTGGTCGTTCTTATTGTTTTTGTTGCTCTCCTTTTGCTTGGTCCTACTATTGGAAATGTCTTTAGCAATCTCAATAATAGCCTTTCAACTATATCGGGTCTCTGGGGTTCTCCGGGGCCATTTCCACATATTGGGGTCTAAACTGCTATTTTGCGCAAAAGCACCCCAATATTGGGCGGGTACTCCGGCAATACCTAAAGAGCTACTTTATCTTCCTGAGAATCTGAAAAACGGGATATTTTTTGTTCGTATCTTCGCAAAGGATTTTTTTATGACCATTACCTAATAAGCAGGCAGTAAATTTTCGGTATACGGTAACGAAAAAGTGTATTTTGGGCAATCCCATTCATCAATATAACTTGCTCAAAGAGTTTCAATCTGTCGAAAACCCTGGCCTGAAAGATAAAATTTGCGCAATAGTCTAACCACTAGAAAAGAAATAGGAAATATGTGTGATTTGCCTCTTTCCATTATTGGGTATAATGGTATTGCTTCTGAAGTATTAAGAAGACTTTATAAGAAAGGAGAATTAACCATGGAATTCGCCCCGAAAGAGAAAGGCCAAGGTCTGGTTGAGTATGCTTTGATCCTTGTTTTGGTAGCTATCGTTGTTATTGCTGTACTCATGCTACTTGGCCCGATTATTGGCAATGTGTTTAGCTCTATCAACGCCAGCCTCTCCGGCGTTACAGAATAAGAGCTAGCTACATATCTAAACCAACCTCAGTTCGGGATAATAGAATATTAAGAAAATTATTATTACGAATTCAGGTTACGTAAGTAAAAGGCTCTGCCGGATGGCAGAGCCTTTTACTTTACAATAATGATAAGATTGAGCTGTCCTAACAATAGTGTATGGAATATCTATTGTAAGCCGTGCTTCTTCTACCTATAATGGCTAGTATCGTTATCCAACCCAAGATTAGATGCTTATTCTAAGAAAGGAGATTAATCATGGAATTCGCCCCGAAAGAGAAAGGCCAAGGTCTGGTTGAGTATGCTTTGATCCTTGTTTTAGTAGCTATCGTTGTTATTGCTGTACTCATGCTACTTGGCCCGATTATTGGCAATGTGTTTAGCTCTATCAACAGCAGCCTCTCTGGCGTTGCATCTTAAGAGCTAGCTTTAGCTATATATCTAGTTGAATCTGATTATAAACAGCCCTGTCAAAGACAGGGCTGTTTATAATCTCATAGCTTTTTTAATAATCTACTTGGTTCTTTCCCGAAAAACTTACTTTTCAACTTCAACCCACATCTTTGTTCCATCGGTTATCACTTCTATCCAACCATTGTGATCGGTACGTAAAAGTGGATAATCTTTGATCGCATCCAGGGTTTCATTGTGGGGCAGACCATCTCGATCCCCTGCTCCAACATTTAAGGCGATCAGCTGTGGATTCAAGTTGACAATCCATTCAGGTGGATTGATTGGTGCATACCCTGAATCTCCTAATAATAGAAGAGAAACCTTATCTAAGTCCTTTCCAAAATTTAGATTCTCCAAACTAGAAAAATTCATTCCCACTGGTAACAATGCCTGAAAATTTTGCCATTCAAGTTCCAAAATTGCACCGCGTGAATTCAAATGTACAATTCGTAGAACTGCTCCCTCTCCTAGGTCGAGCGTAGCCCCTACATTCGCCTGCCTAGTAGGCAAGTTATTTTCAACAAACCATTTATCCAGTTTGCGAGCCGAGAAAGATGCCTCTACGTTTCCGGCCCAAAGCACATTAGATGGGGTAATTCGCTCGATAACGGGGGGCAGGCCGGAAAGTTGATTCTCTTGCGTGGACGCTATTACCAACCAATCCAGCCGCGGATTGATGGGCGGCAAGCGACGACCTAGGCCATTGGAAAGGGTAGAGGGACT
>JASJYH010000112.1 GCA_030123675.1 Anaerolineae bacterium | reverse complement strand
CGCACCTGTAGGGTGACGGGGTGCTAGCGATTGTTGGGGGGGTGGCGGCATGCCTTACATGAGTCCCGTTAGTTGCAAACTGACCCGCCACAGGCGTTGTTGGGCAGCCCCATCGCGGGATGGCATCGATGAGCCAACCTCCTTATAATGTTCATCAAACTGCTTCCCGCTGATTCCTTCCAGCTCTGGATTGGTTGCCAAATAGGCATAAGTCTTTCCCATTTCTTCCGGCGTAATGCTGAAACGCATTTTGAACCTATAAAGGGACAGTAGAATCCTGGGTATGTTGCCTAAGCGCCCGATGTCAACGGCCACGGCGGGAACACGAATGCAATTGGCTGAGACTCCGGTTCCATGAAGCCTCTGGGCCAACGTGTAGGTGAACATGACCTGTGCCAGTTTGGAATGGTAGTAAGCGTGGGATGGGCTGTATCGCTTTCGTTTAGTTTGGTTCAAGTCATCAAACTCAATCGCCAGCCGAGGGTGGGCAACGAGGCCTTTCGAGGCAACATTGAGAATCCGCGCAGGTGCGCTAGTCTTAAGGGTATCCAAAAGCAAGTTTGTCATTAGGAAAGGACCAAGGTGATTGGTTGCGAAGATAAGCTCAACACCTTCTTTGGTAAGCGTGGGCTCTTTCAAAGACAGATCGAAATTGGCGGCGTTGTTGATGAGGATATGGAGCCGTTGGTATTTGGCCCTGAATTCTTCCACGAAGCGGTATATGGATTTTTGCGAAGACATGTCAGCCAGCATCAGATCGACGGCACGATTACCGCTTTTGGCGATTATTTCTTCTTGGCTGCTTTTCCCGCGTGACTGATTACGGCAAACCATCACGACGTTTAGCCCCATCTGGGCAAGACTCAAAGCTGTTGCCTTGCCGATTCCAGCATTGGCGCCGGTAACGATGCATATCTTTTCGGACAGGGGTGCCGAACTTTTCATAGTTGATCTCCGTTGTTCGCCTCATTCGTCAATATGAAGCATGCTTTCCATCGTTTGTAAGCCCCGGCGCTCGCCTGTCCCCACATTGTGGGGGTTGACGGGGTGCCCGCTTTGTTCGGCGGATTGAGCCATTAATTGACCAGTTTGCTCCGAATACAGTAAACTTTAATTCGGAATTACTGTGATGCTTACATCCAAAAGATGAGACAAGTTTCCTACATACACTAGGATGGATCCGCCAAACTCCCCCACTTCAGTTGCGCGGAGGTAAAAGGTCACTTTTTGACTTTCCCCTGGTGGAATAGCCCGATTATAGTGAAAGGTCTTCATTCCCGATATCGAGAAATCCTTCTCCATAGGGGGATCCATTCTTTCCACGATAGCACCATCAAGTATTGAATCACTAAAAGCTATATCAAGATCAATGTCCCCAACAGTAAAAGAAGTATCTCCAGTATTATGAACATTGAGGATCAGTTCAAAGGCGTCTCCCACTTGAACAGTCGAGGGGTATTCAGCTTCCACAGTTAAGTTCTCTGGTTCTCTCAGAATTTGGTTGTAGAATACAAAGCTAATAAGTACACAAACGCATGTTATCACTAGCGAAGCAATCCCACATCCAATGGCAATCTTCTTGTTTCGACTCATTCCCTCTTTAGGTAATATGTTACTCCCTTGTTGTTCATCCATTTTATGTCTCCTCCAATGACTACTTTATGAGTTGCTACGAGTGAATAACGATAACAGTGGCAACTAACTTTTTACTTGACTCGAATAACTGCCACCTATTGACTCGAGTGGAAGAATATAAACTACTTAAATTATAAAAAGCTGCCCAACGGCCTGCGTAAGTCCCGGCGGTCTTAGCCGGGATACCCGCTGGTAAGCGAATGTGGAGTATGTTCATTAATAGCGACAATCCCTCAAGCCATCATTCCTTCAGTGGTATCCAGAGCAATTCAATGGGTGAATCACCCGTGTTCGCGGACTCGTGCTCTTCGCTCAGGGATACCGGCTCCACTATTGCTGTTCACTCTATGATTAATGTTGTGCTATTGTATCAATTGGGAACTAACAAAAGAAAAAGTAATCCTCGTTTTGAGTAAGACCACAACTCTTTAAAAACACTTTCATCTTTTCTTGGGCGTTACGTTGAGCAACGGCAATGATTAACTGAAAATTTGATCGGTTTTCTATTCTCATAAAATCTTCAATAATCACTCCTTTTATGTTGACGCCGTGTTTTCGTTTGTTGTCGCACATCCATGTAAAATCTACACCCCTCGCCTGAAGATTATCAGCCAGAAATTTCCCTTTGGCACCTGTCCCCCACAAAATCAGCTCTTTCGATTTATCGTAATCCAACTTCATAAAATACGTCATCTTCAAATCAAAGAAATGAGGAGAAGCATAATTATCATCATTTCGCGAAGCACGTTCGGGGTGGTCTCTCCATAAATGAAGCACCTTGTTAGAAGAAGCTATTTTCAATCTCTTTTCGTAAAACCGAAACACAAGTTCATAGTCTTCTGGATACATGATTGAATTAAAGGCTCCTAAGTTTTCAAAATCAGCCTTGTACATCATCCAGCAGGGAGAAGCAACCACACACTCCTTGTAGATTTCTTGGTAATGAGAATTGGTTGCACACAATCGATTCAACCATTCTTCGTACTTCTTAAAACCTTCCCCAATATCGGCTTTGGGAAAGTACTCCACCAAACCAGTAGACAAACTCCCCTTCCCTGCAGAGCTCAATTCTTTTTTAAGTTCTTTCAGCTTAATAGAGGGCATCACATCGTCCGAATCCATCCGGGTGACAAACTCTCCTTTGGCATGTTGATAGGCAGTTTTAAGTGCCTCAATTATTCCTGCCCCTTGGTTATCAATTACCGATATTCTAGTATCAACCTTTCCAAAGTTTTCGGCAATACTCTTCGTAGAATCAGAAGAGTTGTCGTTAACGACAATTAATTCCCAATTTGTTTCCTCTTGCAGAATAATTGATTCTATACATGCCCCTACGTAGCTAGAGGCATTCTTAGCAGGCATTATGATGGATATTAGTTCTCTTTCCATATTTTACTTATAAGAGGCTACTCAGCCACTCCCGCTAAATAATAGCATCTAAATGATTTCATATCCTGGTATCCAGTTTTATCTGTGCCTGTACAATCTGCGACTGCCCCGGGCGATCATCACACGGCAAAGCCTAGCAGCAATTCCGAGCATGGTAAGATTTGCACGGAGGACGATGAACCATGAATGCACACACTGGCTATCTGCTGATCGCCGATATCTCGGGGTATACAGCCTACCTGACTCAATCAGAGATGGATCACGCCAACCCGATCCTGCGCTCGCTCCTCGAGGCGCTGGTGATGCAAATCGGCGAACCGATGCACTTGTGGCGCATGGAAGGGGACGCAATCCTCGCTTACTCCACCGAAAAAGAGTTCCCCTCCGGCGATACTTTCCTGGCAATCTGTGAAAACCTGTACCAGGCGTTTGCCGCCCGCCGGCTGGACATTATTCAAAACACCACTTGCCCCTGCCGGGCCTGCGCTAATGTTAGTGGGCTGGACCTGAAGATTATGGCACACCACGGTGAGTTCGAGCAGATGCAGATTGGCCCGATGACTGATATTTCCGGCCCGGATGTAATCCTTGTGCACCGAATGGCAAAGACCGATGTCAAGCAGGTTACGGGTGTGCAGAGCTACGCCCTGTTCAGCCAAGCGGCCTACGAGGCGATGGGGATACAGACACCGCTGCTCGAGTATGAGACCCACTTCGAACACTTTGGGAATGTACCGATGCGTGTGTACGACCTGGCAAAGGCCTGGGAGGAACACCGGGCTTCCGCTGCGATATTCCGGGTCGACGACAATGTGGTCTACAGTTTCCGGCATCCGCTGGCGGCTGGACCAACGGTTGCGTGGGAATTCCTGACTGCGCCTGAGCTCAAGCGCCGCTGGATGGATATGCACTCGGTGAGCATAGAGACCGATGGGCGCATCGGGCCGGAGACCCGGTACCACTGCGTCCACGAGCTAGCTTCATTCCGATACCGAATCACCGACTGGCGGCCGTTCGGCTACTTCTCGACGCATATTCTTGACCCCTTCAACCCGCATCTCGCCCACGCTGAAACCTATGAGCTGATCCCCACTGACGAAGGAGTCGAGTTGTTCTACCGGATGGGGCCACTTATGGATGAAAAGGCGACTCACCACCCGGAAGAGGAGAAAGGCCTGGTCGAGATATATAAGGGGTTCTGGCCCCATGTGCTGGAGACGCTCGACGAGATGGTCCGTCAGCGGGCGTGATCTCGTGAGGTATGGGGAAGCCCGGGCGTTCGCTTACCCTTTCATAGTGGGGGTTGCCGGGGTATACCCCATTCGGGGCAAAGGATTGCTAGTGAGCGCGAACCATTATCATTATAGCTGTAATCAGGGCGAAGGAGCAGTCCTATGCGACTACACTTGTCCCAGGAACGTTGTGAAAGGGATCGCCCATCCCGCCGAAGGTCCCCGCAAGGGGGGCGCATGAGCGCCGTGAATCCCCACTGTCCGCTGCACGCTTTGTTGGGTGCTTTATGGGGCTACAGGAGCCTTTGCCATTAAAAATGGAATAAATCCACTTGGCGACGAACCATTAGGGTAAATTTGGATACGCCATCCTTCAATTGAATCTGAAAATGACATAGAAAGATTTGCGCTTGCAATTCCAATGTCGTAAGCAGAAGTTATTTTAACTTGTATGCCATCGTATTCGTCAATATTTTCTGCATTTTCCAGCACAGTTTTTACAATACTTTCAATAACTTCTTTCCTATCATTTTCCGCAAGTTTGCCTTTATTCCAAACCGTGACAATCAATAAATGGCTAGTTTTTCCATTTGAGCCATAAAAAGTGTGGTCGCTGACTCTAACGGAGAAAAAGCGAAGGTCATCCTGCAAGACATTATAGAGGCTCATTACTGGTGCTAACGACGTTTTTGAGAGTAGAGATGGAGCAATCAATGACATCGCCATCGTTCCAATTGCCACGATGCCAATCAATACACTTGTTACTATATGGTGAATTCGGGGCGTTGTTGGAAATGATTCAATTGGCTTTCCAGGTATGTAAACAACGTAAGTTCCTAAAATTAGGTCATGGATTCCTTGTCGCGCTTTTCGATTAAAAATCATTGTGTAGAAAATTGATCCACCTAAACCAAAAATGATGAGGGACAAAAACCACACCACAATAGGGTTTTGAAATATGGGGATTGACCATTGATTAAACAAAGATGGTAAGGTCAATAAAGAAATTCGTATTATCGACTTCCATAACTCAATGGGTTCATTATCCTTATTGCGGACAGCGATTTTCATTATTCGTTTTCCAACAGTTTGACCGCCGCCAATTTTTGAATTCATTATTCCAAAATATGGAATGGTGAAAAGTAATCCAATGGGTCGTCCGTAAGGTCCAATGCTGAAAAGGAAAGACGAGAACACGACGCCAATTATTTGCCCAATGATGCCAAGAATAAGCACATCTAATAGCCAAGCAAGAAACCTGCGCCAGAATCCTGATATTGGCGGAAATGTAAAAACTGGCTCGGATGCAGCTTTCTCAACGTTATTTTCTTGTGACGGATTTAATTCATTTAGCATATTATTTCCCTTATCCTTGTTTTGAGATGAAGTACCCAACGGCCTGCGTAAGTCCCGGCGGTCTTAGCCGGGATACCCGCTTGTGGGCGAGATTGGACGATGTCGAATAAACAGCTTCAACCATGAAGACTCCTGTAGATGACGAGGTACGGTGCCGTGATTGCTGGCATAGATATTTCTAACTTGTTTGAACTTTGCTGGCAAACCTATCCATAATTCTCATTTTAAGATTGGCCACAACTCAGTTACACTCAATCAGCACACTGGCAATCGAGCCATCAGGGCGGTAAATAACGTGTGCTTCTTCACAGGAAGAGCGACTGACAATAGAATTGGTTTCGCTCGGAAAAACTAGAAATAATGCATTCTCGTGATCCAGCCTCTCCACTTCCTGGACTGACACGATATGATAATTGTCAACAGACACATCCGTATAATGCAAGTTTCCTTCACCGACTCTAAAAAGGGCCTCTTGTTGATATGCTTCAGGCGGATACCTGTTATAAAATAGAACAAAAATGTGCGGGATAAAGAATTTGTCACTAATATAAATGTTCCTATATGGTTTGCTTGAAGAGTAAGTAATGGCTTCTCTCATACCATATTGCCACGCCTTCGGGCTATATATGGGGTAATATACAAAGTACCACTGAGAGTACAAAGCCACCCGCCAGATGATGAACACCACCGTCAAGCCAACTAAGAGAATACGTTTTTTATCTCGGAGAACAAAGAAAAGCTTATGCAGTCCATAAGCAGAAATGAGGGCAAACAATGGCGCCCCAATGATCGTTCTTAACGCGTGCTCGGCATCTGTCAGCGCCCCCGGCAAAGGGTAGAGAATCAGCCAGACGAGCAAGAGCCAGGAACGGTTTTGCCTTTCTCGGAGTAGCAGGAACAATCCGATAGGCACGGTCACCAATTCAAATAAGTGCAATTGTCCGAAATTGGCAACACTATGCCGAGCAATAGGATCACCTTTGAGAAAGAGGAAATCGGGACTATAGTAGCTGGCATAGGCTTGGACAAGTTGAATGGGATTTGTGTCTAAGTAATCCAGCGACTCGGCTATCCCTGAAGGCGACAACCAATATCTTGTAAAGAAAAGGAAAACCATAAGAAATATGCCTGTGGAGATCAACGTATAGTGCTTCGCTTTTCTTAATTCTTGCCGAAAGAAAAGGACAAGGGCTAGCAGAAATAGCGGAATGAACACCCTGGCTGAAGCATAGGTATAAAGTCCGATAGAAAATAAAAGTGATGAAAGCAATAAATACTTTGGTTTTTTGATTCCTTTAAAGAAAAAATAGAGTCCCCAACAGAAAAAGAACGGCAATAAGATAGCTCGAAAGCCAATTCGGCTAAATTGGATGTGCCAGGGGCTAATTGTTAAAAGGAAAGCCGACAGGAGGGCTACTTTCTTGTCAAACAGTTCTTTAGCCAGAAAATATAGGGCCAAAACGGTAAAAATGCCGATGATGGCGGCCGGCAACCTGACAGCAAATTCAGTAAGGCCAAAGAGTCGGATGGGGATGATGGTAACAAATCTGTAGAGGGATTCATTATATGCACCAAAGGATCTGGCAAATAGAGGTAGAAATTCACCGTATTGATCCTTACTAGTTAACATGAGCGAGTAAGCATCATATCCGGTAGATGCCTCATCAACATAAAAACCCGGTGGAATTTCGGCCAGCCAGGGAAGACGAAACAAGGTGGCCAGAACTAGGATGCCGAACAAATAAGCATAATGAAAGCGTATAGGTTTAGACAAGTGGTCCATAGGAAGTGCTCACAAATAACTTTTAAATGAGTAGTTTCATGGGTCGGTAGAACGGCCTGCGTAAGTCCCGGCGGTCTTAGCCGGGATACCCGCTTGTGGGCGAGTGCGGACGATGTCGATTATACGGTAAATGCTCAAGTGTGAAATCATCTCTTTTTAACGGGACGAATCCCACTTGTCGGGCCGTCTCGTCCCGACCTGCAGAGCAGGGACGGGATGCACGCTTTGTTGGGCAGAAGGAAATCAAGATACCATACTTATGGGATT
>JASJYH010000111.1 GCA_030123675.1 Anaerolineae bacterium | reverse complement strand
ATCGCCGGCTTCATCATAGCTGCAGCGGGTCCTACTTGGGTCTTTGTATTGAACACAGTTATTTTCGCAACCAGTATTGTCGCACTCAAAGTCTGGAAGCCGGCCCTGCGCACAGGGCTTCCCGCCGAGCATCCCGGCTCAGCCATCCGAATTGGTCTCCAGTACGTCCGCCATGAACGGCCGCTCAAGGCCGTCATCGGAAAAATCATCCCCTTCGCGATCATCGGCACCGCGCTCATGTCGTTGCTCCCGGCGATCGCCCGATTCAATCTCAATGCGGGACCGGCAGACTTTGGCTTGCTAGTGGGGGCCGGTGGCATCGGCTCTGTCACAATCTTTCTCTTGCTGCCCTTCATCCGGCGCCGACAGGGCCCTGACATGATCATCTTTGGGGCTATGCTCGTCCAAGCTGTTGTGCTCATTGTGATAGCAACAACCACAAGCCTAGGGCTAGCCTTCGTCGTGTCGATAATTGGGGGAGCTGCGAGCCTGGCGTTGATCTCGACCGTGATGACCACACTCCAGATCGTCCTTCCGGCGTGGATTCGTGGCCGGGGCGTTGCGGCCTATTTGCTTGCGCTCCAGGGATCGTTCGCCGTAGGCGCTCTGCTGTGGGGAACAATCGCCGAACAAACCAGTCTGCAAACAGCCCTTATTAGCGCGGGTATCGCCATGGGTATCGCCGCCGTCTTAATTAGAAGGCTCCGGCTCAGTCACTATGCGAATATCAACACCGAAATGGTTCAAATCATGCCAACCCCACCGGCGGTGACCTCGGTTCACGACGATGATGGCCCTATCCTCCTCACAGCAGAGTGGCAGATCGATCCTGCCCGGCGCGACCAGTTTGTAGCGGCCATGGAACCGGCGCGGATCGCGCTGAGGCAGAAAGGGGCGTTGAGGTGGGCTCTGGTCGAGGACGTTGAGCAACCCGGGCGCATGCTTGAATCTTTCACTATGCCGACCTGGTCAGAGTACAGGCGCCTTGCAGAGCGAACCACCATAGCTGACAAGGACTTGTTAGATGCTTTGAATGCCGCCTCGGGCTACGAGCATCCTGCAATTCAAGCATACCGGGTCGTCAAGGTCCCGACTCGTGGCAGAAATAATCGCGGCCAATCCGTCCAATGATAGGTAGCGAGCCACCGATACATAGCTCTATGCGTTGCACCGTTTTGATCAATTCCCTTGCGTCTAACGTCTGAGGGGCTGTGATATGCAATCGAACACCGTTCGGAGCGGATATCCAAACTCCAAGGCATTGAGCACTGCTGGCAGAGTAGTCAGAACGCTTGCCTCAATCCATCCCCGGTTGGCGAGCCTCGAAGATCCAGTCAAGCTCATCGTCCTCCCGTAAGATACCGGGACGGTGCGATGTCCTTCGGGAGGCCGAAACGGTCCCGTCTTACGCAGGATGAACGATGCTACGCGAGTACTTACGCAGGTCGTTAGGCCTACTGCCTGGGTTTTTAATTCCTACTGATTATTATGTCTGGAAATTTATTGGCTGAACTTAGCCAGATCGCTTGCCATTTGGTCAAGCCGCTGATTTACGCTCTCGAATAGCGAGCCGCTTTTGAACGTATTGTCTTTGGTTTTTTTTCCGGCCTCAACGCCGGTCAAGACCTCGATCCCATCTTCGATCGTATCCACAGCCCAGATTTTGAACTGCCCTTTTTTTACTGCGCTTAAAACCTCTTGCTTGAGCATCAAATTTTTAATGTTGCTGGCAGGGATCATTACCCCTTGCTCGCCCGTCAAGCCTTTTAGTTTGCATATTTCAAAAAAGCCTTCGATCTTCTCGTTGGCGCCCCCAATGGCCTGGACCTCTCCCTTTTGGTTAACCGAGCCAGTCACGGCAATCCCCTGCTTGATTGGAATATTGGATAGTGCCGAAAGAATAGCATACAGTTCTGTGCTGGAGGCGCTGTCGCCATCCACGCCGCCATAGCTTTGTTCAAAAGCCAAATGGGCATTCAAACTTAGGGGTTTGTTTTGAGCGAAATTCTGGGCCAAAAACCCCGAAATGATGAGCACACCTTTGGTATGAATCGGGCCGCTCAAATTGGCTTCACGCTCAACATTGATCACGCCCTGTTTGCCAATCCCAACACTGGCAGTGATGCGACTGGGTTGTCCAAAAGTTAGATCACCTAATTGCAACACCGATAAGCCGTTGACCTGTCCGATTTTTTCCCCACGAACATCAATTTTAATAATTCCGTAGGCCATCCTCTCCCTCAACCGGTCTTGCATAAGTCCTGCGCGGTAAAACCGTTCTTCGATTGTCTTTTCAATATGTTCAGCATTAATAAGTTTTGCATCATTCTTACTTGCGTAATAGTTTGCCTCGCGGATAACATCCGCAACCTCGCCGAATTTGGTCGAGAGCTTCTCTTGATCATTAGCCAGGCGTGAGCCGTGTTCCACAATCCGCGCCAAACCATATTGATCGACGTGTCTGAGGTTTTCGGTTTCACAAAGCGTGCATACAAACGAAATATATTCTTGGATGCGCTCCTCGCTGCGTTCCATTTGCGAGTCAAAATCAGCTTTTACTTTGAACAATTCGCGAAAATCCTCATCATAAGCCAACAACAATTGGTATGTCTCCGGACGCCCGATCAAGATCACCTTGACGTTCAGTGGGATCGGTTCGGGCCGCAGACTTTTGGTAGTGAAAACAGGCTGTTCAACCGGTTGCTCAATCGCGATCTCCCGGTTCCCCAAGCTGCGTTTTAGGCTCTCCCAGGTAAACGGATTCCGGATCGCATCTTCAGCTGGCAATACGAGATATCCGCCGTTGGCCTGGTGTAGTGAACCACCCCGGATTAGTGTGAAATCTGTTACCAAGGCTCCCATGATAGCCTCTTGTTCAATCCGACCAAACAAATTGGAATAGGTCGGATTCATTTCAAGGACAACAGGTCTGCCCTCCAATTTGCTGTTGTCGACCAACACATTGACCTGATATTTATTTGTGGTTGGTTTTTGGGGACCTGATTTTGGGTTATTCTCCCCATTAGGTTCAGCCTTGAATTGGGCCAGATTTTCAAGCACATCATTGTGAATCGCATCCAAATGAGAGACCACATCTTTAATTTCTTTATAATTATCTTTTAGGCTATCCATAAGATCATGCAGAACAAATTGAGCCACTTCCTGATCTAGCTTGTCTAATGCGCCTTGGGCTTCTTTATCCAAAGTGCGGGTCTTACGGACGGATGCCTCAATCTCACCCTGAAGTTGCAGTTGTTTCTTGCTTATTTCTTCGCGCTCCTTTTCTTTCAATTTCAGGAACTCTTCCTCGTTGACAGGTTTTCCCTCAATTAATGGGATCGTCAAAATTCCCATTGCAGCCATTTGCAAGCCAAAGCCCTTTTTCTTGGCAAGCTTGCCCAACTGCTTGAATATTTTCTCCTTTTGTTTTTGGAAAGTTTTAAGGGTCTCCTCGCGTTGCGAAGCATAATCTTCGCTCTCAAACGCAGCTCGTATTTCCTGCTGGATCGACTTATAAAAAGCAGCCAGGTCTTTTTGGAACTCTCGTGCTTTGCCAGCCGGAAGACTAATTGCAAGCGGGCGGTAGCTATCCTCAAAATCGTGAACGTAACACCAATCCGGCGGGGTGGGTTTGTTGGCAGCAAAATTCTCTAAAAATCTCTCGACCGCCGTTGTGCGCCCAGTCCCTGAGACACCTGCGGCAAAGATATTAAATCCGTGATCGTTTATATCAAGCCCAAATTTCATCGCATGTACGGCCCGCTCTTGGCCGAATATAGTTATTTGGGAATCAGCTTCAGCACTGCTTTTGCAATTTAAGGATTTGGGATCACATCTGTGACGTAAATCGCTTTCTGATAGTTCGCGGATCATTATTTCTCCTCAGCGATATCGTTTCTATTTCCATCGATATCTTATGGATATGATTATTTATGAGGTTCTTTCTTTGAGAATTCGTATTCTAATCAACAAGCCCAATGGATTGGCAGTATACCATTTGCTTTCATTCTAAAGGACTTTTATGCCAAGGGAACCGATCAAAAATTCATATAAAATTATTATGAATTTTTAATGTACGGGCTATTGCCTTTCGGTACGAAGTATAGTAATATCTTGGAGGCAGACGCCAGGGTGCCCCCCTCACCCTGGCGTTTGCCTTTAAGCACAAGTTTTGGTTTACACACAGCATTTTAGTTACCCGCAATAACATTCAATTTGTCAGCAAAGTACCCAACTTCATCCAAGGTGTTGTAGTGTGCAGCCCCAATCCGAAGCATGCCTCCACTGGATTCTAGCCCTAGCCGTTCTGTGACGGCCAACGCGTAATAATTCCCGTCCCAAACGTATATTCCTTCTTTTCCCAGTGCTTCTGCTATTTGGCGCGGATGCTTGCCTTCTAAGGTGAATGACACAGTCGGAACCCTTTCCTCCAGGCGATCCATATCGGTTAGCCCATGGATGTGTGTGCCCGGCACGGATGAGATCGCCTCAATCAAGGCCCGGCTGAGCTCGAGTTCATACTCGACGATCTCCTTCATTGCGGCTGCAAAATTTTTGCGCCGGTCCGATATATTGTCATCAGGGTGATTCGTCTTTTGCACTTCGCCATAATTCTCGGCCAGCCATTCGAAATACTCAAGCGCACCCAAAACTCCGGCAATGCCTTCGTGGTTTTGGGTACCGGTCATCCATTTATCAGGCGGGTTATTCGATGCGGGCCTAAGCTTGTATGCTTTTAAATCTTCAAGCAATTCCAAACGCCCATATAAAATCCCGACATGGGGCCCAAAAAATTTGTAAGCTGAGCACACCAAAAAATCACACTCAATCGCTTGGACATCAATAAGACCATGGGGTGCATACTGGACCGCATCGATGTAAACCAGTGCTCCCGCATCTTTTGCCATTTTGGTAAGCTTGTGAACAGAGTTCGTCGTACCAGTGGCATTTGAGGCGTATCCAAAAGCCACAATTTTTGGCTTGGCTTCTAAGGCCTTTTCGAAATCACCAATATTCAGTGTGTACTCTTCTACATCGAAATCGACCCATGTAATATTACAACCATGGTCTTCAGCGATAAGCAACCAGGGTGATATATTGGCATCATGGTCCATCCGGGTAACAACAATCTCATCGCCTGGATTTAGCCTGTGTGCCAGGGATCGAGAAATGTGCATTGTGAGGGTTGTCATGTTTAAACCGAACACGATTTCATCTGGGGAGGAGGCGTTTAAAAAATCTGCCATTGCGCTGTGGGCCGCACGCAAGACCTTATCTGACTGCTGACTTGTTTTGAAGGCCCCACCCATATTCGCATTGCATTCCAGCAAATAGCTATTGATGCGCGCCAGGCTTGGCTTCGCGATCTGGGTGCCCCCGGGATTATCGAAGAAAATTGCGGGTTGATCGAGGGCTGGAAATTGTTTCCGGACAGCGGAAAGATCGAGAGACATAAGAGGCTCCTGTGGACAGTTGCATTGTGTAAATATTTATGTATACTTAAAATTGAATTGAGAGTAGTCTCTTCATCCTTGAAATTAGAGATTCTCTTGGGCCCTGCGCTCAGCTTCAGCGAACTCTTCAGGTGTATTCAGGTTCCAGAAAGCCAAGCCTGAAGGATCAAGTGCCTTGACTTCATCAGGCTTGAGATTGTACACATTAACGTTGTCGAACCAGGAAATCAGCCGCCATTTGTCGGCCTCAATTGCGGTTTCGATCGCCAGTAGGCAGGGTTGACGCTTATATACGGCATGCAACGGTTCCAAACCATCGGATGAATTTGGAACGACAACATCCAGCTCTTCTTGGAGCAGCATTTTGTGGGCTGTTTCAATGAGTGTTTTGCTGGCAAAAGGCATATCGCAAGCCACAACAGCCACGGTTTCGCCAGTGGCAGAGGCAAGCGCAGTGTAGAGTCCGCCCAAGGCCCCACGGCCCGGCTTGAGGTCCTGAAAGAGTGGCAGGTTTAGGAAACGGTAATCCTTTGGACGGTTGGTCGTTACCAGCATTTCGTCGGCAATCGCTGAGATCCGGTCAACAACATGCTGGATAAGCGGTCGTCCAAGAAAAGGCATCAAGGCTTTATCGCGTCCCATCCGTTTGGATGCGCCGCCCGCTTGAATCGCAATCGAAAGCATAGGGTTATTATACGATGAGTACATTAGCAGACGTGTTGGATAATTTGACACAAGAAGGCCAGTTATATGAAACCCTCGAAGATAAGTCATTGCGCTGTTATGCCTGCGCGCACCGTTGTCTAATTCGAGAAGGCAAACGTGGAATTTGTAAAGTACGCTTTAATGAAGATGGCAAGTTGCGGGTACCCTGGGGCTACATAGGTGCCTTGCAATCCGACCCGATTGAGAAAAAACCATTTTTCCATGTAATGCCTGGTACCAACGCCTTAACCTTTGGGATGCTGGGTTGCGACTATCATTGTGGTTACTGCCAAAATTGGCTGACTTCGCAGGCTTTGCGCGATCCGAAATCTGATCAGTCCGAGGAATTGGTTAGAAAGATCACACCCGAAGGGATTTTAGATATCGCCCGCCAATCAAATGCCTCCGTCGTGGTTTCATCCTATAACGAACCGTTGATCACAAGCGAATGGGCAGTTAATATTTTCAAAGTGGTCAAAGCTGCCGGGCTGATGTGTGCATTTGTTTCCAATGGCAATGCCACTCCCGAGGTCCTAGAATTCCTGAGCCCATACCTCAGCGCTTATAAAATAGACCTGAAATCCATGCGCGATAAGAATTATCGTCAATTGGGAGGTGTGCTTAAGCATGTTTTGGATAGCATCCAGCGCGCGCATGAGTTAGGTTTGTGGGTGGAGATTGTTACGCTTGTGATTCCTGGATTCAACGATTCTAACGATGAACTATGGGATGCGGCCCGCTTTCTAAATAGCATTTCCCCCGATATTCCCTGGCATGTGACCGCATTTCATAAAGATTATAAGATGACTGATCCGGATAATACCCCCGTAAAATCTTTATTGCGCGCTTCTGAAATCGGACGAGAAGCCGGCCTCCGTTATGTCTACGCTGGTAACATCCCTGGCAGTGTCGGAGAATATGAGAGTACTTTCTGCCCAAATTGTAACCAGAATGTCATCCAGCGCACTGGATATACAATTACCGAATATCAAATTACGAGTGCTGGCAAATGCCCGCACTGCGACACGGAAATCCCCGGGTTATGGCCAAGTGACCCTAATCAAGTTAATTTACACAGTGTTGGGATACCGCTACCAATTTACTGAGTGCTAATAAATAATCCATTTGAAAACGCCCCTGCGTTTGCAAAATAATATATAAACTAATTCAGGAATTGTTCCGCGTAGTGACAGGCCACCCAATGATTGGGACTTAGTTCCCGCAGTTCCGGATCATCTGTAGCGCAATTATTCTGCGCAATCGGGCAGCGTGGATGGAAACGACAGCCTTTCGGGGGATTGATAGGGCTGGGCACGTCACCTTTGAGAATGATACGTTTCCGTTTGAGATGAGGATCTGGGATAGGAATCGCCGACATCAATGCTTGTGTGTATGGATGGAGCGGGCGTTTAAATAAATCTTCCCGCCCAGCCACCTCAACCAACTTGCCCAAGTACATGACAGCTACGCGATCAGAAATATGTTCTACTACACTCAGGTTGTGAGCAAT
>JASJYH010000110.1 GCA_030123675.1 Anaerolineae bacterium | reverse complement strand
GCACAAGTATTTACTACGGCCATATCCGCTTCATTTGCTAGCGGGACGATATCGTGGCCGGCAGCCCGAAACTGGCGTGCCATGGTTTCAATTTCAGCTTGGTTGAGTCGGCAACCAACGGTATCTAAATAAATTTTCATAAGTTAGTGTGTAGAGAGTAGTGCTTGAAGAGCCAGACTGCTCTCTTATTATCTAATCTCTTATTACTTTCTATGGTTTTAATACTACAAAATTATCAAAAATTATATCCACACCCGTTACCGCAAAAGTACCCGCCAAGAGGCCTACATCACCCTCGACAATATCAGTGTCCTTGACCTGTGCTACCGGATTGCCATTTACATAAAATGTCAATGTGTTTCCTACACAATCTGCCCGCAAATGATTGATTGCCAAACCAGTATTGATGCTTGGGTTGAATTTCATTTGATCCTGTCCAAGTTGAATAATATTTCCATCAATATATTTTCCGATCGTGTAATACCCGTCACTGCTGACCATAAAGAAGTAATAATTTCCATCAGTATAGCGGCATATCAAGCCAATCCGGTTTTCATCAGGCCCATTCAGTTTGGCAACATCGACTTCTAGGCGCACATCTTCAAAGGACAAGCCTGGAGTTGACCAAAAATTTGTCTGTTCTGAATTGATAAGAAACCGATAGCCACTACTGTCATAATCCATGGTGCCTTCAGGTGAGGAAAAGTGGTCCCAGCCTGAGGCTGGATTGGTAAAATCGTCATACAGTAAAGTATCACCAGATATTGGGACTGAGGTAGCCGGTTGACATGCTACAAGAGAGCACAGAAGTATCCACAAAAAATGGCGGTAAGCCCGCATATGCGGATTGTATCAGATTCGGTACTTGCTCTGTTTTATAAGGTATTCAATTCCCCGATGGGAAATACTGGTTCAATAATACCTGCGCTTGATCCCCTACGGAGCCATATGGATTAATTTCGACAGCCTGTTTCAAATGATCGAGCGCAGAACCCCAATCATCCAATTGCAAGGAGACAATCCCAAAGTGCAAATGTGCCTGTGCAAGCTGTGGGTCGAGGCTTAGAGCCTGTTGTAAGGCCTCTTCGGCCTGATTGTAGCGCTCGAGCAGTGTCAACGTCCAGCCGAGAATATCTTGGGCAAGTGGGTCTTCTTCAGCCAGCTCAACGGCATTCTGTGCAGCCGGCAACCCAATCTCTTCGATTTGGATATTGTATTGTGCACAAAAGTTTGCCAGAAGACGCCAAACCGTAGCATCTTCAGGTGCTATCTCGACAGCGCTAATATAACTATTCAGGGCAGCACTCAAATCAGCCTGTTGAATATATACTTCGGCAATTGAAATCTGCCAGAGGGGGTTATCCGGTTCGTAGGTTGCTGCGAGCAAATACTCGCTCAGGGCTCGTTCATTATTACCATTTCGCAACCAATAAAGGCCCCTCAAGTTTCGGACAATTGGATTCTCACGGTTGAGGGATAAAGCCGTATCCATGGCAGTCGTGCCTTCTTGGCCCAGCTGTTGTTCCGCCTCGCTCAGCCAGGCCCAAGCTTCTGCATTCTGCTTGTTCAAGGTGACGCCTTGCAGGAATGCATCCCTAGCTAACTGCCATTCGTTTACCAATCCCAGCCCACGGCCAGTGATTACCATTTTGTTAGATTCGTTGGTTTCTAGCGACGCAAGACTAAGAGCGGTTTGCATAGTGTCCACAACGGCAGCAAATTCGGGGTCCAATGCTGAGGCCCGTAACAGTACTTTTAATCCTAGGTTGGGATTAGAAACTGATATCAATAGTCCAAATCTGTAATGTGCCTGGGCGTCTGTCTCTCCCTGTGAGTCAATCCAACTTTCAAGCGCCATTCTTTCTGCGGACAGATCACCTTGTTGGTGATACACACTGGCCAATTGGGAATAATACTTTGAATATTCGGGGTATGCTTTTAGACCAGAATTCCAAATTTCCAAAGCTCGATCCAAATCGCTTTTTTCAACATAGGAAATCCCCAACATCTCCCAGCCTAGCTCTGAAAGGGCATTCTCTTGACGAGCTTTTTCAAGCAATATTAGGGCTGATTCAATCTCATCTGCTTTAAACCTTGCAATTCCAGCCTTGTCCCATAATTCATTACGCCAGGGTAATAAGCGGGCAGTAACTTCATAATATTTGGCAGCCTGGGTAAAATCCTGCGCTTGAAAGGCACTTTGGGCTTGGCTTATATATTTGTTCCCGGCAAAAAGTGGGGGTGCAACAATAAGCCCAACAACGACCAGCAGGATCAGGGTCCGGTTAAGCTGCGCTCGCATGGAGTTTAAATTATTAGACTTAATTTTTAAGCTGTCCCGCAATCGACTTATTATTATTCGCGATCAAGCGCATCCATAACTGCCACCGAAGCAATCTGGACGATATCTGCGACTTCGTCGCCTGTCTGCATGACATGAATTGGAGCGCCCATCCCAAGCAGAATAGGACCGATTGCTTTGGCGTTTCCAAGGCGGGTTAACAATTTGTAGGCTATGTTGGCCGATTCCAATGAAGGGAAGACCAATACATTCGCATCTTTGACTGCACTAAAAGGATACCGCTCTTCTACAATTTTAGGCACTACTGCGGTGTCCGCTTGCATTTCACCGTCGTAAACAAAATCGAATTCCGGGCAGCGCTCCTTGACGAGTGCTACGGCCTTGGCTACCTTTGCTGATAACGGGTGTGGGTTTGAGCCAAAGTTTGAAAATGATAAAAAGGCTACTCGTGGTTCGAGTTCGATTTTCTTCGCGAAGTTGGCCGCCAGGCAAGCGATATCAGCCAGATCATCTGCCGAGGGATCAATATTGACGGTAGCATCTGTAAAGAGATAAACGCGATCGTCCACGATAATAATGTATACACTAGCGGCACGTGATGCGCCTTCGCGCGTATGATGAATGCTTAAGGATGGTCGAATGACATCCGGGTATTCATATGTCAACCCGGACACAAAGGCGTCTGCATCTCCCATTTTGACCATCATAGGACCGAGGATATTGACCTCCCGCACACGTTTCCTGGCAATTGGATATGTAACTCCTTTGCGCTCACGTAGTTTGTGATAGGTTTTCGCATATTCGGTATGGTTCTTAAAGTTGGCCGGGTTAACTATATCTGAGCAGGATGGCAGACCAAGCTCTTTGCTAATTTTTTCAATTACTTCCGGGCGACCAATCAATATCGGTATGCCGATCTTGTCATCCTTAATTTGCGCGGCTGCCCGAATGACTTTTGGTTCCTCACCTTCGGCAAAGACAATTCGTTTGGTACCACCAGATGCACGAGCTTGATTCTGGAAGAAATAACGGACTTGTTCGCCTTTACCCTGGCGAAATGCCAATTGCTCGCGGTATTCGTCGATATCAATTTTCTTGCGAGCGACCCCTGATTCCATGGCCATTTTGGCTACGGCTGGAGCTTCCCATAACAACACCCGCGGATCAAGCGGTTTTGGAATAATGTATTCGGGGCCAAATTTTAAGTTATCTATTCCATAAGCGCTCAGTACAGAATCAGGCACGTCCTCTTTTGTTAAGGCAGCCAAGGACTTAGATGCAGCAAATTTCATTTCTTCATTAATCGCTTTCGCGCGCACATCAAGTGCGCCCCGAAAAATGAAGGGGAAGCCAAGCACATTATTTACCTGATTGGCATAATCTGACCGGCCGGTTGCAATAATGGCATCTTTACGGGCTTCTTTGGCTAATTCAGGTGTGATTTCGGGGTCTGGATTGGCCATGGCAAAAATGATCGGGCTTTCGGCCATGCTCTTGACCATTTTAGGAGTCAATACATTGGCAACGGATAAGCCATAGAAAACATCTGAGCCGCGGATCGCATCGGCCAATGTGCGAGCATCGGTTTCAATTAAGAAGCGTTCTTTATACTTATTAATACCCTCTTTGCGGCCTTTATAAACCACCCCGCGGCTGTCAACCAGCATAATATTTACCCGTTTCACGCCCCAAGAAATTGCTAATTCTGCGCAGGAAATAGCGGAAGCGCCTGCACCAGAAATAACCAACCGAATTTCGTCATGCTTTTTGCCAACAATTTCAAGCGAATTTGCTAACGCCGCTGATGAGATGATCGCAGTTCCATGTTGATCATCATGGAAGACGGGTATATCCAGCATTTCCTTTAGTTTTTCCTCAATGTAAAAACACTCTGGAGATTTGAAATCTTCGAGATTAATGCCGCCAAAAGTAGGCGAGATAGCTGCAATAATCTTTATTATCTCTTCTGGGTCATTACTATTCACCTCAATATCGAACACATCAATATCGGCAAATTTTTTAAATAAAACACTTTTCCCCTCCATAACAGGTTTCGAAGCTAGCGCGCCTCGATCTCCTAAACCCAGAATTGCGGACCCATTGCTAATGACCCCAACTAAATTGCCTTTTGAAGTGTACTCATATGCCAGTTCAGGGTCCTTTTCGATTTCCAAAACAGGCACAGCAACTCCCGGGGAATACGCCAAACTAAGATCGCGCTGGGTGTCCATCGGCTTCGTAGGAACAATTGATATCTTGCCCGGCTTGGATTTTAATCGATGATATTCAAGCGCGTCTTCGCGGCTAATATTTGCCATCAGGTCTCCATTTTATATAAATCAAAAAAATTATTTCAGGAAATTTGTCGCAGGTAGATACATTGATTAAGAAATAATATCTTGAAAGGTTGATTATATTTTATCTTAACGGTCAAGTGATATATGTTCTCATACCCCGAAACAGATAAAAAGTTTTGGATAATTGCTACATCTCGCAAAACTCATGTATAATGTTCCTATATTAACTGATTAAATTGAGCCGCACAATGAGCGGCCACTGGTTTGCTAACGGAACTTTGGAAAGTATTGTATGATCATCCTGGTGACAGGAGATTTTGGAAGTCACAATCTTGGTTTAGGTCGATTTTGCGGAACTAATAAAGATTTGACTTATTTATCTACCATCGAAATTGTTGTGGCATAAATCGTCACACAACCAAATCTGCCTGTATTGCCCCGCATCCATCTGGACCCGGGGCCTGCTTGCCAAACTCAGATTCTAACCGCAGCCGAGGCCACTCAGTGCCCTTTGGCTGCGTGTTATTTAAATGAGAAATATCACTGCGATAGAGATTCAGAAGAAGAACTCGAAGCGAGTCAATATTTACCTTGACGGGGAATATGCTTTCGGGGTGGCCCGTATCGTAGCCGCTTGGTTGCAGACTGGGCAAGCGCTAGATGAAGCTCAGATTACCAAACTCCAAGTTGAAGATTCTCGGGATCGGGCGATCCAACAAGCAAACCTTTTTCTTAGTTACCGCGCGCGATCTGAGCATGAAATTTGGCAAAATCTGCGTAAACATGAGTATTTGGATACGGTCATTGAGGAAACCATCGAGCGTTTGGTCAAAGGTGGTTATCTCAATGACAAACAATTTGCCAGCGATTGGGTCGAGAACCGCAGCAACTTTCGTCCGCGTGGGCGGCGAGCGCTGGCATTGGAACTTCGTCAAAAAGGGATCGATGAATCTATTATTGAAGTTGCACTTGAAGAAATAGATGACGAATCCTTGGCTTACGATGCAGGCCTGAAAAAGGCACGCAAACTCAAGGTCCAAGACTGGAACGAATTCCGGAAAAAAACGTCTGAGTTCCTATCCCGACGCGGCTTCTCTTATTCTGTTATTGTGCCGATTGTCTTGCGCCTGTGGAATGAAATCCACCCAAAGGAAGAAGATTATCTCGTTAACTATAAGGAATTAAAATGAATCCACTTCCAATCAATCCTGTAATAACGATCCTGTTTGTATTATTTGGTATCGTGATTGGGTATCTATTTCATAGATACCAAAGCGATAAGATCATTAAAGACCAACAACAAAAAGCCGAAAATATTTTAAAAGGTGCTAACGAACAGGCACGCCTGATCGAATCGCAAGCACGCGAAAACTCCTCAAAGACCGTGCAGAGAGCTGAAAATGATGTTCGGGAACGCCGAAAAGAAGGTAACCGCGTAATGGAACGCTTAGACAAACGGCGTTCAGAATTAGATAAGCGTGCTGACCGGCTTGAACAGCGAGAGCAAACCCTGAACAAACGTCAATCTAATATTGACCGCAAGACGAAAGAAACAGATAAAATGTTCGAAGAGCAAGTAAATAAACTTGAACAAATTTCTAATCTAACCAAAGAGGAAGCAAAAAAAGATTTGTTCGAGGCGGTGGAAAAAGAAGCTCGTGCCGACATGGCGCGCATCTACCGACAGATTGAGGCCGAAGCCCGTGAGGAAGGTGAAAAGCGCGCTCGCAAGCTAATTGCAGATGCTATTCAACGGGTTGCATCTTCGCATGTCGCAGAAGTCACGTCTGCGCTTGTGCCGCTGCCAAACGAAGAGATGAAAGGTCGCATTGTAGGACGCAACGGACGCAATATCAGAGCCTTTGAACAGATTGCGGGTGTTGATGTAATCGTTGACGATACACCAGAAGCGGTCACCATTTCATGTTTTGATTCTGTCCGCCGAGAAATTGGACGTCGTGCCTTAACTCGCCTGACCGCAGACGGGCGCATCCATCCTGCACATATTGAAAAAATTGTTGAGGAAGAAACCAAATCTGTTGAAAAGGTGATGGCAGAGGCGGGTGAGCAAGCTGCGTACGATGCCAACATTTCTGGATTGCACCCAGAAATTTTACACATGATGGGTCGCTTGAAATTTCGGACATCGTATGGACAAAACCAACTAGCCCATGCAATCGAAGTATCTAAGCTGGCTGCTATTTTGGCCGCCGAACTAGGCGCAGACGTAGAACTTTCGAAACAAAGTGGGTTCTTACATGATATTGGCAAAGCAATGGACCACAATCAAGAAGGCACACATGCTATGTTGGGAGCGGAGTATTGCAAGCGTTATGGCGTGAATGAGGTTGTCATAAATGCGGTTGCATCTCACCACCATGAAGTTGAACAAGAAAGCATTGAGGCTGTTATTGCTGAAGCCGCAGATGCTATTTCAGGTGCACGCCCAGGCGCACGCCGAGAAGACCTGGAAGCCTACATTAAACGGATTAAATCTTTGGAAGATCTATCGAAATCGTTCGATGGTGTGAAAGAAGCCTTTGCCATACAAGCTGGACGCGAAGTACGTGTGATCGTCAAACCTGAAAATATCGATGATCTTACGTCAACACGCCTGGCGCGAGATATCGCCAAGAAGATCGAAGAGACCATGAAATATCCAGGGCAAATCAAGGTCACGGTGATTCGCGAAACTCGGGCAGTAGAATTCGCGAAGTAAATTAATAAATATTAATTAAAAAGTCGAGACAATTATTGTCTCGACTTTTTTTTGACAGCGTTATTTAAATAATTTCTTATAAATTTACCAAATAGATTATCAGGGGAGAATAATAAAAAAAGTTCCCAATTTCCATTAAGCAACTCCCACGAAAGGATTTGATCGCTTCTCCTCTCCCACGGTCGTTTCAGGTCCATGCCCTGTCAGCAAGCGCGTATCATCCGGCAAAGTAAAGATATGCTCATGGATACTTTTTACTAATGTATCCCAATCACCTCCCGGAAAATCCGTTCGGCCAACGCTCTCGCGGAAGATCAAGTCACCACAAAAACAAGTGGATTCTGAGGCAACGTATAGGCTGCACATCCCAGGTGTATGTCCTGGGGTGTGGCG
>JASJYH010000010.1 GCA_030123675.1 Anaerolineae bacterium | reverse complement strand
TAAGTGCCATCAGAAGTAGCGGCGAAGTGTAGTTCGCCAGAGTTGAAGGTTGCTCTGGTAATGACAACCACATCGCTATCCCCCTCTTCAACCACTCCAGTTTGCTCAAGTTGCTCAAGATTACTATTAATCTCACTAAAAACGTTGCCAATAGTCGGACCAAGTAATAGCAAAATAGCGATGACTACTATTGCGACTAATACAAGAATAAGCGCATATTCAACCAGCCCTTGGCCGTCTTCAGTAACCCGTTTTCCAGAAACGTAAGGCCACTTCACTGTCTGACCTCCTTACTAATTAATATTCTTTTTGACTGGGGTAAGTTCAAGTTCGCGTCATTTGGATAAACTACACCTAAAATTGATTCTAAGATTTTGGAGGAGGTCACGGTTATCCAAGTTTACTTAACCAGGGACTTTTATGATTTTCCTGTTTGTTGTTAAGTATTATGTAATATAACACTTCTCGTAAGATTCCGGGCGGGTGATCCGAATGCGCCCAATACTGCACCGAGGTAGTATTGTATCAATGATTTTCATAAGGGAATTTAATTTTGTTCAGCGGTTGGACATTTCGAGTTTCTCCCGAAGACAATATTCTCAGACCCCTTTCACATCGATTTCTTGACGACTACACCCAACTATGTTTCAATTGAATATGGTTTAAATGGATAAAGGTCCGCGGGAAATCCCGGTTAGATTAATCAATTACAACGGAGAATTTGATGAACAGTGTACTTATACTTGGTGGCGGTTTTGGTGGTTTGGCTGCAGCATTATCATTGCGAGATAAGCTGGGGACTGAAGTTGAGATCACGCTCGTCGATCGGCGGCCTTACTTTATGGTCGGGTTTCACAAAACCTGGACGCTGATCGGCAAGACTTCCTTGGAATCAGGTCAACGCCCGCTGGCCGCGTTGGAAAAACATAATGTTAATGTTATCCTGGGAAATATAGAATCTATCGACCCCAAAGAGCGGTCTGCTGTGGTATCTGGAAAACGCTATCAAGCCGATGCACTCATCATCGCGCTTGGCGCCCAGTTGGCTCCAGAAATGATACCCGGCTTCCAAGATCACGCGCTCAACGTGTATGATCCGGAGGATATCCCGCGTGCTGCCCAAAGCCTGCAAGAATTTTCCGGCGGCCGCATAATGGTAGGCATCTTTGGGGAAGCGTATAAATGCCCTCCCGCCCCTTTTGAGATCGCTATCCTGGTGCATGAAATGTTTCAAGCCCGCAAAATAGATGTGCAGATAGAGGTCTTCACACCCAAACCGATGTCGTTACCTATATTGGGAGATGCCGGCTGCTCCGTTATCGAAGGACGCATGGACGAGCATGGTATCGGCTTCTTCCCCAACCACAAAGCAACTGGGGTGCAATCTGGGAAAGTAACATTTGAGAAAGGTGAAAGAAAATTCGACTTGCTGCTCGGTATCCCTCCCCACCGCTGTCCGGACGTGGTTAAAGAGAGCGGGCTGACGGCCGGCCAACCCTGGGTCCCAGTGGACCCTGGCTCATTGCAAACAGAATTCGAAGGTGTGTATGCGGTCGGCGATCTGGCTAAGGTGATGATGGCCAATGGAAAGCGGCTGCCGATGGCGGGCGTTTTCGCCCAAGCGCAAGCTCAGGCAGCCTCTGAACACATTGCGGCTGCTTTTCAGGGTCGCAAGCCGGAACATACTTTTTCAGGAGAGGGGGGCTGCTACCTCGAGATCGGAGGCGGCCAGGCTATGATGATCGAAGGAAAATTTTTGGCGGAACCCAAACCGCAAGTTTCCCTAAGTGAGCCATCGACTGAATTAGTCCAGGAAAAGGAAAAGGTGGAACGGGAGCTATTAGATATCTTATCTCCCTAACGACCAAGACAATCGATTCAATGATTAGTTTCGGAATAACAAGAGCCCCAAGTACCTGGGGCTCTTTTCAATTTCGTCAAAAAAACTTTTATTCAAGTTCACTAAAAATGCTGTCTAAGGTCTCCTCGGGCACATCGAAGACCGTGTTGTGCGGCGGCAGCGGCTCTTTTGTCATCCACTCAGGCAAACGGTCGTCTTTGACGGTGAATCCGGCCCGGCGGTTGAACTCACGCTCCATTTTTATGGTCTCTTTGCCTAATTCGCGTAAAATTTTGTCGGACAGATCTTGCCATCCGTAGCGGGCGCTCAAAAGGCGCTTAACCACACCGTCGGGCGTGGCGGCAAAGCCGAAGCCCGCAAAGATACATGCCCCTAGGCTGTCGTAACCAGCCATATTATATTGTGCGTCACGCGAAACATCGAGCTGAGCATGTGGGTCGAGGTGATCTACCTTAGCCCGGATGGTCAGTCCGCAAGTGTGGTCCGCTCCTTGGGGGCTGGTGGCATAGGTCACGCCGGTTCCTTTAAGAGCGCGCGGCTCATAAGCCGACATGGCCTGCCTTTTGACAACCGGCACGCGCTCGATGTGGTACTTCTCACCAGTTGCTGCCGCTCCATCACCGAGCACACGTCCGAGTTCACTGCCTGCCCGGATCTCATTGATCAGTTCCAGCGCTTTATCGCCGTCTCCGAATTCCATCAGGCCTGCATCTGCGGCTACGCCCAAGGCTGCTCCAATCTCAATCGAGTCTAATCCTAAGTCATTGACTTCCCAATTCATACGGCCGACAGTATCCAGTGACGACAAGCCCAGATTTGAACCCATCAGACCGATAGTCTCGTATTCAAGCGGCGAGACGATGATCTTGCCATCCTCACCACCGAAGATATTCGAGCACTTAATTGTGCAGCCGGCCATGCAGGCGTGTGACGTGTGGGAGGGCTTGCCGCGGGTTAGCATAAACTCGCGCAGCGTCTCACCGGAGATCTCATCCACCTTTTCAAAATGACCGTTTGAGAAATTACGTGTTGGCAATGCACCGAAGCCATCGGACATGTGCGCCATTGCCGCGGTACCATAGTCACGATAAGTAACCGATTGCGGGTGTTCCAGGACGGCTTTGGTGTAATCCTTTTTGGCGATTTTGAACGCTTCGGGATCGACGATATGTGGCTTCTGCCCTCCAGCGTCATCGAACACGATGGCTTTCAAGCCCTTCGAGCCCATCAGCGAACCGAGTCCGCCCCGAGCAGCGATCCGGGAGGGCACTCGGTCTTTGTCTATATTTTGGATGCCTGCGGACTTCATACGCATCTCTCCGCCAGGGCCGATCAATGCAATCGCAACTCTATCACCGTATTTTTCTAACAGCTTTGGGGCCGTGGCGTAGACCCCCAGGCCGACCAAATCGTCAGCTTTTTCCCAATTGGCGCCCTCCAAAGAAAGTTGTAGTACCCACATCCCATCATCTTTAGGCTGGTCTTCGATAATAAGGGCTTTGATGCCTAGCTTTGCCATATGCAGGCCAGTGCGTCCACCTGCGTTGGCTTCTTTTATGCCGCCTGTAAGCGGAGACTTGCCCCCGATCGAAATGCGGTCGGCAGAAGAGAGCATATGTCCTACTATCAACCCGGGCGCAAAGATGAGTTTGTTGCCCGGTCCAAACGGGTTGCAGGTCGCATCTATTTCATCGAGCAAAATCCGGACTGACAACCCGCGGCCACCTAGTCGCAGCCATGAATCCGGCACGGGTTCCCGTAGCAGGCTGCGGGTCCGGGTATTGACGCGCCAGATTTGTGATTTATATTCTGCCATAATCTAATCCTTACTTGACTGACACTTTAAGCGAGTCGCCAAAGGTCTTTAATGCATCCTTGACCTGATCAGGAACGTACGGGACCACAACGGGGACATGTAATTCAGATTTTCTTGAAAAAAAAGTTTGTCGTTTTAGATCCTGAAATTTATTTTAGTATACTTGATGGTGTTTTCATATAACTCAATATCATAGTGTATATATATGCTCCAACATCGGGAATGATAAAAGCACCAACCGCTTGTTAATATTTTTTCTTTGATTTTGGAAAATGAAAAGAAGTTTTCCGCTCATATAGCTCCGATAGGGAAGGATAATAGTTATAATAAAGAGATAATATTCATGGAAAAAACTTCGAATATTCGCAAGCGTGTTTATAATCCTCTTTGGAGTTTAGCTATTGCTTTGGGGATTTACGGAATTCTTTCGCTCCCTGCTTTTTCGAACGCCATTTATGCGCTTCCCACTGAACATTTCTATATAGTTTCCCTAACCTCGATCATTGCCGCTATCATCTCTTACGGAATGGGGGTCAGTGGTATTCGATTGCGAAATCTTCAGGTATTATTTGTTTCTCTGGGATTTATTTCGTTAACCTTATTATTCTCCCTGCACGGGTTAAGCACCCCCGGGTTCCTCCTAGGAGAAAATATGGTGATTGGCGTCTCAGTCCAATTAAGCTTTCTGTTTTTGGCTTTATTCTTGATGCTTTCAACGCAGCCTAGTGATAACCGATTCATTTCCAAGTTAGGCCATCGAAGCCGATTACTTTTGGGCGGATGGACCTTATTTCTAATTGCAGCGGCAACCGTAATTTTTTTCAATAATGAATTGGTCGAATGGATCCCATTAACTTCTATCCCTTTGAACTGGATATCGGCCATTATCACTATTTTTCTGGTAATTACTTCCAGCGCTCACTATTGGGTATCATATCGTCATTCGCAATTTCCACTTCAAGCTGGGCTGGCGCACGTAGCAATTCTTGTAGCAGTGGCCCAATTAATTGTCATCACCAGTAACGTCTGGCACATAAGTTGGTGGTTCTATCATTTCCTTTTATTGCTGTCTGTACTAATTACCATCTTCATCCTGACGTCCCAATTTACTTTTGGGGATACGATCGGGCTGGCTCTTCAGGGTCTTTTAACCAATAATCCCACCGATCGCATAATGGCGGGTATATCACCCAAAGTCCAGGCATTGATCACAGCAGCAGAAGCACATGATTCGTACACAGCCGGGCACGCCCAGCGCGTCGCCTTGAATGCTGTTCGGATGGGGGAAAACCTTGGGTTATCACCAGAAGAACTACGAGCTATAGCCCAGGGCAGTCTTTTACATGATATTGGCAAAATCTCCATATCGGATACGATCCTAAACAAACCGGGACCATTAACTCCTGTTGAACGTCATGCTATTGAAAAACATCCCATATTCGGCTACGATATTTGTAAGTACTTAGGTTTCATGGAAGCGGAATTGGAAATCATCCGCTGGCATCATGAAAGAGTTAATGGGCGCGGCTACCCGGATTCAATTCCAGGGAATCAGATTCCAATGCTTGTCCAAATTATGGCTGTTGTAGACGTTTATGACGCCCTTACTTCCGACCGTGCATATCGCTTGGCCATGACCCATGAGCAAGCAATAATGCATCTAGATTCATTTAGTGGATTGTACTTGCGGAAAGATTATGTGAGTCTTTGGAAAAAACTTTCGAGTATTAAAAAAGCCAGCTAGTTTCATCTTGGGGTAAATTATCCTCAACAAGATTTTTCAACCCATATTCGATCCGAAGATCAACATAATTCTTAGGTACAATAAGACTGTGAAACGAACTCCACCGCAATTCTTATTGCTTCTTATGTTCGTGCTGCTAGGTCTTATTTGTACAGCTTGTCTCACGGAAGCGATCTCAATGGAAACGGTTACAGCGACACCACTGACAATCATCACATCTACCCTGCCACCGACCCAAACCCCGCGTCCATCTCAGACCTCGGCGCCTGCTAGCGCTACACCGATTATGACCCCCGCTGAGGGTCAAACAACCTCAAAACTGAATGTGAGAGACCGGCCTGCTGCAGGCAGTGACTTGTTAGGAACGGTTCAGATTTTTGACAAAGTGCAAATCGTTGGGCAAGACCCTACCAGCAGCTGGTGGATGATCGTTTACCCGGAAAGCCCCTCCGGTTTGGGCTGGATTACTGCTGAGTTCGTGCAAGTGACAGATACGTCTGCTGTACCTATCATTAGTGAACCAACACCAAAGCTGGAAAATAAACCCACATTGGAGCTTGGTTCAACCCAAACAGGTTCAACGAGCGTGCCAGAAGCCTCGATAGCGCCTACTCTGGTTCTCGCAACAGCCTACCCAGATGGTGATTCGGCTCAGTCGCCGGGAGTCAGCGTGGTGCTTTCGCCATCTTCCTTGAAGTCGTTCAATTTCAGCAGCGACATTTCATCTCCCGAAGGAGATGCTGAGGACTGGGTACAATTCAAGCTTGATGGAGTTGTTGGGCAGCAAACAAATGTATTGGTAATATTGGATTGTTCAGGCAGCAGTAATTTGAATATAGAACTTATTCAAAATAATGTTGTCTTACAGGCTTGGGATAATATTTCCTGTGGACAGCGAAGTCAGTTACAATTAGGCCTCTATGCAGGAGCGCCATATTCCTTGCGCTTGCTGCCTGTGCAAGGTATTAGCCCTTTGAATTATGTCGCGTTTACTGTAATAGTGCAATTGCTGTAATTACTGTGTGCTGTATTAAAATCTGAACTCCAATAGCTGTAATTTATTTGTGTTTTGGTCGTTCAGAATTCATCTGTTTATGCATGAAGCAGTAGGAGAACTAGCTAACATGTTCGTCAAAAAGTATAAAACCTTGGTCTGGATCTTAATAGCTGTTGTATTTCTCGTTACGGCCTGTAGTCAGGAAGCGGAAGTAAGTGAAGTTGAAGTAGCTGAAGTACCTAAAGAAACTGCGGTAGCCACCTCACTTTCCGCCCGCTTGAGCGAATTACAAGGCCTAGTTGAGATCAAACAAGTTGATGAACAAGAATTTTCAGAAGCAAATTCCAAATCAATCCTTGGACTAAATGGCCAAATCCGAACAGGTCAGAATGGCAAGGCACGTCTCGACCTTTCGACAGGTACGATCGTCCGCGTATCGCCCTCTTCGCTCTTCACTCTGGTTTCTAATGAAGAGGCTGGAGACGGCCTGGATACAAAATTGAAACTTGACTTTGGACGCATTTTCATCATCCTGAGCGGTGGCTCCCTGGCCGTGGACACTCCCTCGGGGGTAGCCTCTGTCCGGGGTTCCCTTATGATGGTGGAGGTAGACCCGAATACTTTCAATATTCTGGTTACCTGTCTGGAAGGGAATTGCTCGGCCAGCAACCAGGCCGGAACCGTCAACTTTACGGATGGAGAAAAGACAGTCTTGTTCGCCTTTGATCCGGAAACTGGTCAGTTTCTGCCACCGACAGTATCACCGATGAGTGATGAAGATTATCAAAAGTGGTTGCAGGAAAATCCGGAAGCGGCAGCGATCATAAATTCGGCCATAGCCACCATAACAGCCTTGGCAGCCCAAGGAGTTTTTGCCCCGCAAAACGGTGGTTCTTCTTCAGGCTCAGGTGGATCTGGTTGCTTCAGCCTGCTTGAGCCCACCGGGGGATCAGATTTTTTCACGTTTGGAGGCGTCAATTTCTCCTGGGGAGCACAGGCTGGGGCTGCCACATATGTGCTTCAATTCACATACCCAGGTGGTCAAGTGGTTCAATTTGAAACCACCGGAACAGATATGACCCGTTTTATAGAATCGATGCCTGCCGGAGGCAGCTATACTTGGGATGTAACCGCGTATGATGCAAATGGTTCATCGATTTGCACTTCCGATAGTTTGGTCTTTACCAAGGCAGATACAGATGCCTGGTTAGAACAGCAAAAACAGAAGCAGAAGAAAAAAGATGCACCAAAAGATGCACCAACACCAACACCGACAGAACCACCCTGGGATCCAAATGAGATAGAGGGCGAATGCTATTTTGAGGGTTTCTAACCCTAATGAAACAACAAAGAAAACTTCCCAACCTGCGTTTTGTCCTGATCGTCGGCACCCTGCTGTTGCTGCTCATCACCCAGCTCGTGGGGTTCTCACCGAACATCACCACCCCAATCGAACGTTTAGACTTGTTGACCCGTGACTCGATGTTCCGCCTGCGTGGACCTCAAAAACCATCTGAAGATATCGTCATTGTCGCAATTGACGACTTTTCCTTCAAATGGACCGGCTTTCAATGGCCCTGGCCACGCACATATTTGGCCGAAATCGTTGACCAAATCAACCTGGGGGGCGCACGTGTAATAGAACTGGATATATATTTCTTCGAGCCTGACCCAACCCCGGGAGGCGATGAAGCCTTGGCACGCGCCCTAGGTGAATCGCAAAATGCCGTTTCCAATATGCAGATTTTCAAAACAGGCGACTCTCAGTGGACCCTAAGCCTGCCCATAGCTCCTTACCTGGATGTGCTGGATGGGATTGGGATTGCTAGTATCCAGCGGTCGGAAGATGCGATTGTGCGCGAACTGTGGGTTGCTGAAAAATACGATAATCAACGGTATTTCAACTGGGCTTTCGAAACTGCCCGCCTGTTTTTGGGCGTTGAGCCCCCAACAAACGTAAGCCCAAATGGTCTAACTTTCAATGGCCAGAATATACCACTCTCTCAAGGGCGAATGCAAATCAATTATTTAGGTCCGGCCGGGACCTACCCAACCTATTCCGCTGCCAATGTAGCCGATGGGATTGTGCTGGAAGAAAACCCGGATGTTTTTAGAGATAAAATCGTACTAGTTGGGGCGACCACCGACACGCTGCAAGATGTACATCCGACCTCATTTTCCTCGACAAGGACAACCCCAGGGGTTGAGATTATTGCAAATGCAATCGATACGATCATCAACAACCGGTATTTACGAGAGGCAGCGCCTTGGAGTTCACTGCTATTCATCCTGCTGGCTGCCTTGATCGCAACTTTGATCACATTATCCAAGCGGCCAGGTAGAACTATCGCCCTGATGGCAATCTCCACCCTAGCTTATGCTGCCGGTGTGTATATTGTTTTTATCAGAAATGGGCTGTACCTGCCTTTCACTGGCCCAGAGTTGATGTTGGTTCTGGGTGTGATATTGCCCACCCTTGAACAAGCCGTATCACAGGAACTTGAAAAACGCCGCGTTCGGAGTATGTTCTCCCGCTTTATCTCACCAGAGATGGTCAACAAATTGATCTCCACCCAAGACATAAATTCACTTAACAAGCGTACAAACTTAACCATACTTTTCTCTGATATTCGTGGTTTCACCACCTTGTCTGAGAAGCTGCCGCCAGAAGAAGTGGTTGCCTTACTCAACCCTTATTTGGAAGCCATGACAAAGATTATTTACAAATATGGCGGTACGGTCGACAAGTACGAAGGTGACGCAATCTTGGCCTTTTATGGTGAGCCAGACCCCTACCCTGATCACGCGGCCCGCGCCGTGCATACCGCCGTCGAAATGAGAACAGCCCTCGAAACCTTGCGCACACAATGGGTCCAGGAAGGACGCGTCAGTGAGGGATTTGAAATGGGTGTCGGTATCAACTCGGGTGACGTTTTTGTGGGTCTGCTCGGTTCCGCGCAACGTATTAATTACACGGTTATCGGCGACAACGTCAATCTGGCTGCTCGTATCCAAGACCTGACCAAGAAGTATAAATGGCCAATCCTGATTAGCGAAGTGACCTATCAACAAGTCAGGGAAGATTTTGTTTGCGAGTTGGTCGATTCAGTCGTGGTTAAAGGCAAAACAAACGCCGTAAATCTGTATACCGTTCGGGGGAAGAAGAAAACGCCAAAGGACAAACTCATTCAGCCCTGGAAAATTAAATAAACAACAACCCGCACTCGTAAAAAAGTACGCCATGTTCGGTATGCCAAAGCTCCTGATTTTTGTGCTTCTGCTCACTGCTTGCATACCTCAGGCCAATGCTGATTCCCATCCCGATATTGGAAACAATAATTCCCCCTGGGCGAGCGCACTGCGCGTCATTGATCTGGCGGATAGCCCCACCCCGGCCTATGACATCACTGCCGTGTACTTGCGCCAGGCTGAAGACGCGCTGCAAATTCGGATTGACCTGCTCGATTTTAAAAACCCAAACGATATTTATTTAGATATCAGGATTGCAGATGATGCTGCCCTTCAAGAGTCTGCGCTCATCATCCATATTCCCACTCAATCCATTGCAATTCGCTTCAGCCTCGACCCTGAGCTTGCTACCGTTATTGTAGAAATTCCCCTTTCTCAAATACCAACCCATTTCACCCTTGACGTAACTACGCCTGAAGATGAGATAAAGGGCTTGACCTTGGATGGTCCATACCCTGCCCAAACCGCTCCATTATTGCTGACATTTTACGACACCTTTGGCGCTCGCACCCCTGCCGAAGCCCTGCGCAGTTGGGATGGGGCCCATACCGGGCCGCGTGGCGAACGTCACGGTTTGAAACACCTGCTGGAGGCAGTTGAGAAATATCAGGTTCCAGTCGTATTGCTTGACCTGAAAGAACCAGAAAACCTATCTGCGTTAGATGCGATGGGTGTCCTGGCACATATCCAGCACTTACAGGCCAGCGATTTGCTCGTTCTTCCTGACCAATCTGAAGAAGAACCTATCTTCGGTTTTCCAACCAGTCCCTTCTCGTGGGGCGGAAATTCCCGTTGGGGCACTTTGTCACCCCAACTTACATTCGCCTTTTCCAGCGAGCCAACCCACTTCTACCAGCCCATTCTTTCCAAAACGACGATCATACCAGTTGTTAAAGAGACCCAGACCACCGAGCCTTATCCCAACGGACCCTCCCTGGATGTACGCAGGCAGCTGCTTGAAACCGCCCTCAATCCTGATGAAAAAGATATCCTTGTTTTGGGCGGCAGCTTGAGGCATACAACTTGGGGCAGCCCCGATATGGTGGGGGCGACGATGGCTTACTTCGCCAGCCGGCCTTATATCCACATCCTGACAGCAGATGATTTAATTCGATTCCCGTCAAAATACGGCAAGCCGAAGTTACAATCTCCTCCTATCGATGGGTTTGCCGAAAGTCTCGAAATGCATTACCAAAATATGACCCAGCCAGTACTGGAGTTCGCCGAAAACTGGGACGGCGCTCATCTTTCCAGCTGCGGCAATGACATTGACAAGGACCAGCTGCCCGAATGCATCCTTGCCAATGATCAATATCTCGCCATCCTCGATCCCCAAGGCGCACGCTTGGTGTATCTGTTCTCCGTAAAGCGAGATAGGTTCTCGGGATACAGGCATCAACTCATCGGCCCTTCCTGGCAAGTTGCTGTGGGATTGAGTAACCCAGCTCTATGGGATATTTCCGCTGGCGAGGCCGCAGACCCGGGTGCCTATCCTGGTGCGTTTGCAGATCTGGATGACCCCTTCCGACCGTACGAGCCCAGGATCGAGGGTGAGTCGCTTGTGTTTACTTCTCTGGATGGCACACGCTCCAAAACTTTCAAAATAACGAATATTGGGCTCGAGGTGGTTTACGCAACCCAAGAAACAGTCAGGACCCAAATTCCGTTGCTGGTTGACCCGTGGATGCGTTTCACTCCCGGCTGGGCGGAGAACTATGTATATGAAATCACCCCCAACGGAATCCGCTGGGGGTTGGGAAATAGCTTGATGGTCGACCTGCACGCTGAGGGCGTTGTCCTGAGCTTGGCGAAGGGTCCGGTCACGATGCGAGCCTTCAATGAGTCGCTCTCTTTACTATCGTCCCCCGAAGACCCGGACTTCAACTATCCGCCCGGTTTTCGCGTCCCATTCCCGATGGCGATCGTGGAGGCAAGTTTGGAAGATGGCTATCATTTACGAATTGAGCTAAGGTAAGTCATCACACTGGTTGGTGAACTGTGGTTACGAATCATGTTTGCCATATAACGCATTGGCATGTCAATGTGTTGAAAGAAGTGTTTATATCCACTGCACAAATAATTTAAGCCTGGTTCGCCATCGGGGGTGTTGATGAAACGATTTTTTGGGCACTCCCCATGGCAGGCAAACTGAACCGGGCATTCAAGGCAATAACGAGGCAGGGTTGTGAGTTTTGCCTGGCCAAAATCTCGTTGCTGATCGGATGTAACCATTTCGTCGATACGCTTTTTGCGGATATTGCCCAATAAATATTTGGGCTCAACAAAATGGTCGCATGAGTATAGATCGCCGTTATGTTCGAGAGCTAGGGCATTCCCACATGTGGGGTTAAACACACACATACCCGCAGGAACGCCGAGCCAGTTTGCTAATGCAGATTCAAATGTGGGAATAAAAACTTTACCCACATCGTTCCGAACCCATTCATCGAATACAGTACTGAGAAAGAGCCCCCATTGTTCTGACTGAACAGAATTTTCGGTTACGGTGTTGCCTTCTTGAAAACCTGTTTCGTTTACACGTTCTACAATCGGAATAAACTGAATATACTGTGCTTCGAGCTTATCGCGGAAGTAACGATATACATCTAATGGATGTTGGCTATTTACTGCATTGACCGTGCATAAAATATTGAAGTCTACCTGATGTTTATTAAGGTAACCCAATCCTTTGATAACACGATCATGGGTTGGCTGGCCTTCTTTGTCAACACGGTGGGCATTATGCATTTGAGGCGGACCATCTAAACTTATCCCAACTAAAAAGCGGTATTTTTTAAAAAACACTGCCCACTCATCATTTATTAAAACCCCATTGGTTTGTATTGTGTATTCGACTTTCTGGTCTGGTCGCTTATATTGTTCGGCATAACGTACTGCCTGTTTGAAAAAATCAAGCCCCATCAATGTTGGCTCTCCGCCTTGCCAGGCTAGTGAAACAGTATATCCATGTTGTGAGTCAAGTTGTTGGCGAATATGCTGCTCCAAAACTTCCGCAGGCATACGAAATTTGCTACCCGGATATAGCTTCTCCTTGGAGAGATAAAAACAATAAGCGCAATCAAGGTTACAGATTGCGCCCGTTGGTTTAGACAGAATGTGATATGGAACCGGAATTAGTTTAGAAGCGGGCATCTCTCATCTCATATTCGTTTTCCAAAGAAGCCGTTTAAAGAGGCTCCCCAGCTTTTGCTTTGAGTTCGGCAAGCTTGGATTTCATATGCTCTATGATTTGCTGATATTCAAGGATGTCAATTGCATTATCTAATTGGTAAGGATCTTCATCCAAATCATAAAACTCGGATTTATCGCCTTCGGTTTCTATATACACGTATCGGCCAGCATGATATGCAGAATAAATCCCTCTACCCGGCCAACCCTCTATTAGGATGCCTTCTCTCCAATTATCTTCGTTATTGAACAGTCGTACCAACGATTCCCCATCCACTTTTTCCGGGATAGGAATTTTTGCAAGATCATATAATGTAGGTGCAATGTCAATATTGGCAATCACTCTTTCTTCAACATACGGTACTGGGACAAGCGGTGGGTAGCGCAATGCAAATGGCACACGTGCGGTCTCTTCATACGGGCTATTTTTGGAGATCATGCGATGTTCCCCCCAGAATTTTCCATTATCTGATAAAAAGATTACAACGGTATTCTCCAGTATGTTCTTTTCTTCCAGTTATTTCATTATTTGTTCAATGACGCGATCTGCAGCATACAGCGTTAAGATTTGCTTTCGTCTGAATGCATCTAGGGTTTCAAGAGCTTCCCCCTGGATCGGCCCATCTTTTTTCATCCAGTCAGGCTTGTCAGATATATCTTCTTCATTGAAGTTTGGAGGCCGCTCTGGCAATTCAAGTTCAATATACTTATCTTCCGTTGCTGGAATAGCCGGCTCGTGTGGTGCGGTGAGTGTAAAACACAGGCAAAACGGTTTTCGTTTTTTTGAAGCCTTATCGATAAACTCGAGTGCATAGTTACCAAATGTATATGTAATGTATTCACGTTCATGCCGGATCCAATTCCCATTTACATTGAGCAGTGCGTTATTATATCGATGTTGTCCTCTCGGGAAAGAAACCCAAAAATCAAACTCTGGGCGGTGCTCACCTTTCCAGGTGTTGGAATACTTTCCAACCAGGCCAGTGTAATAACCGTTCTTCTTCAAATGTTCGGGGAATGTAACTTCCTTAGATTCTTTTACGTAATTCTCCGTAACCCCGTGTGTATGGGCATACATACCGGTAAAAATACTACTCCGACTGGGGCCGCATAACGGTGTCGTGATATATCCATGCTCGAAAGTGACACCTTGTTCGAAAATAAGTTTCTGCGTCCAGGGCATATATTGCATCGTATCAAAGCGTTGATCATCGGTTACGATAATAACGAAATTAGGTCTCTCGTCATCAGAAAAACCCAGCCATTTGGCATCACACGAATTAAGTGCAACACCGCTGGCTGTTATGGCGCTTAGCCGTAAAAATTCCCGACGGCTCATTGATCTAACAGGCATTATCTCTCCTAGATTAATTTCCGTCCCTTTTCTTTCGAGCACTGTGATAAGCTGGGACCGTGATGGTATTATAGCGTAATGCCCATGGCAATCGTGGATTTCGAAATGCGTGATGGCTACTTTTTGCGTTTGGCGCGTTGGCCCTGACGGTTTTTAATCCTAGCACGGCGGTAGGGGGGCATATCCACAACACAAACCTCGCACTTGGAAGTATCCAATATTCGGTTCCACAGGCTGGGATAATTTTTTGCAAAACTATCCGGGTCCATTGTCGATGTGATGACAGTAGGAAGATCGTTGTAGTAGCGGTGAGTCAAAATCTGGTGTAATTTGTCTTCCGCCCAAACAGAACTCACGCCGCTTTCCTTGAAATCATCCAGCATCAACAGAGGCGTCGTCCGTATCTCATAAGAGCGGCGATTAAATGAAACATCCGAGTTGGGACTAAATGTGGATTTCAGATAATCCAATAAACTGGAAACTTGAACGAGAACAACTTGCCCGCCCAACAGCAGCCGGTAATTTCCAATCGCGGCGGCCAAGTGGGTTTTTCCTGAAAATGAGCCCCCCAGGATAACCAGCCAGCCTTTGGGATCTTCGGCAAATTGAACGGTAGACTTCAAGGCAGTATTCAATCTTTTGATATGGTCGCTGGTCACTTTTTCACGGATGATCTCTTTATCTTTATATAGCCTGCCATATTTATCCTTCTTTTCTTCAATGATAGTTGTAACAATTTCCTTACCGACTTCACCATCCCTGGTTTCAAAATTCCCAAACGTCATTTTTTGAATATCCGGCATGGACAGCATCGAAATGCCCGGGTTACTAGTCTCTTTGGGACGACGATAATCTGGCGCAAAGATCCGAAGATGCTGAACGAAATCGGAATCTTGCAACCTGGAACGGATGCGGCTTTCGATCTCATCTAATATCAGGTTGGTCGTTATCACCGTGGGCAAATTGTTGATATAACGATAGTTGATGATTTGGAAAAGTTTTTCCTGTGCCCAGTTGGTCGCGTTCTGGGTGCCAAAATCATCCATCACCAACAAATTCGCATTCTTGATTTCGTCAAAGCGGGCCTCGAATGTGGTCTCAGGGTTTCCATAGGCAAACCGAAGAGAATCCAACAAATCGGGAACGGTAATAAACAATGTTGGCAGGCCTCTTTGAACGGCAGCATTTGCAATGGCCGCCGCCAAATGAGTTTTTCCGCAGCCATAAGCCCCTTCCAACAACAGCCATCCTTTCATAGCGTTGGAAAATTCTTCACAAACATCTTTGGCATCTTGTAAACTGGCAATTTCCTGAGGGGTAACAAACTCAGCTTTTGGGTTTCCAGAAGTTATAAAGTTCTCAAATGTCAAATGGCTCAATTGATCCAGGTTGCTCATTTCGTACAAGCGCTGGCTGGCGTTTTGAGCCACCTCGCTGCTTCTGCACACACAGGGCTCCAATTGCCCAAAATTCTTATGCCCTACTGGAACATCCGTACGCAAAAAACCAACCCCACCGCAAACCTTACAATCGGGCTTGCCTAACGATTCAACTATTGGCACATCTGGGCTAGAGATATTCTTCGAACTCGCTTTTGGTATATTTTTCTGAACCCTTACCAGCGTCTTGTCGATCTTTTCTTTCATATTGATGTTTCCCTTTCTCTTTCCAACGCTTTAAAATCGCTTCCACATACTTCCAGTTGCGGATATTCCTCGTGACCGCAATCTCCAGGGCTTCGGCGATCCACTCCTGTGAATACATTTCTTCAGAGTCTTTCAGCAAGTCCGCGATCAAAGGTGTTAGGGGCCCAATATTCTCCTCGTAGAGTTTGAAAACATTGGGCCGTTCCACTACGGGCGCATTCATAATCTTTGCGGATTCGCGCCAATTTCCTTTCTCAAAGGCTTCAGCAGCGGCGCGTCCTCGTGGCGAGTTTAGGAAGTAGAATACATTCGCCTCATACTGTGACTTGAGTATGCTACCCCGCAGGACAGCTTTTTCTAGCCCGACAGCGACTTCTTCCGCATTCAAACCGAGAGCCTTTTCCTCGAAATCGGTCTCGCACAATGCCCGAAATGATCCTTCAATGTGCTCTACACGCCACAAGAAGAATAAGGTCAACTTTAATTCCAGCGCATCATCGATTTCTGTTAAAAGCTTATGAAAAAACGAATCGGGAATTTGGGTGAAAGATTCGGAATTAGTAAAGCCTTTGAAATTTGACATTTTTATTTGTCATTGCCTGCGCGGTGCGGACTGCCGAAGTGCTCCCGGCACAATGAACGTGTACTTCTAGGAAGGCCACACGTGCGAGCCGCCAAAGGTGGCGTACCCCTTTCGGGGCAGATTGGCAATCTTATGTTATCAGGAGATTGCTTACCCCATTTGGGGCACAGGTAGTCGTTTTGTTTTTCGCAATGGCATTTGGTATTTACTCGTTTAAACTCATATGCTTCGTAGCGGCATTCTCGAACTTTGCCAATGAGCTACGGAAGATCAATTCTACACTGCCAACAGGGCCATTACGGTGTTTTGCGACGATGATCTCAGCTACATTTTGCTTGACGGTATCTTTCTCATACTGATCAGGACGATAGATGAACATCACGATATCAGCGTCCTGCTCTAATGATCCGGATTCGCGCAAGTCAGAGAGCACCGGGCGTTTGTCTGAACGTTGCTCAACAGCACGGGATAGTTGTGCTGCAGCCAATACAGGCACATTCAATTCACGAGCCAACACCTTGAGATTTCGGGAGATGTAAGAAACTTCTTGCACACGATTCTCATTGCGCGTATCACCACCCATCAGCTGGAGATAGTCGACGAGAATTAGGTCAAGACCGTATTCCATATGCAGTCTGCGGCACTTCGTACGTATTTGGAGCGGAGTTAGGGCAGGAGTATCATCCAGGAATATCTTGGTATCAGATAACACTTCAATTGAGTGTGCAAAAAGCGGCCACTCTTCATCGGCCAATTTCCCGGTTCGCAAACGCTGTGAATCGATACCGGTTTCTTGCGAAATCAGACGCTGCACTACTTGTTCGTTTGACATTTCCAGTGAAAACACTGCAACATGTTTTTTATGAGTGAGGGCCGCATTTTTGGCAACCGATAGCAAAAACCCACTTTTTCCTTGTCCAGGGCGGCCGGCTATGATCAGAAAATCAGAGGGTTGCAAACCACTCAGTAATTTATCCAGATCCAAGAAACCTGTAGGGACACCAAAGACTTCATCAGAACGTTTTGCAAGATCATCTATGCGGTCATAATATTCACTCAATACCGAAGAGATAGGCAAAACGTCATGTTTCAACCGCCGCTCGCTGACATTAAATATTGTCTTTTCAGCCTCATCCATCACTGTCTCAACCAGGGTTTCCTCATTGTACGCAAGAGTAGCGATCTGATTGGCGGCGTTGATCATCTTGCGTCGTATGGAATGTGCTTCTACGATGCGCCCATAGGAATCAGCGTTTAATGATGTTGGAACCTGGTTGATCAGGGCTGTCAGATAGGCCGGGCCTCCTAGCTCCTCTAACTGACCTACTCGATCGAGTTCTTCTGACAAAGTCAGCATATCTACAGGAGTGCGCTGCTCGTGTAAACGAGTAAATGCCTCCCAGATCCATTTGTGCCGATGAATGTAAAAATCATCAGGCTGCAGAAATTGGGCTACATCGTAATAGACTTCGGGGTTAATTAATACCGCCCCTACGACTGCTTCTTCGGCTTCTCGATTGTGAGGAATTACGGGCGTTGTGGGGGCGGGGGATTGATCTGTGGGAGAGTATTCAGTCATTTATCATTGTCGGGTTTTTTATCGCTTGAGGTGCTATCAGGTTTTTTTTTGTCGTCTAGTTTGCCCATATCCAACTTATCGATAAAATCCTTGAAAATGGATAATCTATCACTTCCATCCTCGGACATTTGAAAGCCGGTACTTTCGGAAGAAATCTGACCCTCAGTCTGCATATCAGATTCGGGTGTCGTTCCTGCCTCATCTAATACACTCTGATGAACATAGATAGGCACATGTGCGCGAACCGCAATGGCAATAGCATCAGAAGGCCGCGAATCGATATTCAGCAACTCGCCGTTTTTCTCGGCGACGATATTTCCATAAAATATTTCATCGCGCAGGGAAACAATTTCCACTTGTTTAACCTTTGCATCCAGCGTGCCAAAAAGATTTATTAGAAGATCGTGAGTAAGTGGTCGGATCATTTCAATCTCTTGCAAGGCGACGGTGATGGCCTCAGCTTCGTAAGGACCGACCCAAATTGGAATAAAGCGATCTGCGTCTGTTTGCTTTAAAACCACCACTCGTTGAGGTGACATCAGACTTACTCGAACGCTATCGATGACAACTTCTATCATATCAGACATAAAAGGCTCCAGGGGACGCTAATTCTAACACAATCATACAAACTAGCTATTTATCAATATTGCAAGATTATAGGCCATTAGGTCTCTATTTAGTTGCAGAGAATATTTATACATTAGGGCTCCCTGATCTGTCTGAAGGTGGACGAAATGAGACTTTAGGAAATATGTTAATTGTGGCTAATTGCACAAAGGTTTATTTTATGGTAGAGTAATACGAATATATTTCCACAGGCGAGGCAATTTATGAATGCGATTAAAATCCCCGACATTATTATCGGACGTCTTCCTATTTATTTGCGAGCATTGCAGCTCATGGTTGAAGAGAACATTCAAACAACTTCGTCCCAAGAGTTGGGGGCACACGTCGGGATTTCTGCTGCCCAAATCCGAAAAGACATTTCCCAATTCGGTGAGTTTGGCAAGCAAGGGACAGGCTACAAAATTACCTTCTTAATTGACAAGTTAAAGGAAATCTTAAAAATTGATCGTATTTGGGATGTGGCAATCATAGGGGCAGGTGACATGGGCCGTGCGCTGGCTCGCTATCAGGGCTTTGTCAATCGAGGCTTTCGTGTGGTTATGGTTTTTGATAATGACAAGTCCAAGATTGGGCAGGCTATTGGTGAATTTGTCATTCAGGATATGGAAAATATGACTGAAGAATTGAAAACGAGAAATATAAAGATTGCGATGTTGACCGTTCCGGCACCTGCAGCTCAAAAAGTGACTGATCTGCTGGTAAAAGCTGGAGCAAAAGTCATTTTAAATTATGCGCCTGTCAGCCTTAATCTTCCAGAAGATGTACGTGTTCAATACATCGACCCGGCTACACACCTTCAACGAATGACATATTACATGGTATAAAAAAATGCGTCTCATCAAGTTGAGACGCATTTTTGATTCTCCGAGTTTGCTAATTACACTTGGGGTAAGTTGCGCCGCAGCAGATTGTACATACCCAACCCACGCACTGTGCCCTCTACCACGCAAGTCAGGGGGTTATCCACCAAGTATGCGGGAATGCCAAGAGATTGAGTAAGTAGTTTGTCAATACCTCGTAAAAGTGCGCCGCCGCCGCATAGGGCAACGCCGCGGTCGATGATATCCGCCACCAATTCGGGAGGGGTTTTTTCAAGCACTCGCCGACAAGTCTCAAGTATATCTTTAAGGGGATCTTGCAAAGCTTCTACAATTTCACCTGTTGTTAATGTAATTGGACTGGGCAAGCCAGTGACTTGGTCCTGCCCCTGAACTTCCATACTTTGTTCCAAATCCTGGGGAACCGCCGCGCCAATCCGAATTTTTAATTTTTCTGCGGTTACCTGGCCGATAATAACTCCGTATTTTTTCCGGATATAATTGATAATGGCTTTATCCAATTCAATGCCACCCCCCCGCAAAGTTTCTGCTGAAACAATTGCATACATAGCCATCACGGATGCCTCTGTCCCGCCTCCACCAAGATAAATAACCATGTTCCCTGAGGGTGATCGAATTGGAAGGTCAATGCCAAGCGCTGCAGCCAGGGTTTGTTGGATCAAGTAGGCTTCGCGGCTGCCGGCTTCCATGACAGCCTCGTAAACAGCACGCCGCTCCACACTTGTGACACCGTAGGGAACTGAAACCATTGTACGCGGGCGGAAGATGCGCATTGTCCCGCTGACTCTGCGCATAAAATATGCCAGGAGGGTTTCAGTGATTTCGTAATCTGCAATCACACCGTTTACGAGCGGCCGAGCAATTTCAATACTTTCTGGTACGCGCCCCACCATATCCAGAGCTTCTTGGCCGAGGGCAACTATTTTTTGTTCTTCATCATCAATAGCAACGATCGTCGGTTCTTCGAGCAGCACCTGAGTACTGTCGGCCAAACGGATAAACATTGTCCCCAGGTCGATTCCTAGGTCTTTAGAAAATATAGCCACAGTTTCGAATATCTCTTATTTTGTACGTGTAAGTTTTTCTTGATAACAATCAAATACATCCATGCAAATGCTGGCATGCCCGATTGTTGGATTTATAGCAAATTTTGCTTCGATAAGGATAAAATTGCAAATCATCCAGGTTTGGATATCGATCACCCAGCCATCTTCACTTAATTCGTTCATATCGAATTTAGCTACTTTGAATGATTATTAAAGGGATGATTTTCGCGGGTAATATTCTGTATCAGATTCGACTGTTTGCCTCCACACCAATGTGGTGAAATGATATTATTAGTAGCCCACTACTATACTCATCCGTTTACATACAACTGCCCGGATCTTTTTCATATCCGGGCGCACTAGGGGAGAATACCCTTGAATTTCTTCGAGAATCTTAATTGTGCGATCGTGAACTTAGTCACAGGTTCGGGTAATAATACCTGAAAGAAACTATATTGTCTAGCTACAAACAAAACTACTGAGTATTTCTTGTGAGCTTATTATACTGTTATGTAAGGTGTGAAAATCAATCGGGAATTATCATTTTTAATTTCCAGTGAGCTACTAAAAAATACGGTATAATACGCGCCGCAACAATATCGTTTGCAAATGGAGAGGTCGCGTAGTCTGGCTTAGCGCGCACGCTTGGAAAGCGTGTAACCTGCAAGGGTTCGTGGGTTCGAATCCCACCCTCTCCGCCATAAAGCGCCCATTGATCAAAGAGGCGTGTTATTGTTGAAAAGTGTGCCCCCTAAGGGGATGATATAACCTGCAAGGGTTCGTGGGTTTCCCCTCACGGGACGATGCGAATCCCACCCTCTCCGCTGGAAAACGCGCTTATCAAAGGGGCATTTTATTTTGTACCAGGGTTTGCATTTGTTATTCAGTTCGACTCTCTTGTGCATTCACAACAACACAAGAAATTAGATAGATGAAAACTATATCAAATAGAATAAGGAAAGATACTTGGGGAAAAGTCGGAAAACATAGTAAATAACATTCATTGGGCGCAAATGCAGAACCGGTAATAGCATCAAATATTTTTACAGGTACTGTAGCAAACGGATATATCAATATACCTGCTATGTCAGGTTCGTTTATCTTTAAAAGAAATATCACCCCAATAAGTATTGAGGCGGAAATTATTATAAAGGTGGACAATTTACTTTTGGTTGGTTTCAGAAATTTATTCATTTGGTACATTTACAATCTGGACCAAGGTATGGAAAAAAGCATACCCCCGAAAGAACGGGGGTAGGATTATATTACTCTGTTGAGGTCTCAGTTGGGGGGATTTCAGGTTCAAGCGCGACACCGGCAAAAACAATCGGGCCTTCTGCGGGGACATCAGGCGGTCGACCCAAAGGCATAATTCTCTTTACAAATAGATTATCGTAGAGCAATGAATTTTCCCATACACCTGCACCGAAAATATCATCACCGGGATCCTCGGGAGTTTCGCGACGCGAACCGAGTAACATGCCAGCATAGCTGCTCAAATCCAGCTGGGCTGAGGCTGTTGTCAAATCAGGTTGGTGACAAGAAGCACAAGACAAGGAGCCCGGGTACCAAAGGTTTGATTCTATAAAGAGCGGTTGGACATCGTCTGCAAAGTTTGCTTGGCATGATGTCCCTTCAACATCCGTGAACGTAAATACATCACTATCGGAATAGCCGGATGATACCCACGCGCCGATCAGGTCCACTGTAGCAATCCGGCAGCGGGCTGTGGTCGGATGGGATATCGAAAAATCAATGGCAGGCAAAGTAGCTGCTGCTAGAGTTGGAATTGGCGTGCGGGCTGCTATAGGTTTGGCCTGTTGACAGCTTAAATTAAGGCCACAAGCTGAGAGGAAAATAATCCCAAACCAGACAACAAGGATCAGCACAAACGCTATTAGTGTCGAGTAAATAAATTTGCGAAATTCATTCATAGCTATTATCTCCTTCCCTATTGTGCTGAGTGCAGAGTGCGAAGGTAGTTAACTACATCCCACCGATCGCGCACTGTCAAATTCTCGATCAATGGGGGCATGCGATCCGTTACCCCGTTCGTCAGGGTTAAAAAGAGTGAGCCGTCACTCTTGCTTTGTACAATATCTTGAGTCAGGTTGGCTGGTTGGTTTTCCAGCAACGCAGCAATTTGACCGTTTCCTTCACCCGTTATACCATGACACATAACACAATTAATGGCAAAAAGATTTTCACCGCGTGCGATTGAAACTTCATCAGGTGGAACAGGATTGGTTGGTGCGCCAAGGTTCGGTATAAAAGCAGGACCATCTACCGGGATCGAAAGCGCGGGTACAGGCAACGGTTGCTCTTGGGCTCTGAAAGATGCTTGCTGTTCCATAAAGGAGGTCCATTCGAACCGTATCACGTCATAGCTAAATATCAATATTCCACCGCCGAGTATTGCAAGGGTAACAAATATGACAGCAAGTTGTTTTGCTAATCTCATAGTTGCTTCGCCTCTGCAACCTCAACCTTTTCTGCACCCAGGATAGTCATGCTATTAATCATTGTATCTTTTTGATTTTCCGGACAGGAAAAAAATATTGCTATTTTCCCGTCACTAATTTCTGGCACATATTTTAAAGGACGGTAATATGGAAAAAAGCTATCCAGAAATACACCAAGAAAAGTAGCCAATAATAAGAATAGCATTGTCATCTCGAATAATACAATGATTGTAGGAGGACCGGGAATGATGGCCTGACGCCCTACCTGAATGGGAACAGGATACCAATATGGAGTCACGAATGCCAGGAATGAGCCTACTAAGAAACCAGTTATGGCCCCAGCGAATGCTAGTTTTGGGACATTAGATTCTTGTTCTTTTCGCCCAAGCATGGCTTCGTTTAATGGTACTCCAGATATTACATTCATTTGTTCTTCGGCCACACCGAGGTCACGAAGCTTGTCTATGGCATCGGCAGCAGGCTCGAGGTCCGAAAAGAGCGCTAACAGGGAAATATTTTCAGCCATTACACGTTTCCTATTCTAATTCGCTGACGGTTACAACAGATTCCCGTCCATATTTCTTTAAGGAATGAGCCATCTGACCTTCTTGCACTTCCCAAACTGGGATGAGCGGTATGAGTTTTGAGGCCGCCAAATAAAGTAAGATGAATAAAGCAACTGTCCCAATTCCTAGCGGTATCTCTATTCCAGGCTGATATAATTTCCAGGTAAATGGGCTGCGGTTGATTGTAAGCGAAATAGGGATGATGATGTAGCGTTCAATCCACATACCAACGTTAATAAGTAAGCCCACGATAAACACAATCCAAGGTGTGGAGCGCCATCTCTTATTCCAAAGGACTGACCAGGGAATGACTATATTAACGAATAACATGAAGAACCATAAATAGCCTAGCGGGCCAGATTCATGATAATGAAGTAGAGTTTGAGTCCATTTGTCTCCACCATACCACTGTACAATGAAATCATTGAAGAAGAAATAAGCCCAGCCCATCGATATAATGAGCATTAATTTGCCTATCGCCTCGAAATGTTCGGGACGAATAAAATATTTCATGTTCTTCATCGTGCCACGTACCACTGCCAGGACCATAATTACTGCACCCATACCAGAATGCAACGCACCAATAATAAAATACGGGCCGAATATTGTCGAGTTCCAGCCAGGGCGGGTCGCAACAGCGAAATCCCAGGATACAATGGTATGCACCGAGAACATAATTGGAATGATAGCCCATGCGAAGATATTCATTGCACTACGTAAATGTTTCCATTCCCCTTCAGTACCCCGAAAACCTAGCGCCAGTACACGGTAAAAAATCTTTTGCCAGCCTCCTTTGGTGCGATCTCGGGCCATAGCCAAATCTGGGATGAGAGGCAAGTAAAGATACATGGTAGACGATAATAAATATGTAGTGATAGCCAGTAAATCCCAGGTCAAGGGGGAGTGAAAGTTTGGCCAAAGCAAACGCTGGTTCGGGTAGGGCATGAGCCAGTACATGCGCCAGACACGGCCCATGTGCATAAAAATGCTGAACCCTGCCTGTATAAGTCCAAAAGTAGTCATCAGTTCCGCCGCGCGTGTGAATGGTCGTCGAAACTCGGCCTTGAATACCCGGAGTATGGCTGAAATAAACGTGCCGGCATGGCTGATACCGATCCAAAATACTGTGTTTACGAGAAAGATACCCCAATAGGAAGGACGGTTTACACCCGCGACTCCCATGCCTTCTGCAATCAAAATTCCCCATGACCAAAACAATCCAAACAATACTACCGCACTCAGTAAGGCCACCACTACCCAAAATTTCCAAGTTGTAGTGTGCATGGCTTCCATGACCATAGCATTCATCTCGCCCCGCGGTTTCGGGTCTAGCATTAAATGTTTCTGGCGTAAATGCTGCTCTCCATGTGTCTCTTCAATATGATTCTTAAAGGCCATAATTTAGCTTTCCTTGAGGTAGGTTATACGTGGAAGAGTGGCAAGGTCTTCGAGATGTTTTACCCCTCGTTTTTGACGAGAAAGCTGGCTGACTTTGCTATCGGGATCATCCACACGGCCAAACACAATCGCATCTGCTGGGCAAGCCTGAGCACAGGCGGGATCAAATTCACCGTCTTGCAACTCGCGACCTTCAGATTTTGCGGTATCTTCTGCCTGATGGATCCGTTGGATGCAGAAAGTACATTTTTCCATGACGCCACGCTGGCGGACAGTTACATCCGGGTTCAATTGGTTGTTCAAGGGTTCCGGTCGCTCGTAATCGCGCCAGTTGAACGCACGCACTTGATAGGGGCAGTTGTTGCCACAATAGCGGGTACCAACACAGCGGTTGTACACCTGCAAATTCAACTCGTCTGCCTGACTATGAACAGTTGCAAATACTGGGCAAACCGGTTCGCAGGGCGCATGTCCGCATTGTTGGCACAGCATAGGTTGGAAGGAAGTCGTCCTGACATCTGGATATTCCCCTTCCCAAAAGCGTTCAATCCGTATCCAATGCATTGTACGTCCATATGCAGCATCTTCTTCTCCAACAAATGAAATGTTGTTTTCCATTGCGCAGGCTGCCACACAAGCCTGACAACCCGTGCATAAATCTTCGTCTATTGCCATGCCCCATTTTCCCTCAGCTTCTTCAGCAATAGCGCCCTTGGCACCGATGATATTCAAATCTATAGGTTTCATAACATCTCTCCTATTCCTCTCCCAAACCTTCGCCATACACACCAATTTCGCTTTCCATCCTGGCGAGCTCAAATTTCTTGCCAGTCTTTATGATTTGCACTTTCATACCAGCAAAAGCTATATCTCCGGCTGCGTTAAACTTTAGACCAAGCAAGTCGAAAGGATTTACGCCACGTCCTGCCGCGTAACGGCCGTACGCCTTATGACCTTGCCCGAAGGGGATCGCGATTGTATCCGGACGAATTGCCGGGTACAAATAAGCAGATGTCTCAATTACGCCGACATTTGAGACAATTTTTATAATATCGCCACTTTTGATCCCAAATTCATGGGCTGTTTCGGGGTTGATTTCAACCCATGAATTCCACATAACAGTAGTGGTCGGGTCTGGGACTTCCTGTAACGAGGGTTTATTGGCCCCTGCCTCCCCTAAAACAGGTGAGACAAATGGCACCAAGAAGAAATCACCTTCGCCTTCATATGTGGGGGATTCCACCGAGAGTGTCTCGTTTAAGGTATTTTGGGTTGGGGCTAGAAGGGCTGCTTCGTTTGTCCACCAACCACCGAATTGCTGGAAATAAGCTGAAAATGAGTTGATCTCACCTGCGTTGAAATTAGCATCCTTATTCTCAATTAATGGGATTAACTGTGCCTGAATGTATTCAACTTCGTCTTTGAAGGGCAGTACTGAAGCCAGCTTGCCACCCGCAATAGCCGAGGCCGCTAGGAGTACATCAGCAGTGGACTGTGTATTGTAGAACGGAGAGACTACTGGCTGTGCACCCGAGAGCGTTGATTGGCTAGTCCCGGTTGCAACACGCTGATAACCCCATGATTCCAATCCATGATGATCTGGGAATATATAGTCAGATAGTATGGCGGTTTCGTCAGGGAAGGTCGAAAACGAAATAACCAATGGAACATTTTTTAAGGCTGCTTCAAATCCCAGCGACTTGGGTAGTTCAAAGACTGGGTTGACGCCATGTATGAGGAGGGTTTTAATCTCACCAGTGTTCATCTTATTAATGAAAACCGCCATTTCTTGCAAACTCGCTGGCCGATGAACATTATCTTCTGTTGGGGCAGCAGGGGATAGGAACACGCCCCCAGGCTGGCCAAAATTATTAGCTAGGGCGTCTAGTGCCAAAACAGCTTCGGCTGTGCCTAATCCATTGCTTTGCCCGAGAGCCGCGCCACCAGGAATAGCAAGAGCACGATCCGCGTCAGCAAAGAGATCTGCCAGATAATGCAGCTTCTCTTCATCTACATCAGATTCTTTTGCAACAGCTTTTACGTCTACATTCACAAACGCCCTAGGTACGGTTTGTTTTTTGGATTCAGCGATTAGCTTACCCAATGCCAGTGCAACCATGCCTTCGGTGCCTGGACGAACCGGAATCCATTCGTCTGCCTTGGCGCCCGTCTGCGACATTCGTGGTTCGAATTGCACGAGATAGCCCCGTTTACCTTGTTTACGCATTTTTGAAAATCCACGAGTATATGCCACGGGTGAAAGCCAAGTCTCTAGGAAGTTTGCACCAAATGAGAAGGTTAGCTCGGCATTAGCCAGGTCAAAGAAAGGTAGGCCGCTCTGTCCGAGTACGTTTTCCGCAGCTTTTACTAGCGTGGCACGTGCTTCAAATGCGCTCAAGGCCCCGTAACGGACAGGTGCAGGGGCACCGATGCCTGCGGTCAGGTCAGAAACCAGGTCGAAAAGATGATCAGGAGCCATACCCAGTAAGAATCCAATTCCAGCAGGGTCGGTGTTTGCCAGAGCATCGGATACTACTTTAATGGCATCATCCCAATTCATGCCATCGGTTCCAAGGGTTTTTCGGCGGCCTTGGTTGAGAGGATCGGTAACGCGGTCTGGATTGTAAAGCCCCTGCAACGTAGCCTGGCCTCGCGCACAAGTTTTGCCTAGATTGACGGGATTATTTTTGTTGCCTTCGACCTTGATGGCGCGTCCCTGAAAGGTCCTAACGATCAAGCCACAGCCCGCCGCACATTCACGGCAGGTGGTGGCATAAAAAGTACTTTCCCCGATTAACGCATATTCTGGCATTTGGGTATATGGCTCACGCACCACGAAACGCGATGAAGGACCACAACCAGTTAATGCGGCCCCAGTTGCCGCGCTTGCGCCAGCCAGTTTTAGAAAATCACGCCGGGAAATCTTCTTTTTCATTAATAAATCCTTTCGCCCGGTCTAATAATGACAGGTTCCACAGTCTGTAAGTTTGACAAGTTTTTCATAATCGTCGCCAGCTTTCTCTACGTGACAGTCCAAACACCAACCCATATTCAAGATTTGCGGATTCTCATAGATAGTTAACTTGCTCAAATCACCATGACAGGCCTCGCAATTAAGGCTCGCAGCAATATGTGGACGGTGATTAAATTTTACAAAGTCTGGTACAGTCGCTACTGGTATCCACTGAATTGGCTCATTCTTTTCAATTGCCTGAACCAGCGGCTTCAAAAGCACACTGGTTTTGGTGATACCCAATTGTTGATGACAGCCCCAGCATTTCGTTTGGGTCGGCAAGCCAGCTACTGGTCCGCGCGAGGCGCCCTGATGACAATACAAACATTGAATGCCGAAACTAATATGGCGATCATGTGGAAACTCGATTGGCTGTTCAGGTGTGATTTGTGTTAGGTTGATTCCCCAAATAATGCCGCTAAAAACGATCAAAGCAAGAATTAGAAGGCTAATCCAACCAAGAGGCGAAATCAACCAACTAAAAATTTTCTTGACCATATGGGTCTCCTAAATTTAGTATAGATAGCATAATACGTTAAGATAATTCACCATTTATTGGCCAATATTTTATTATATCAAAGCTGCTCATAGGGAATCAATACCAAGTTTCATTCATAGGGAATGGTTTACTTTTCCCGATTTCCCACAAGTCAGACAAGAATTATTTTTTGGAATAATCTGTATCATAATTACTCTTCCCTCAAGAAAAAAAAGGTTTACCCCACCGCAGCCCGCAGATTATAATTCAAAAGTGAAATAAAGTACATGTGGATTGGTTGAAATTTAAAAGACAATCCCTAGCGCCAAGATTTCAAGAATCCTTGCCTTAATCTTGGTAGAAAACTATGCCTTTATTGAGAGAAATCAATCTAAACGCGTTTTATTGCATAGAAAAATTATTGCTATTTAATATATGCTTGGGCCTTTACTACTTAATGTTTTTGTTAATTTTCAATCAAGGATTTTAACATTATCTAGGTACAAATATACACATGCGAATATGGGATGTTATACTTATCACCCTCCTTTAACTCTATGCTAATAAAATCAAAAATTGTTCGTATTGTTTTCTGGATTTTGGTGGGGGTTATCTTAACAACTTCAAGCTTGGCTTTGCGTGATTCTGAAAGAGTGGGACAAGAAGCCACAGGTACCCAAACTGCTGTGACACCACCCGCAACTACCCCAACCCCAGGTGTACGTCATGAATTGGGTTCAACAGATGAAATAGTTTTAATAACAAGTGTGATTGTGTTAATTATTGCTGTCCCGATCCTACTAAGACGACAGGTTTGGTTGAACGGCAAGCGCAAAAAATGAATATGTTCATTTTGCCTGAATGGGCGCTTATTTAGAGAGAAATCAAGCCCATGCTCAGACCGACCCGAACCGCTTCGGTACGGCTGGCCGCATTCAATTTCGAAAAAAGGGAGGAAAGGTGAAATTTTACCGTGTGTTCACTAATGTTCAAAGACAATGCAACCTGTTTATTGGCTAACCCTTGTGTGACCAATTGCAACACTTCAATCTCGCGGGGCGTTAGGGGTTCTGGCAATTCTCCCTCATTGACCAGTTCAATCTGATTTGAAATGTTCATCAAACCTTTAACGAGAGCGGGTGAGCCTACCCATAGTCCTTCTCCCAGTGCCTTAATCGCAGCAACCAATTCGTCCTCGCCAACTTGTGGAGATAAGGCACCCCAGACACGTTCCGATTTCCCTACCATTAATTGTACATCTTCAAAATCATCTGTAAGTAATAGAATAGCAGGACTTTCTTCTTCTAATTCGGGAAAAGGAGAGACCGAGGCCAAAATAAGAACCTCGGTCTTTTTGGACATCAGATCTAATTCGTCCAGGTCTGCCGACTCGCCAGTAACATTGATATCTGTATTGTCGCTCAGTAGTTCTCTCAAACCAATCCGTAGCGCAGGATTAGGTGAGACGATCGTGACACGGATCAAAGCACGCCTTCCGGGATGTACTTATCTCGATGTGCTTTCCCACTTTTTTTCGAAATGAATCGGTCTACAAATTCGACTACTACGGATGCAGGGATGGCGATACTCTGGTCGCCACCCATGATCATTGCGTTTATACCGATCATCTCACCACGCATGTTGACCAATGGGCCTCCCGAGTTACCGGGAGCCAGAGGCACATCAGAACGAATAACAGGGAATTGCTGCTTTTTCCGGCGGGTATGTGCGCTCATCAATGCGCTGACAATGCCCTTTGTAACGGAGTTGCGCTGACCCCATGGGTGGCCGAAAGCAAATACCATCTCACCCACACGGGGCGAGACAGAAGCAGGTTCGAGTGGAGTTAGGCCCGAGGCTTTAATTGACAGCAAGGCCAGATCTACGTTGGGGTCGCGTGCTAGCAGTTGGGATTTATACTCTTGTTCATCTTGTAATATCAACTTGGGCGCATGCCGGCCGACTACATGGCTGTTTGTCAGGATCAGTCCGTCGGAGCTCCAAATGAACCCCGCGCCTGCGCCCCTGCGACGGCCACGCACGACGACCAATGACGGCATTACCTGCTGGATGAGCTCATCCAAAGATTGAGTGAAAGTTGTGGTCAAGTCCATCTTAACGCTCCCCTATTACCACATCGATAGATTCAAGCTTGCCGCCGCGTAGCACGTCAATGGCTGTAGACTTCCCTATCACCTCACCGGTAAGATGGGTAAACAGCTCATCGTGATGACTGATTGGAGAGCCCTTGACACCCACGAGAATATCACCGACTATTAAACCGCCTTTGGCACCGGGACTTTTCTTCTCAACGCCTACAATAAGCAGACCACTAGTTTGCTTCCGTTTCAAAGATTTTTGCGCATCAGAAGGAATTTCTACCGTTTGACTGCGGATACCCAAATAGCCACGGCGAATATGCCCGTGTTTTTCTAGCGTTTCCGCTACACTCCAGGCAATGTCAGTCGGGATGGTAATCGCCGCACCGCGCGTCAGGCCAGAGGTGTTGAGACCAAGCACTGTGCCATCGGCTGCGATCAGTGGGCCGCCTGAAAAGCCAGGATAGGGAATGCAGTCGGTACGCATGGTTCGCTCAAGCAGTCCGCCGTGATGGGTCCGGAAGGGACCGTCGATGGCGCTGACTGCCCCAAGGCTAGCCTGAATGCCTCCAGTGGTAGGCCGTCCGAGAGCCAAAGCGATTTGCCCAACACGAGCTGGGGTCTTTGTCGGTTCGGCCGCTGTGGCCGCCGCACGCTCTAATTTAAGTAGTGCCAGGTCGGAGCCTGGATCGCGCCCGGCAACGGTAGCAGACAACTCGCTCCCGTCTGGAAGCGTAACGTTCAGGTCTTCATCTCGCTCGACAACATGGTTGGCGGTCAAAATCAAATCGGCTGCTATGGCAATCCCACTGGCAGGAATTCGTCGACGGGCGTTGACCAAAACCGTCGATTGACCTGCGCGCTCAGCTGCATCGGCTAGTGCGTCAGATAGTTCGATCAATATATTCTTACTCATATGTGCCTCCTATATACGAGGTCAGTATAGCTCTGACCATTCAGGAGTGTATCGCCGAAATGGCTGGTTTTGTACCTAGAAATATAGGCAGGGTACTTGTTGCGCAGCCGGGCCTCTTTACGCGCTCGAAGTTATTTCCAGTTTTCCGCCTTGGCTATGCGTTTCCCCAGCGGCGGATGTGAATAAAATAAGAATACCACCCATTTCTCCGGATCAACTTCACCTAAATTCTGATTCGCGAGTCGCTTAAAAGCGGATGCAAAGGCCTCCTGTTTGCCTGTACTTCTCAAGGCATAATCATCCGCCATATTCTCACGCCAACGAGAAACCGCATTCTCCAGCGGCATAGTGACAACTGCATATATGCCCAGGATAAGTCCTAATGCAGGCATTGCGGCTACATCGGCTGGGCCTGTGAAGCCAAAAAATCCAATTGCAACATTCAATGCCAGGGAAGCCAAAAATAAGCCCAAGGTTATCGACAAGGTGCCGAACGTGATCATGACGGGTATATCCTTGTGGACGTGATGGCCTAATTCATGGGCAAGTATGGTCTCGATCTCGTCGGCGCTAAATTCATTGATGAGCGTGTCGCCCAGAATAATGCGGCGCGTGTTGCCGATACCAGTCAGCGCGGCATTGGCAGATTTTGTCTGACGGGACAAGTCAAATTTGAAGACCCCGCGGACTTTGGTATTGGCCTTCTCTGCGAGCTTGAGCAAACGATTTGCAAGATCTTGATGTTCATCATCCAAAGGAACATATTTGTTAAAGAGAGGCATTATGAGAACCGGAGCAAGATTTGACAAAATTACGCTGAAAATCAACATGCCTCCTGCAGCCCACAGCCACCATAGATCGCCGGTGAGGCGTAAGGCCAGGTAGAGCAATTCGAGCAGCAGCAAGCCAAGCGGTAGACCGATCGCTAATCCTTTCAGCTGGTCGATGATCCAGTCTTTGAACGACTGGGCAGATTGGTCAAAATGGTGGGGCAAGAAAAATCCACTGTAGTAGGTCAACGGCAGAGTGGCAATGGCATACATTCCACCGAAGATGGTAATGAATCCGGCAACTGTGAACCAGGGATGTGAGGAAATTGTTGATAGCCAATCGCGTAAATTTATAGCCCAGTCTGAAAAAATCCAGGTCAGCGCATAGGCGCCACCGAGAACATTGCTTACCAACCACAAACGGCGTCGGATTTGGGCATATTGTTTGGCTTGTTCTTGTCGAGCAGCATCGATAGTTGTCATTAGTTACCCTGTTCCAATCCCAATTGGGCGAGGATTTTCGTAACCGGTAGGACCTGACCATATGATTTCAAAGCCGCTAAAAAGGCTTTGTGGACATGTGCTACCGGGATGGTGGTATCACCAAATGTTAGTGCACGCGTAGCGCAAGCATCTTCAGCGACCAAAAGTTTAAAACCTAAATCCACAGCGGCTCGGGCAGTGGCGTCTACACACATATGAGTCATCATGCCAGTGATGAGGACACGGTCGATATCCCAACTCTGCAACAAATCCAACAAATCGGTTTCCCTGAAGGCATTGGGATAATGCTTTTGGACCAAGGGCTCACCTTCGTAATGGACAGTTGTCTCGTTGATATCGGTGCCGCGATCACCAGGAATGAAGAAGGTGGCATCTGGTTCTTGGGAAACATGTTGTATATGCACGGTAGGCATATTGTTGTCACGGAAGCATTGCAGCAGTTCGTTGGCCAGTTTTGCTGCTTCAAGCGGCCCCTCTAATTCCATTTTACCGCCGGGAAAGTAATCATTCTGAATGTCGATCAGGAGTAATGCTGTTTTCATTATCTACCTTATTCATTTCCTTCCAAAATCAGCAGGGATCTCGCCCCATGCTTGTGTATCCCATTTCAATACTTTGAAATTTCCATATTTGGTTAATTTCTGCTCTGCACTCGAGATTAGATCAAACAAGTGTTTGTTGGATGACAAACGCCTTAATTTTGTATTGCTCCTGCCTGCTTCAACCCATTTTATCGCACTTGCCGAGTCTGAATAAATTGGCCAATCACGTTTTTTTGAACCTATCCAATCCCTTGCTTTGACGATCGCCAGAAATTCCCCAACGTTATTTGTGCCATCCTGATGCGGCCCCACGCGGAAAATTTGCTGGCCAGATTCTGTCAAGACACCTCTGTATTCGAGCGGACCGGGCGAACCGGAACAAGCTGCATCCACGCATATAGAGGGCAGTATCGGTTTAATCTTTGCAATGAGCCATAGTTGAGAGGAGCCAGATTTGCCTTCGTAATCTTCGTATGAGCCGCGAAAGGCAACCTTGGCCAACTCGCGGCTGGCAAAGGATTTGTATTTCGCGCCTGGAAACCCTTTTACCTGTGCTTCACATTCAGCCCATGAGTCGTAGATTCCGGGGCCTCGGCCCCGCCAGACCACATAGTATTTTTGTTTTGCCATTAAATATTTTACTGCTATGTTAGCAACACCTACGCCCGTTACGCGTAGCACCGTTCGTCTGGCTCGACTGGATCTTCGTCCCCCGCCCTTTGTCTTCTGTCCTCATTCCCCAGCGCTTTAGCCCATCTTGCCTGAAATATAGGCTTCAGTCAATTCTTGTTTTGGGCGGGTGAACATCTCATTTGTGGGCGATAATTCGACCAGTTCCCCAAGCCAGAACAAACCAGTGACATCGGAAACACGGCCAGCTTGTAGCATATTGTGCGTCACGATAACAACAGTGTATTCCTTTTTTAAATCCGCGATTAGTTCCTCTACTTTTAACGTTGCAATTGGGTCAAGCGCTGAAGTGGATTCATCCATTAATATCACCTCGGGACGTACGGCTAACACGCGTGCAATACACAATCGTTGTTGTTGGCCAAGTGAGAGCCCCAATGCACTTTCACTCAGAATATCTTTGACATCCTCCCATAAGGCCGCCCGTTGCAAGCTGCGTTGAATTGTCTCTTCCAGGTCTGCTTTGCTCTTTGCCATATGCAGCACACGCGGTCCAAAGGCAACATTGTCGTAGATCGATTGTGGAAAGGGGTTGGGTTTTTGGAAAACCATTCCCACGCGCTGCCGCAAGTCGACCACATCTACATCTTTGGCGTAAATGTCCTCTCCATTAAGGGTTATTTTTCCTTCTAAGCGTGTCCCGCTAATCGTATCGTTCATGCGATTCAAGCAACGCAGAAATGTAGATTTGCCGCATCCCGATGGGCCGATCAGCGCGGTTACCTGACGAGGCATAATATCTATGTTAATATCGGTAAGAGCTTTTACGCTCCCATAATAAAAATTAAGATTTTGGATAGAGAAGACAGGCTCAGTCATCACTCTAAATTTTATCATCTTTAGACATGCGATATAATTCAACGAGATGAAAAAACGACCGCTTCTTACCGGGCTTTTGCTTGCCCTCGTTGTCGTATGCGTTTCCTGCTCATCCCCCGATCCTTCTGAACAAACTTTAGAGAACAAAGGCTCCGATACTATCGTCAATTTGGCATTGGCTTGGGCCGAGTTTTACCAGTTAGAGTACCCGGACGTGCGTATCTCGGTAACAGGCGGGGGGTCCGGGACGGGAATCGCTGCGCTTATAAATGACACAGTAGACATTGCCAACGCATCTCGTCAGATCAAAATTGAAGAAATCGAGAAAGCACAGTCCAATGGCATTGATCCAATCGAATTTGTGATTGCCCGTGATGCGATTGCCGTAATCGTCAATCCTGAAAATCCTGTTTCCGAACTGACCCTACAACAAATCTCTGACATTTATAGTGGCAAGATCACAAATTGGAATCAAGTCGGCGGTGACGACAGGCCCATCGTGCGCCTTTCTCGAGAGACCAACTCTGGTACCCACGTATATTTCTTAGAAAACGTGCTGCGCCTGGGCGATAAGAAAAGCAAGACTTTATTCTCAAGGAATACTTTGCTGCTACCCTCATCCGAGGGTATTATTGTTGAGGTGCGCCAAAACCCCAATGCAATCGGATACGATGGTTTGGGATATGTACCCTCTGATTTGAAGATGATTGGCATTGCGGTGGAAGCCGGAGGTGAATATGTGCTGCCTTCGATCGAGACGGTAAACGATGCCACCTACCCGATTGCCCGCGATCTTTATATGTATACTGCCGGGGAACCGACCGGCATAGTGAAAATATACCTGGAATGGATCATAACCTCTGATGAGGCACAAGGAATTGTGGGTGACTTAGGATTTGTGCCGATAAAGTAATGACCCTCACCCCCACCCTCTACCCTAACGGGCACCCGTCCCTAAAAGGGAGAGGGGGAGAGACTAATGGATAAAGACCTAAACTGGCGTGAATTTATAATTACCCGGGCTATCAAGGCCTCTGGCTACTCTGCTATTGTTTTTGTAGCCCTTATTTTCATTTTCCTGTTGCGCGAGGGACTACCAACATTGGGGGAAGTAGATCTCTCCACTCTGTTCAGCGTCCGTTGGTATCCAATTGAAGATTATTTTGGTATCTTGCCGCTCATCACTGGCTCCCTGATTGTGACGCTCGGCGCGGCGCTGGTAGCAATTCCCTTTGGGATTGGGACTGCGGTTTATATATCCGAGATCGCCCCACGAGCTGTGCGTGAAGTCTTGAAGCCACTTGTGGAACTGCTCGGTGGATTGCCCTCCGTTGTGCTGGGGTTCCTTGGCATTCTGGTACTCTCCCCTTGGCTGCGAACTACTTTTGATTTGCCTACCGGGCTTACGGCTTTTACTGGCTCCCTGCTGTTAGCTGCCATCGCCGTCCCGACAATAGTCTCAGTGGCTGAAGATGCTTTGGATACAGTTCCGCGATCTTACCGTGAAGCTGCATGGGCCATAGGCGCAACACACTGGCAAACTATCTGGCGAGTGACCTTACCTGCGGCGCGTTCCGGTGTGATGACGGGCATCATGCTCGGAATTGGCCGTGCGATCGGGGAGACCATGGCAGTCATGATGGTGACAGGGAATGCGCCCGTAATGGCAATTAGACCCGGAAGTTTGTTTGAACCTGCCCGTACGATGACAGCCACCATCGCTGCCGAAATGGGTGAGGTTGCCAGTGGCAGTGTGCACTATCACACCCTGTTCTTTATCGGTATTGTTTTGTTTCTAATCTCCTTGGCGGTAAACGTCGCAGCTTCGTCGGTCATATTCCGGTCGAAGAAACGCTCTGAAAGGATATTATCGTGAATCGCCACCTTTCCCAGCGCCTTGGTTTCTCGCTTTTGACCCTCATCGCAATAATCACAGTTGTTCCTATTATCAGTGTAATCGTTTATATCTTTCTACAAGGCAGCCCAGCCATTTCGCGGGAATTTCTCTTAGCTGTACCACGTTCCGGGATGCGTGAAGGCGGGATCTTTCCGGCCATCATCGGGACCTTTTATCTGACCATCGGAACGGCCATCTTCTCAGTTCCGCTTGGAATAGCGGCAGCAATTTATTTGTCTGAGTATGCCCCGGATAACGCCTGGACGCGCATCATCCGTCTTGCAATCATTAACTTAGCGGGAATCCCGTCGGTTGTGTACGGCTTATTCGGGTTGGGGCTTTTCGTATTGTTCCTAAAATTTGGTACTAGTATTCTGGCTGCCTCGCTTACATTATCTATCATGACCCTGCCTGTCATCATTAGCACTTCAGAAGAAGCATTGCGCGCAGTGCCACAGTCCTTTCGTACGGTTAGCGTTTCGTTAGGCGCCACCCGCTGGCAGACCATTCGGCGCATCGTGCTTCCTCAAGGTCTGCCTGGAATTCTGACGGGCGTAATTCTAGGTTTAGAGCGGGCTGCAGGCGAGACCGCGCCTATTCTCTTTACAGGTGCGGCCTTTTTCCTGCCACGCTTGCCTGGGTCGATTTTTGATGCGACCATGGCGTTGCCATACCACTTATTTGTTATTTCAACTCAGGTTCCCGAGATGCCAATTCAAATCCAATACGGCACAGCACTGGTTTTGCTCATTTTTGTATTAGGCATGAATTTAATTGCAACCGTTATCCGTTCGAGAGCCAGGGCGCGCAGGCAATGGTAATTCGGGCCACCGGGTATAGGCAACGGCCAAGAGACCACAGACGAATCATAAACCCTAATCGCAAATCGCCCATCTCCATTCCAGAATCATAAATCGCCAATCGTCTTTATGAACAAACTTGTTATCGAAAATCTAAGCTTGCAATACGCTGATGGCACAGAATCGCTCAGCAATATCAACATGGATATCGCTAAGAACGCGATCACAGTTTTATTTGGCCCGGCAGGCGGTGGCAAATCCACATTGTTACGTTGCATAAACCGCCTAAATGATTTGACAGATGTCGAAACGATGTCGGGTCGGATCATGATGGATGGGGAGGACATCCTTAATCCGGCAACTGACACGATTGCATTGCGCCGTAAAGTTGGTATGGTGTTTGCACGCCCAGTGGTATTGCCGATGTCGATCCGCAAAAACCTGACGTACGGATTGGAGCTGGCAGGCGAAAAACGAAAATCAAAGCTGGAGGAAGCGGTCGAACGCAGCCTGAAGCTTGCTGCCATTTGGGACGAGGTGAAAGACCGGCTCGAAGAGCCTGCAATTGCCCTATCCGGTGGACAACAACAACGCATCTGCTTAGCGCGTTCGCTTGCACAGCAACCTGAAGTCATTCTGCTTGATGAGCCAACTTCCGGCCTTGATCCTATTTCGACAGGCAAGGTTGAAGCGGCATTACAGGAATTGAAGAAAGATTACACGATCATCCTTGTGCCGCACTCCGTTCAACAAGCTGCACGCACAGCTGATTATGCCGCTTTCTTTTTGCAAGGGGAGCTGGTTGAATACGGAAATGGTGATGAGCTATTCACAAATCCACAGGAACAACGAACAGAAGACTACGTTACTGGAAGATTCGGATAATTAGTTGGGGGGGAATACTTTGATTTTCTGTAGGTACCTAAAGGAAAATACATAGGCGGAATTTCTATTAAATAGTCGCACCTTACCTTTCCCAAATTCTCAAAAGTTGGATTCCTCCAAGCTCATAATAATCCCGTATTCCTTTCCTATAATCGAAGTATTTTCGTTGAAAATTGGTGAAAAATAATTAACAATTTTGTGTGCCCATTGTTAAGTAGCTCTTAAGTCCAAACATAAGCGAAAATGATATGATGGAAATATGTTACAGGAGTTATAATTGATGGATATATTTCTCTCCATATTACTCGTTTTGTTGTTATTGGTCTTCAGCGTAGACTTGAAACAGAAACGTCTTGAGTTTCTGAAACAACGCATCAAGATAAAAGAGTAAAACTTCTAACATATCTCCTCCTTTGAAAGCCTCTGTAAGAGGCGCATCCCGCCGGCATTGTTCGGCGGGTTGCTATTTAACCAAGTGTTGCGCTAATGAAAAGCTTGCACTGATAATATCGCGACGAGTCGTTTTATTTGATTTAACGCACCAGATTACCGTTATAATGAGTCGATAAGTTACAAATCGAGGTGCTTATGACCCGTAAAATATTTGAGAACGAACTTCAACAAGTTAAGGATGATGTCATGGGGCTTGGCAGTATGGTCGCACAAGCCTTATTAGATTCGATTGAAGCGCTTAAAAAGCGAGATCTAAAGGAGTCTAAGAAAATATTAAAAACCGATCAAGAGATTAATGATAAGCGGTTCGAAATTGAGAACCAGTTAATGATCCTGATCGCCACACAACAGCCAATGGCTCACGATTTGCGCTTGTTGGCTTCAACAATGGAAATCATTTCAGAGTTGGAACGAATGGGTGACTACGCCAAAGGGATTGCGAATATCAGCATTCGAATGGGAGACGGCCCATTGCTGAAGCCGTTGATTGATATCCCTCGCATGGGACAAAAAGCTACCGACATGTTGCAACGGGCACTAACCGCTTTTGTCGAAGAAGATGTGGAAGCTGCCAAGGCCATTCCTGTTGAAGATGATGAGGTAGATGCCCTTTATAATCAGATTTATCGTGAATTAATGACCTTTATCATTTCAGACCCTAAATCTATCGAGCGAGTTAATTGGTTGCTGTGGGTAGCACACAACTTAGAACGAGTTGCAGACCGCGTTACCAATATTTGCGAACGTACAGTATTTATTGTCACCGGTAAAATGGAAGAGATCAAATCTTCAGACGATGAATTCTGGTCCAATAAAAAGAAGTGACCCGTAAGGTACTCTTCCTTTGTACAGGCAATTCCTGCCGTTCGCAAATGGCAGAAGCAATTGTTAATGCCCACCTATCAGCTGATTGGCGGGCATTCTCTGCCGGTACAGAACCGACTGGTTTCGTCCATTCGAAAGCGATTCAAGCATTGGACGAGGTGGGTATCACACACATTGGCGAATCCAAATCCACTGAGAAATTTCGTGACATGGACTTCGATATGGTTGTCACAGTCTGTGATGATGCGGTAAAGAAATGTCCAGTTTGGTTGGTACGGGGAAAACGTGTTCAGCTTGGTTTCGATGATCCTGCAAAAGCTCAGGGAACTGATCAGGAGCAGCTAGCAGCTTTCCGGTCCGTGCGTGACGCGATTATTCTAAAGGTCCCGGAACTGTTGGAGCAATTTTAACTGCGAACATAATTACACTAGGTACATACCAAAGTTGGTATTTCCACCTTTTGGGGCGTATAATGTAAGTCTAAATTTCTTAACCTTGCACGTTTATCGTTGCTGTGCTAGAATTTAAATCGGAAGTAATACCAATATCGCACGCATCGGAAAGTGGGCAACCCCCACTTTTCTGCATATACAGAACTGGAGTAAGAAGAAAATGGCGAAGAACGAATTTGCCCTGGCGTTCAACGAAGTCATAGAAGATAAACAACTGCCCAAAGAAGTTATATTGGGAGCTATTGAAGATGCCATGGTGTCAGCCTATCGGCGTGCTGTGAATGCATCTAGTGCTCAGCATATTGAGGCCAAAGTAGAATCAGATACTGGGGAAATGTTGATTTTCGCGGAAAAAGAAGTGGTAGAAGATGTGATTGACGAACATACTGAAGTCACATTGGAAGATGCCAAGAAAAGAAACCCAGAGGTCCAACTGGGTGATATGGCTATAGTTGAAACCACCCCTATTAATTTTGGGCGCGTTGCTGCACAAACTGCGCGGCAGGTCATTCAGCAACGTATTCGTGAAGCAGAACGCTCTGCCCAAATGGAGTACTTCAACAAGCAATCAGGTGAGATTGTCAGCGGCGTGGTTCAAGCCAGCAATGCCCAATCTACTACGGTAGGATTGGACATGAAGGCAGAGGGAATTATGCCCGCAAATCAACGCATTGCGCGTGAACGCTTCCGCTTGCACGACCGCATCCGAGCAGTGGTGTTGGAAGTAAAAGACAGTTCACGTGGCCCGCAAATCATTCTTTCACGTTCCCATCGCAATTTCTTACGTCGCTTGTTAGAAAATGAAGTCCCTGAGATTTATCATGGCGTGGTAGAAATCCGGGCCATCGCTCGAGAACCTGGACAACGCGCGAAAGTAGCTGTCATGGCTACCCAAGATGGCGTGGATCCGGTGGGAGCCTGTGTGGGCATCAAAGGTGTTCGCATTCAGGCGATTGTCAGGGAATTACACGACGAGAAAATCGACATTATTCAATGGGACCCTGATCCTGTAGTTTATATTACCAAGGCTATCAGTCCGGCGCGCGTCAACGGAGTTTATCTCTCTGAGCCGCCCAATTCAGGTCGTACAGCTACAGTTGTGGTGCTGGAAGACCAATTAAGTTTGGCTATAGGCCGAGATGGGCAAAATGTGCGCTTGGCCGCTAAGCTGACTGGCTGGCGGATTGATATTAAGTCGTTGGTTGAAGCGGCGGGTGACGTTATCCAGAAATTACAGGATGACAAAGAGCTGATTGAGTTAATCTCAGACGTGGTCGAAACAATTCCGGCGATCGAGAAAATTCTAACCAAAAAATCTGAAGGTCGACCTATCACTCCAGAAGAGTACACAGAGCTATCTAAATTTGTGGATTCCATCGAACAACGCTCTCACCAAATACAGGAAGAGGTAGCTCGCGAGGAAGAGGAACGTGTTGCCGCTGCTCTTGCTGATATACCTGAGACAGCTTTTAAAATGGAAATCAATGATGCTGGATTGAAAGAGCATATTTTCAATATATTGACCGAAGCTCATTATGAATCTGTTGGTGATTTGTTGTTGGATTTAAAAATTCACCAAGAAAAACTTCTAGACCTGGCCGGAATTGGCCCGAAAGCCATCGAGAATATCGAAGAAACATTGGCCGACTTGACGTTTCCTGATCCGGAACCTGAACCAGTTGTTGAAGAAATCCCAGAATCTGAGCAGGTAGAGGATCCAGAAGCTGTGGTTGATGCACCGGATGCCGAAATCACGGCTGAATCCACCCCAGAAGATGGCCAGCCTGAAGCTGTGAGCGAAGCCGTAACTGGCTCCGAAGAAAAAGAGGCTCAACCGACAGCCGAAGACAAAAAGAAAGAAGAGCAAGCAACTTCAGAAGCATCTGATATGGTGAAAGATGATGTTTCCCTTGATGAGTTGTTCGCTTTAAAAGAAATGTTCAAAACAGGTACTGTAGTCGAGACAGAGTCCGAAACGGACGAAAAGGATAAGAAGAGCAAGAAGAAAAAGAAGAAATACGTTAAGTTGGAATATGACGAAGAACTCGGGGAAGTTGTCTCGCAGAAGAAACGCAAGGGAGATGATGACTTCGGAGAAGATTGGTAATTTTTAATTTTAACTCCCTCATGCTCCACCTCTTTGTCATTTGAAGTGGAGGGTCGCGGAGATCAAGGTGGCTAAGAAACCTGCTCAACGCACAAAACATATCCCGCAGCGAACTTGCGTAGGCTGCAGAACGGTGATGCCGAAACGTCAGCTAATTCGCATTGTTAGATCTCCCGTTGGGGTCCGAGTAGATTTAACAGGTAAATTGTCCGGTAGAGGTGCCTATTTGCACAACAGGCGTTTATGCTGGAAAAGGGGTCTCGAAGGCGCACTAGCGCACGCGTTGAAAACAGAAATAGTCGCTGAATCCCGAGAGCATTTGCAAGCATACCTGGAAACGCTCCCGGAAGAATCCGGCGAAATTATGGCGGACGAAACAAGTACAATGTGAGCGATTTACAAAGGACTCCCTTGGCACGTTTCCCCGCAACCGGGCCTGGCTTCGTGAATTGGGGAGCGAAGCGATTATGCAAAATTCATCAGGAGGTGCCATATGAGTGCAAATGGGAATAAGTTAGAACTCCCTGCCAGCATCGTCGTCAGAGATCTGGCACAGATAATTGAACAAAGCCCGATAGATTTAATAAAAAAATTGATGAGCAATGGAGTTATGGCCAGCATCAATCAGACGGTGGATTTTGATACCGCCGCTATTGTCGTTGCTGAGTACGGATTTGATGCTGTTCCGGAAGAGCTTAAAGAAGAAGTTATAGAAGAAGTTGGTGAATCTCCCCTTTGGCGCCAATTAATTGCAGATGAAGACGAATCTAAACTTGTAGATCGTGCTCCCGTAGTCACCATTTTGGGGCATGTCGATCATGGGAAAACCTCGCTCTTGGACGTTGTGCGCCAGTCGAATGTTGCGGAAGGCGAAGCAGGTGGCATTACCCAACACATTAGTGCCTATCAAGTGGAAATGAAGGGTCATATGATTTCATTTCTCGATACCCCAGGCCATGCAGCTTTCACGGCTATGCGAGCCCGTGGCGCCCAGGGTGCCGATATCGTCATTTTGGTGGTAGCTGCTGATGATGGTGTTATGCCTCAAACTAAGGAAGCAATCTCCCACGCCAAAGCAGCTCAGGTACCAATAATCGTGGCGCTCAACAAAATTGACAAAGCCAATGCAAACCCTGAAAATGTTAAGAAACAATTGGCTGATCTGGATCTAGTGCCAGATGATTGGGGCGGAAACACAATGGTAATTCCAGTCTCTGCCAAACTAAAAGAAGGTATTGACGATTTGCTTGAGGCCATCTTGTTGGTGGCTGAAAATACCGATATACGAGCAAATCCGGATGGCACTATCATTGGTACAGTGATCGAAGCGGAGATGGATAAAACTAAAGGCACGGTAACAACTTTGTTGGTCCAGAATGGATCGCTTAAAGTCGGTGACATTGTGGTTGCTGGAACTAGCTATGGGCGTATACGCGCTCTTTTCGACTTCCAAGGCAAGCCGATCGAGAAGGCAGGCCCATCCACACCAGTGGGAGTTTTGGGGTTTAACCGAGTACCCGAAGCAGGCAATTTGTTCCAGGTAGTTGCAAAGGGCAAAGAAGCTCGCGAGCTAGTCGCTGAACGGATTGAGGAACAAAAGGGTGGTGGCCAAGCCACCAAAAGTACTTCGTTGGAAGATTTGTTTGCTGCCTATAAGGCCGGTAAAGCCAAAGAACTCAGCTTGATCATCAAAGCTGACGTGCAAGGATCGTTAGAACCTATCGTGTCCGAACTTGAAAAGCTTGGCAAAAGTGAGATTAGAATCCGTGTACTGCATGCGGATACGGGAAACATTAGTGAAAATGACATTATGCTGGCGGCCGCCTCTAAAGCGATCGTGATTGGGTTTAATGTGCAGTCGGATGTACCCGCTCGCAAATTAGCGAGCAATGAGGGTGTTTCAATCCGCCTATACGATATTATCTACCGCATCACCGAAGACATTGAAAAATCGCTCAAAGGCATGTTAGACCCGGTTATTGCAGAAAAAGAAATAGGCCGAGCCGAAGTATTGGCTGTTTTCCCTATCTCAAAAGTTGGCAAAATCGCCGGTTGTCGCGTGCGTGATGGCGAATTGCGGCGCAATGCCAAGGTTCGCCTGTTACGGGGTAAAGACATCGTATTCGAGGGCGAAATGTCATCGCTCAAACAAGAGAAGAAAGATGTCAATGAAATTCGGAGCGGGTTCGAATGTGGTGTAGGCCTAAAGAACTTTCACGATATAAAAGAAGGCGACGAGCTTGTGTGCTACATTCTTGAAGAAACAGAGCAATGATGGTTGGGCGGGAGCAAACTTCCGTCCTTATTAAAATCTATGCCCACTGGAATTCGACTTCAACGCATCGCGGACCGCATCCGGCAAGAAGCCTCAATATTACTCATCCGGGAGCTCAATGACCCACGCCTTGAACAAATTTTTATTACAGATGTTCGAGTTGACAAGGAATTGGCTTTTGCGCATATTTATGTTTCAGCGATTGAAGGCTCTGAGCGTTCTAGTGAAGTACTGGCGGGATTGAAAAGCGCCAGTGGCTATATGAGACGGGCATTGTCTGCGCGGATCGATTTGCGTACATTTCCACGCTTGCGATTTCACTGGGACCCAACCCCGGAAAACGCCGATCATATCGAGAAGCTGTTGTTGGATTTGAAGGATAAAAAATAATAATGGAGTTAATTGAAATAAGTAGAATCGAAAAGTTACATGTAGAAATAAAGGAACGCTTGGATACAGCCCAAAATGTCTTGATCGCATCCCATATCCGACCGGATGGTGATGCGATTGGTTCGTTAATTGGATTGGGATTGGCCCTTCAAAATTCCGGTAAATCTGTTCAGATGGTGCTCGCCGATGGAGTGCCCGCTAGCTTTCGGTTTTTGGAAGGCAGTGACCAGGTCCGGAAAGAACCGGATAAAGACTTTGATACGTTTATTTCGGTCGATTGTGCAGATTTCAAACGTCTCGGTAATGTGCTGGGGTCCATCGAATTGCCTGATATAAATATTGACCACCATGTAACCAATCAGCTTTTTGGTACGTTAAATTTAATCGAGGGGCAAGAAGTCGCAACCGCAGCTATACTAACCAAGCATCTTCCTGAGTGGGGTTATGAGATCACCCAACCGATTGCGTCCGCTTTGTTGACAGGAATTATCACCGATACACTCGGTTTCCGTACATCAAATATGACCTCTGAGGCATTACGGCAGGCCGCAGCCTTGATGGATACTGGCGTAAATATGCCAGAAATATATATGCGTGGCTTAGTCCGACGATCGTTCGCAGCAGCTAGGTATTGGGGCGTGGGCTTATCCAAAATTGATTCGTCGAACGGGATCGTTTGGAGCGCGCTTTCCTTAGAAGATCGTCAATCAAGCTTGTATCCAGGCAATGATGATGCCGACCTGATCAATATGATTTCTGCAATTGAGAACCATAAGGTAGGTATGATTTTTGTCGAACAAAACGACAATCATGTTAAGATATCGTGGCGTGCTTTGGAACCCGGTATTGATGTTGCGCTTATTGCAAAACATTTTGGAGGTGGTGGGCATGCAGCCGCTGCCGGCGCCGACATTCAGGGTACTTTGGATGATGTCCAGCCTATAGTACTTAAGACCACAAAGGAAATGCTGGGACTTTAATCTAATTGTAAGACATTTGTGGGATAATTAGATAAGATCGGCTAGATTTAGGAGGAATTGAGGATGGATAGTCAAGAAGTAAAAAATGCAATATCTGGTGTGTTGGTAATTGATAAACCTGTAGGTATGACATCACACGATGTAGTCCAGGCTGTTCGGAAAGGAACGGGCATACGGCGCGCCGGCCATACAGGGACGCTCGACCCACGTGCTTCTGGGGTGCTGGTCATTTTGATTGGTCCAGCTGTACGTTTGAGTGAGTTTGTGTCGGCGTCTGATAAACGCTATCAAGCCATTATTCGGATGGGGAGTTCCACGGATACGTATGATGCCGAAGGCAAGTTTACAAGCGAAGAAGTGCCTGTGACCATTACAGAAGAAGAATTTGAAAAAGTTCTCAAGACTTTTGAAGGTGAGATTGAACAGACCCCACCGCAATATTCTGCTGTTAAGGTGCGCGGGCGCAAGGCATACGAAATGGCGCGCAAAGGCGAGCATGTCGAAATTGAACCGCGAATTATCAAAGTTTATCATCTGGAAGTGTTAGAGTGGGCGCCACCCGAAGTTGTGGTTGATGTGCATTGCTCGTCTGGCACGTATGTGCGCTCGTTGGCAAATGATCTGGGTGAAACAATCGGCATAGGTGCCTACCTGGTTGGGTTGCGCCGCACGAAAAGTGGTCAATTTACACTGCGAGATGCCGTGCCTCTGCGCAAGCTTGAAGAAGCCTTCCAGGCCGGAAACTGGTACCAATATCTCATTCCAGCAGCCGATGCGCTCGGCGATTGGGAAGCCAGGGAATTAAATCCAGACGAAGTCGAAGGTGTCCGCCATGGCCATCGGGTACAAGCAGAACCTGACAGAGAATTGGAAAGCTGGGTGCGGGGTGTCAGTACACAGGGTGAACTGGTAGCTCTTTTGCAATGTGTTGAAGGCGAAGAAGAAGGTTCCCGCGAGTGGCAGCCTAAAAAAGTATTCTTTCAATCTTGATAAACTGAACGAGCGGCTATGCAAACCGTCACTATGTGGCGAACTTGAACGGATTCGTTTACAACAGGCATGCAAAATTACCGCTCTTTAGAAGCTGTAAACCTTCAAAATTCTTGGCTCACAATTGGCGTTTTTGACGGCGTACATCTTGGTCACCAGGAAATAATCTCAAAACTAACAGCAGGCGCTCATGAAATCGGAGCTCCTGCTGTTGTGCTTACTTTTTGGCCGCATCCCGCTGTTGTGCTGGGCAAAGTTGATGAGATAAAAAGCTTAACCACTCCGGATGAGAAAGTGGATTTGCTTAACAAGCTGGGTGTGGATGCCCTAATCACCCAGCCGTTTTCAACCGAAATGGCCAAGTACACCGCCCTGGACTTCATGCGCCTCATCTCCACACACTTGGGGTTGCGCTCGTTATGGATAGGGCACGACTTTGGCCTGGGCCGCAATCGCGAAGGCACCTTCGAGCGCCTTACTGAAATTGGAAAAGAACTTGGATATAGTGTCGCTGCCATTGAGCCCGTAAAGGAGGCAGGCGAGGTGCTCTCTTCCAGCCTGATTCGCCAACGAATCGCTTCCGGAGATGTAGCCCACTCGGCCAAATCTCTGGGACGGTATTACTCACTAAGCGGACAAGTGCTGCATGGGGCTGGGCGCGGACGCAAACTTAACATCCCTACCGCAAACGTTGATTATCCCAATGATAAAGTGTTACCGGCCAATGGTATTTATGCCACCTGGGCCTGGTTGGGGGACGAGCGTTTTCCCGCAGCAACAAGTGTTGGGATAAACCCGACCTTTACCCCCGATAAGCAAACGCCCAATGTTGAAGTCCACATCCTTGATTTTGAGCGTGACCTGTATGGGCAAGAGCTGAAATTAGAGTTTGTGCAGCGCTTGCGGGATGAATTGAAATTCTCAAGCGTAGATGCCCTGATGGAGCAGATTCACGGGGATATTGCACAAAAGCGGAAAATCCTTTCAGGATAACAATCTTTTTTGATAGGATCGAAATATAAATCCCCCTAAAGTATATGTGTCATGTGGCAAATTAATAAATTTACAGAACATTTTGTAAAGGAGTTGATTGATTCCAATTATTTGTAAAATTAGTATTTACAATATTGATTATATCTATCAAGGGTTTTACATCGTCAAAAGTAATTACATCATCCAGAGCAATCTGGAAATCCTGCTTTGAAAGAAAACGAAGCGCCTCGATTAGTTCATCATCCATAGTCATGTTTTCATGAACCTC
>JASJYH010000109.1 GCA_030123675.1 Anaerolineae bacterium | reverse complement strand
CGCGGCGGTCTGTGATTGACCTAGACGGAAACGATCTGCCGTGCCCTGTTTCTATTAACATAACATACTAGACGGGGGCTGAGACATACACCTCACTGCGTTTGGTGCAGTGTGTAGGTGAGCAATCTCCCCGTTATCAGGAGACTGCTTTGCTAAGCTCGCACATTGTCCCCTTTGGGGAGTTCCACTAAGTTGAAGAACTTTCCGAAATGGTGATAAGAAATTTTATCAATATATCAATATAAACACAGATTTCTTGTTAAAGCCTCAAAAGATATGATAAAATGATTTTAGCAGTTGAATAAATAAAAAGTGGGAATGAAAATGTTATTTAAAAAATCTTGACCATATCTTATAAAGTGGATTATAATTTAGGATTACTGTCCCGGCGGTTTATGGGATAGTTTTGTGTCGTCAGCCCAAATCAGGAGAGACGAATGGCAACTGCCCTGCCTCGTAAAAATTTCGCTCGTATACCCGTAAAACTAAACCTTCCGAATTTAATTGAGGTCCAAATTGATTCTTTTGCGCGTTTAAAGCGTGAGGGTTTGGCTGACCTCTTTCATGAGGTTTCGCCGATCGAATCGTATAACAAGGGGATGAAACTTTATTTTCCAAGCCGTGGTTCCGAGTCTGAACAATGGGGCCTAAAATATTGGTTTGGTGAAATAAAAAATACAATGGAAGAATGTATTGAACGTGATTTAACTTATTCTAGCCCGTTATATATCTCTGTCCTTTTGGCGGGATCGGATGTTTCAGAGCCCATGAAGCAAGACATTTTCTTGGGCGACTTCCCTGAAATGACAGAAAAGGGCACCTTCATTATTAATGGAACAGAAAGAGTTGTGGTCTCACAGTTAATCCGTTCGCCGGGTGTTTACTTTGAGGCACCTGTCGACCGAGCAACTGGTCGCGCTTTAGCGAGTGCCAAGCTGATTCCCGACCGGGGCGCGTGGATGGAGTTCGAGACTCGTAAAAGTGATTACATCATACTGAAATTCAATCGGAAGCGCACGGTACCAATTACAGTGTTTTTACGTGCGTTAGCTGTTGTTGATGATGGTAACGGCGGGTCACTGCTTAAAACTGGATCGGATGAGGAAATTCTTAGCTTATTCGAAGATGTAGATAACAACCCAGAACGAATGTTTATTGCCTCAACATTGCGTCAAGAACCAGAATGGGATCTTAAAAATGGTCAAACTATTGCAGAAGCATCTCTGATTGAGTTCTTTCGCAAAATGCGCCCAGGCGACCCAGCTACTTTGGATAATGCGCGTGCGTTCCTTGAGGAGCAATTGTTTGATCAAAGACATTATGACCTGGAACGTGTTGGACGATACAAGCTAAATCAAAAACTAGATTTGGAAGTACCAATTCCTCATCGAAATGTCACCAAAGATGATATTGTTCGATTAATTCGTCGGATGATACAGATAAATAATGGTGTCGAAAAACCGGATGATATTGACCACCTCGGTAATCGACGAGTCAAAACGGTCGGAGAACTGATTCAGAACAAACTACGAATTGGACTACGCCGAATGGAGCGAGTCATTAAAGAGCGAATGTCTATCCGTGATCAAGAACAATTGTCGCCAGTAACTTTGGTAAATATTCGCCCGGTAGTCGCAGCATTACGCGAATTTTACGGTTCCAGCCAGTTGTCCCAATTTATGGATCAAACCAATCCACTTGCAGAGTTGCGCCACAAGCGAACGCTATCTGCGTTAGGCCCTGGCGGGTTACGCCGAGAGCGCGCAGGATTTGATGTACGCGATGTTCACCACTCCCACTATGGACGTATCTGCCCGATTGAAACACCGGAAGGTCCAAACATTGGATTGATCGGCCGTCTAGCATGTTTCGCACGAGTAAATCAATATGGTTTCATAGAAACCCCTTATCGTAAAGTCTTTAAATCATTGCCTTGTGATGATGAGAAACTTGTAGGACGAAAAGTATTGAAAGGTATAAAGGATTTAAAAGGTAATCTTATTGTCAAGGCCGCTACCCGGATCGACGAGAAAATGCTTAAGAAATTGGCAAAGGTTGGCGGTGAAATAGAGCTTGTACCCTACGTTTCAGATGAGATCGAATACCTCTCTGCTGATGCTGAAGATAAATATGTTATTGCTCAGGCAAATGCACCCTTGTCAGAGCACAATGAATATGTTCGCGACCGCGTCTCCAGCCGACATCATTCTGGTTTTGAATTTTCAAAACCAGAGGACGTCCATTTCATGGATGTTGCGCCGAATCAAGTTGTGGGTATTAGTGCGGCTTTGATCCCCTTCTTGGAACATGACGATGCAAATCGTGCTTTGATGGGATCGAACATGATGGCACAAGCTGTACCCCTTATTCGGCCAGAAATTCCATTGGTATCAACAGGTATGGAATATCATGCAGCGCTAGACTCCGGGCAGGTGATCGTTGCAGAGGCGGACGGAGAAGTGACTTCTGTAACAGGTAATTCGATCGTCGTTCATGAGAAAAATGGCTTGCATACCTACAATTTCCGCAAGTACCAACGATCCAATCAAAGTACTTGTATTGACCAACGCCCTATTGTAGTCAAGGGCCAGATTGTAAAAGCAAATGACATTATCGCCGATTCTTCGTCAACAGAAAGTGGCGAACTGGCGCTAGGACAAAACGTAGTTATAGCATTTCTATCTTGGGAAGGTGGCAATTTTGAAGATGCCATTCTTATATCGGAACGACTTGTTCAGGAAGATCGCTTTACCTCCATACATATAGAAAAGCACGAAGTGGAAGCGCGCGATACAAAGCTGGGGCCTGAAGAAATAACTCGCGACATTCCCAATGTTGGGGAGGAGGCGATTAAAGATCTTGATGAGACTGGCATAATCCGCATTGGAGCCGAAGTCGGTCCGAACGATATCCTTGTTGGTAAAATTACCCCTAAGGGTGAGAAAGAGCTTACTCCGGAAGAGCGTCTTTTGCGTGCTATCTTTGGTGAGAAATCTCGTGATGTAAAAGATACCTCCTTACGGATGCCTCATGGTGAGCGCGGCAAAGTTGTGGACGTTAAAGTATTTACCCGTGAGGAGAATACCGACCTGTCTGCTGGTGTGGATACGATGGTTCGTGTGGTTATTGCCCAAAAGCGTAAGATCACGGCTGGTGATAAAATGGCTGGCCGCCATGGAAATAAAGGTGTAATCTCTAAAGTTGTTCCTGTAGAAGATATGCCATTTTTAGATGATGGCACGCCTGTTGACCTGATTCTCAATCCGTTGGGTGTGCCTGGACGTATGAATATCGGTCAGGTATTGGAGGTCCACCTTGGTTGGGCTGCAAAGCGACTTGGGTTCCGCGCTATAACACCTGTATTCGATGGTGCTTCCGAAGCGGAAATCGAGGCTGAACTTGCCCGAGCCTGGATTGTAGATCAGGCTTGGATGGAAGCAGTAGATGCAGCCTGGAAATGGCTCAAGCAAGATGAGTATGATCCTGAGACCATTCAAGATGATGATGAAGTCCGCCGCTTATACCTTGAAGGATTTTTAGGGGATCGGGGTTACGATGTAAATAATTTGTACAAGGAAGATTTTGCGCGGGATGGCACTGCACGGGAATGGTTACGTGACAATGGGTACGACCCTGAGAAAATATTCTATAATGAAGATATTAAACCTCAAGATCGTCAATCTTACAACCATGCCGCAATTAATGCATGTTTACGCATGTGGATGGAAAGTGTTGGCAAACCAAGCAAAGCAAAAGATGAAAATTTAACTTCTTCTGCACAAAGTGTAATGGCATCCACTGGGTACCCAGTGCCTACCCTTGGAAAGCAAATGCTTCGAGATGGAAAATCTGGAAACCATTATGATCAGCCTGTGACCGTAGGAGTTATGACAATTCTCAAACTTCACCACCTAGTAGAAGATAAAGTTCACGCTCGCTCTACCGGTCCTTACAGCCTAGTTACACAACAACCACTCGGTGGTAAAGCCCAGTTTGGCGGTCAACGCTTCGGTGAGATGGAAGTGTGGGCTTTAGAAGCGTATGGCGCAGCATATACATTGCAAGAAATGCTTACTGTAAAGTCTGACGATGTTCAGGGTCGAGTTAATGCTTATGAATCGATTGTCAAAGGTGAACCTATTGAAGATCCAAGCATCCCCGCTTCTTTCAGGGTGCTTGTGAAGGAACTTCAGAGTCTTGGAATTTCAGTTGAAGCAATTAATGAAAATGGTGATATAGAGACGTTTGGTAAGGACGAAGAAAAAGCGCATCCGCCCAGATTGGCAACCGGTTTGCTGGATATCGGCAGGAATCTGGGTAAGAAATCGAAGGCTTGACGTATGTTTGGGCAGGTGATAAAATCCCTTTTCGTTGCCGCCCCCAAAGGCGACTATTGATCGCTATTAGTATGGCAGCTGCGAAATGAGGCCATCATTACAGACTGATGGCCTCATTTCTTGCGAATAGTCTTTGAGATTTAATTAGTGATCGGAGGAAAAGTGCCGACAATAAATCAGATGGTCCGAAAGGGCCGCAAAATGAAGAAAGTGAAAAGCAAAGCTCCTGCGTTACAATTTACTTTCAATAGCAATAAACAGCGTCGAGTTCGTCAAGGAAAGGGTGCGCCTCAAAAACGTGGGGTTTGTACGGTTGTCCGTACCATGACACCTAAAAAACCAAACTCTGCTTTACGTAAGATCGCACGTGTTCGCTTAACAAATGGACTAGAGGTGACAGCCTATATTCCAGGGGAAGGGCATCAATTACAAGAACACTCGGTTGTACTTGTACGCGGAGGCCGTGTCAAGGATTTACCGGGTGTTCGTTATCACATTGTGAGGGGTTCGCTCGATACCACCGGAGTACCTGATCGTAAGAAAAGCAGGTCTAAGTATGGTGCGAAGCGACAGAAATAATATTTTGGAGATTTTGATATGAGAAGAGGAAAGCCTGAAAAACGGGTCGTACCCCCAGATATCCGCTATCACAGCGTGATTGTTCAGACTATGATTCTGCATATTTTGAAGCGGGGCAAGAAGAGTTTGGCCGTCCGCTTGATGTACAATGCAATGGATTTAATTAAAGAACGTACCAACAAGGACCCCCTTGAAGTCTTCGATTCTGCTTTGGGAAACGTCTCGCCTGCAATGGAAGTTCGCCCCCGCCGTGTGGGTGGTGCTACTTATCAAATTCCAATGGAAGTCGCCCCAGAACGCCGTACTACTTTGGCTATTCGTTGGATTTTAGCAGCAGCTCGAGCTCGTTCTGGAAAGTCTTTCCCAGAAAAACTTGCATTGGAATTGACTGATGCATTCAATGAAACTGGTGCTGCAATTCGCAAACGTGATGAAGCGCATAAAATGGCTGAGGCCAACCGCGCTTTCTCTCATTATCGTTTAAAGTAGTGTCATTCATACTTTTATAAGGAATTTATTTAAATGGCACGCGAACATCCCCTTGAACGATATAGAAATATTGGTGTTATTGCGCACATTGATGCGGGAAAGACAACCACAACCGAACGGATTCTTTTTTACACTGGAAAAACTTACCGTATCGGTTCAGTGGATGATGGAACTACCGTTACCGACTGGATGGAGCAGGAAAGGGAGCGCGGAATCACAATCGTTTCTGCCTCAGTCTCTGCCGAATGGCGGGGATATCAGTTCAACATTATCGACACACCTGGCCACATTGACTTCACAGCTGAGGTGCAGCGCTCTTTACGTGTGTTGGACGGAGGCATTGTTATCTTTGATGCAGTTCAAGGTGTTGAGCCGCAAAGTGAAACTGTGTGGAGACAGGCTGATCGATATGGTGTACCCCGTATATGCTTTGTAAATAAAATGGATAGGGTAGGGTCTACCTTCGAAGGGACGATTGATTCAATCCGAGATCGATTGGGAGCGAACCCGATCCCTTTACAACTACCTATGGGTTCAGAAGCTTCCTTCCATGGTGTGATCGATATTATAGAGGAAAAAGCTATCACCTGGGAAGATGATCTTGGTAAAGATCCTAAAGTTGACGAAATTCCTGAAAAATATAAAGAACAAGTCCAAGCTGCGCGCGAGAAACTTGTAGAAAGCATAGCTGAATTGGATGATGATTTAACTGTAAAGTATCTAAATGGCGAAGACATAAGTGTCGACGAACTCAAAGTGGCTTTGCGGCGATCTGTCCTGGCAGGAAAAGCTACTCCTGTTTTTTGTGGCTCTTCATTGAAAAATAAAGGGGTTCAAATTCTGCTCGATGCAGTAATTGATTATCTGCCCTCTCCAATGGATATTCCACCGGTAAAGGGGACGGATCCAGACGATGAAAGTAAAGTGATCGAATTACCGGCTGATGATGATGCTCCAATGAGTGCCCTCGTCTTCAAAATTGTTACCGACCCTTATGTTGGCCGTCTTGCATACTTCCGAGTATATTCGGGCGTTATTAACCAGGGATCTACTGTGTTGAATGCTTCTAAAGGCAAACGTGAGCGAATTGGGAGATTGATTCGTCTGTATGCGGATCGCCGTGAAGATGTTACCGAAGTTCGAGCTGGTGATATCGGTGCGGTCTTAGGATTAAAAGAGTCTTTCACAGGCGACACCTTATGTGATAAAAAAAAGGTTGTTCTAGAAAACATATCATTCCCGGAACCAGTCATCTCAATTGCGATTGAACCCAAAAGTAATGCCGACCAAGATAAAATGGGGGAAGCGCTTAGAAAATTGGCAGAAGAAGACCCCACATTTCAGGTTCGTGCAGACGAGAATACGGGTCAAACAATCATTTCCGGGATGGGTGAATTACATCTTGACGTGTTGGTAGATCGTATGCTTCGCGAATTTAAAGTACATGCGAATGTAGGTAGACCGCGAGTTGCTTATCGCGAATCGATTACCCGCCCGGTGGAGAAGATTGACTACAAACATTCGAAGCAAACAGGTGGACGAGGTCAATACGGGCATGTTGTTATATCATTAGAACCTGGAGAACGTGGAAGTGGAATTGTGTTCGAGAATAAAATATTTGGCGGTGCTATTCCGAAAGAATATATCCCTGCTGTTAGCAAAGGAATTATCGAATCAGCAGAGAGTGGTATTATAGCCGGCTATCCTGTCGTGGATTTGAAAGTAACTTTAATTGACGGCTCCTTTCATGAGGTAGATTCAAGTGAGATGGCGTTTAAGATAGCAGGTTCGATGGCGTTCAAAGAAGGTGTTCGGAAAGGTGGGCCTGTCCTTCTTGAGCCAATGATGAAAGTAGAAGTAGTTGTCCCAGAAGAGTATCTTGGTGATATTATTGGTCAAATAAATAGTCGCCGCGGGAATGTACTCGGCATGGAAATGAGAGCTGGCAATGCTCAGGCTATCCGTGGGACAGTCCCCTTGGCTGAAATGTTTGGATATGCTACTGACTTGCGTTCTGCTACTCAAGGGCGAGGCGTATTTAGTATGGAATTTGAACATTATCAGCCTGTTTCTCAATCAGTCATGCAAGAAGTAGTTAGCTAGCCAAATAAATTATTCATTATTTATAAGGAGAGATAAAAATGGCTAAGGTAAAATTTGAGCGGACAAAACCGCATCTAAACGTCGGGACAATGGGTCACATTGATCATGGCAAGACCACGCTTACGGCTGCGATCACGAAAGTGGCCCATTTAGCCGGGCATGGCGAGTTCAAAGACTATGATCAGATCGACAACGCGCCCGAAGAGAAAGAGCGCGGGATCACGATCAACATCACGC
>JASJYH010000108.1 GCA_030123675.1 Anaerolineae bacterium | reverse complement strand
GGTTTCCAAGGGCTCATAGATATTTCCCAAGAACGCATTTATCAAAGATTCCAAATTTTGTGTTAAAAGATTTAATCTTTTAGCTTATTGACCCCCTACCTGCCCTTTCGGCCTTTTGTTAGCTTAGGATTTAGCTTCTCCTCACGCTTGGCACGCATAATAAAATACCACCATAAACCCCCGAGGCTGATTGTCCATGGTAAATAAGACAGCGCATCACTCCATTGGCTAAAAAGCAGGTTCAGTGTAAGGCCAGCCACAAATATCAAAAAAAACATATAGAAAAACAATCCATAAAGCCTCGATCTCATTTTAATTCCTTTCAAACTATAAAGATTAAATTTTAACCCACAAACTCAATTGCAATATAACCACTTCGTGATTATTTATATTTATCTATACGCATTAGATTACCTATATATTGCCGGAGTCGATTAGAATAATACCTGATAGGGATTACAAAATTATTAACCACTTGTCGGTTTACAGCAACGGCACTAGAATTGATTTATAAAGTGCGACGCAAATATTTTAACTAAAACTCACTTGTTTTTGTTTGCATTAGTATGATAAGTTTTGAGATTATTGCATGGAGCAATATATACTGTATAATCGCAAAATAAACCCTGAATATGGGACAACTTGAATTGGGTAACGAAAATTTCACTCAATTCATTGTTCCTGGAGGCAGAACTTGAAGATCAAGAAGAAATTATTAGACGATCACCAGATGGAATTAACTGTGGATGTTGAAGCAGAGCAGATGGAAACCAGCAAACGGCGTGCGGCTCGCAAGCTGGCAAAAAAGGGGAAAATTCCTGGATTTCGGCCAGGAAAAGCGCCCTATGATGTGATCGTACGTCATTATGGCGAAGCTGCAATCGTTGAAGAGGGCATAGATATTTTGGTGGACGAGACCTACCCAAAAATATTGGAGCAAGCCGAGATTAAACCAGCTGCTGCGGGTCCCCTGGAGAAGGTTGAAGAGCTCGATCCGCCCAAGTTGGTATTTCGAGTACCTTTGGCCCCTGAGATCGACCTGGGCAATTACCAGTCGATTCGGGTGCCGTATAAGTATTCTGCTCCCGGAAAAAAAGAGTTGAACGCGGCTTTGGAAGATCTGCGGAAAATGTACGCCACCACTAAAACTGTCGAAAGGGCCGCCGAATTCGGTGATTACGTCTTAGTAGATGTCAAAGGAAAGCGAGCCGAACCAAAAGAGAATGAAGATGGTCAGACGGCCCTTTCCCGGGAAGGATATGCCTTAGTAGTCAGAAAAGAACCAAAGGACGACGAATGGCCGTATGCAGGCTTCTCCAAAGAACTCATTGGTTTGAGTGCGGATGATCCAAAAACAATCAGCCATAAATTCCCCAAAGATGATCCGGATGAATCGCTCCAAGGCAAATCTGTTAAGTTTGATGTAACCATGAAAACCGTTCGCAGCATGAAACTGCCCGACCTAGACGATAAGTTGGCAGTCTTGGCTGGTCAGTACAAGACCTTGGATGAGTTGAAAGAAGCCCTCCAAAAAGACCTTGAAGCTAAGGCTGAGGCCGAATATGATGATGAGTATTATGTCAAGCTAATAGACAAGATCAAAGCTGGCGCAACCATCAAATATCCGCCTCATGTGATTGAGCATGAAGCTGAGCATGTTCTCAATGATCTACGCGACCGTTTGGTCCAACAAGGCCTTGATTTAGAAACGTACTTTAAAATGCGGGAAACCACGCAAGAAAAATTTATAGAAGAGGAAGCCAAACCAGTAGCGATCAAGCGCTTGGAGCGCTCCCTAATTCTCGATCAAATCGCACTTGATGAGAAAATTGAAGTCGATGAAGGCTCTTTAGAAACTGAATTTGGCCAAACTTTAACAGAAATGCAACACCAGGGTCTTGATTTGAGCAAGGTGCGTGGCGGCCAACGTGGACAAAAACAAGTTGCTGAAGCAATCGCCATGCAATCCGCAAATCGGCTGATGACCCGCACTGTTTTGGAGCGTATGAAGGCAATCGCGACGGGTGAGGCGAAAGGTGCCAAAGCGGATAAAAAGCCTGAGAAAGCCTCAGCAACCAAAAAATCCGGGAAGAGCGCGGGCAAAAAGAGTCCTGCTACAAAAACAGCCAAGGGGAAATCCAAGGCTGATGACAAACAGACTGTTATTAAGAAAACCAAAGCCAAGTAGTGATTTTGGAGCAATTAGGTGAGTCTCGATAAATCTCTTTGGAATAATTAACATAAATCCAATAGAATTCGAGTACGATTGATTAATATACTAAGGAGAACATTATGGTATCCAATCCAAAAAATATTGCCCCTATGGTAATTGAAACCTCAAACTATGGTGAGCGTGCTTATGATGTGTTTACACGCTTGCTGAAAGAACGGATCATCTTTGTCGGGACCCCTATTGATGACCTGGTTGCAAACGTTGTAGTAGCGCAGTTATTGTTCTTAAATCACGAAGATCCAGATAAAGAAATTCAGATGTATATTAATTCACCAGGCGGAGTAATTTATGCCGGGCTGGCAATTTACGATACTATGCAAATGATTGCGAACCCAATTAGCACTGTAGCTGTTGGAGTAACCGCTTCTTTCGGGACCGTTTTGCTTGCTGCCGGAACCAAAGGTCGCCGCTACGCCCTACCGAATGCCACCATTCACATGCACCAGCCGCTGGGCGGCGCATCCGGCCAGGCTTCCGATGTACAAATTCAGGCCGAACAAATATTACGGCTCAAGAAACTATTGAACGACATTATGGCCAAGCATACCGGCAAAACTTCCGAAGAAGTTGAGCACGACTCCGACCGCGATTTCTACCTGGATGCTAAGGGCGCAGTCGAATATGGTTTGGTCGATCAAGTGCTCAGCAAAGTTGAATTAAAAAAAGAAAAAGCATAAATCGAGAAGCAATATTATGTTAAAAAGGCCGGAATTATTCCGGCCTTTTTTTTTGGGGATCCACATTAAATCATCTGCCTGGTAAATGTCTCACATATTTCAACTTAATATTCCTTAAAGTCACACTACAGTTCGGACTTTTTACATATATTGCTCTATATTAATTGACAATTCTGTAAGGTCATAAACAATTATTATTTCTATACTATAATGAAAGAATGGTAGTCCGACAACTCATCCTGGTACTTATAGGTTTGGTACTGACAACAGCCTGTGGGGCTCAAGCAAGCCCCGTTGTTGAGCCAGTCAAGCCGGAAGCCCCAGCTGAAGTTCAAAGTGATAATGAACCCGCAGCTGGCACGGCTGCCCCAAACTGCCTTGGTGAAACAATCAGTCCTATTGGGCAGTCGATTGCAGAGGATTATGAAACCGCAAGCTATGAGCAGGTCATGATCTGGTTTTGTAATGGTGCAGAATTTGAAGACATCTTGGTTGCCCTGGAAACCGAAACCCTGACAGATAGATCAGCTGATGAGATGCTAAAGATGTTAGCAGACGGTTTAATCTGGGATGAAATCTGGCAGATCGCAGGACTGACAAATTGAATATTTTAGTTTGTGAAGGAGCAACTCAATGAAAAAAACCTTCATCGTAACCATAATGGTAATCATAGTCGCCTTGTTAGCAGTAAGCACAGCAGCTGCCCAAAAAGGCAAGATCAATATCAAAGGCGAAGTTACAGCAGTAGTTGCTGGAACACTGACTGTGGAATCCAACAAAGGTGAAATATATAGTATCAGCGTACCAGCTGGAATGGATGTGAGTGCAATTCAAGTTGGAGACTCAGTTTTGGTCAAGGCCAGTAGCGCTGACGGCGGTGGCTGGCTGGCAGAATCCATCAAAAAAGTAGGCAAAGGGAGTGGGGCTGACGACAAAGATGAAAATGAAGATGAGGATAAAGACAAAGGTAAACCTGAAAAGGAAAAGCCCGAAGGATTTAAAGACAATAGTGCGTTTTGTGCAGAAGATAAACAGGAGAAGGCCCACCCGCTTGCACCCAAAATAGAGGAACGTTATGGGGGATCAGAAGGATTGGTAATGGGCTATTTCTGTGATGGGTACAGTATCGGTGCGATCATGCTCGCAATCAAGACCAGTCAATTGGAGGGTGAGACCGGGGACCCCGGTGACTTGTTGGCTAACCGAGCAGAGGGTAATGCTTGGGGTCAGATTTGGAGAGGGCTTGGCATAATTGGGAACGAGAATGATGGACACAGCCCCCCGGGATTGCTTAAAAAACCGGTTCATGCTGGTGGGCCGAAGAAATAAGATTAGCACAATAAAACTTTACATTTGTTGAAAACATAATCCCGTGGACATATTATCTGCGGGATTATTCTATTAAACGAAAAATTTTGTAACCCGCGGGATATAATCGAACAAATCATTTTTGATTGGGATATTCTTTGATAATAATAATATTGATTGGTTTGCTGTCCGGAACGTTAATTGGAACAGTAGGCGTGGGCGGCATATTACTAACACCCCTGCTACTATTCTTTGTCGGCACAGAACTGCATATAGCCCAAGCAACCAGTAGTTTCAGCTTCTTATTTACAGGAATTATGGGGATAATAGTGTATGCCAGGAAAAAATCAATTGTATGGGGGCATGTGCTTTGGATCAGCATTGGAATCATCCCAGCCACGGTGTACGGTGCCAAAGTAAACACTATTTTACCGACCACAGCGCTAACCATTATCTTAGCAGCTCTAATTGCCTATTCTGGCTATAATGCGCTCTCTAAAAGAAGCTTTAAAGCTAATGCTACGCGAAATATAAATAATGTTATCTTGATTTTGATCGGAGTTGGGGTTGGATTTGGCTCCTCCCTAACCGGTACAGGCGGTCCCGTAATCCTTGTGCCTATATTATTGTTTCTAAGCTTTCTGCCATTGGCTGCGATTGGCATCAGTCAAGCCATTCAACTACCCTTAGCGATATTTGCCACTATCGGATTCATGCTTTATGGTCGCATAGATTATTCTCTTGGGCTAACTTTAGGCTTAACCCAAGCTGTTGGAGTTATTTTCGGCGGAAAGATTGCGCATACCCTGCCCCAAGATAAATTGCGCAAGGTGGTTGCCTACACCTTGATTGGGGTTGGTATTTTGTTGGTTGGTCGTATTTTTTTTAAGGTTATTTCACATAGGGTTTTTTATATGGGGTATTGACTATACGAAATTTTAAAATTGAAACCTGAAGCACTCTACTATATGTATGGTATTGAACGATTAATTGATATTAGCGTATATTCTTTTTTTATTCTAAGGTTATTATTGATTTGGATGCCTTATCATTTTTAGGCAGAGTTACCTTGTGCTGCCCCAGGAAAAGGCCGCGTGGCAATGATGTAAACCTTATAGGGGAAAACATTTATTAAGTTATTCGAAAGTGAAAAACTATAAAATGGTGACTACGCGAAATTTAATGATGTGTTTGAACCAATGAGATAATCGATAGTTCTTGTAGCGCTGGTTGTGCGTTATTGCGATGAAAGCCATTGGCTTTTACACCTAAAAAACTCCCACCTGATAATGGAACTAATTTGTTCCTCTATGGAAACCTGAAGTAACTAAATATTGGAGCTTTTTTTTACAAGATTTGAATGTATAATTTACTAAACAATGAACTCCAAGCTCCCTTCTGGCACAGTCTCGTTTTTATTTACCGATATTGAAGGCAGTACCAAACTTGCCCAGAAATATCCGGACGCTATGCCGGCCTTGATAGCTAGGCATAACGAGATACTGGAGGTGGCTGTGAGTGACAATAACGGCCATGTTTATCAATATGCGGGGGATTCATATCTGATCGCATTTCCTAAGCCGGAAGACGCATTAAAAGCAGCAACCGAAGCACAGCGCCAGTTACAATCTGAAAAATGGTCACCAGCGCCCATCCGTGTGCGGATGGGGCTGCATGTTGGCTTTGCAGACCTGATTGAAGAAGAATATAGGGGCTATCTCACTATGGCCCGTGTTCAACGGGTGATGTCTAGCGGCCATGGCGGTCAGATTCTGCTATCGCTCGATTTTACAGATCAAGTTCGTGAGGAGTTACCCCCAAACACCTCTCTGCAAGACCTGGGTAAGCATCACCTAAAAGATCTCAATCAACCGGAACATCTCTTCCAACTGGCCGGAGACAACCTGCCATCAAATTTTCCGCCGCTCAAATCTACGCCGATGGCGACCTCAAACCGTGTAGAAGGATTCTCACTACTCGATCATCTAGTTGAGGGGCAATTGATCGGTCGTGAAAAGGAAATAACCCAATTGGAAGCCTTCTGGAAACGGGCTGAGGCTGGTGAGGGCCATTTGGTGTTAATCTCTGGCGAGCCAGGCATCGGTAAAACCCGCTTGGTAGAAGAACTGACAGCCCTGGCTCTCTTGCGCGGAGGCCAGATAATGGAAGGCCATTTTCACCCTGAACTTGGAGTGACCTATCTCGGATTCCGCGAAGCCTTACAGGAATATCTGCGATCTATTCCCGCTGAACAAGTGGATGAAATTATTGGGGCCTCCGCTCCCGAACTTATTAAGCTGGTTCCAGAAGTGGAATCAATAATTGGGCCAGTTACACCCAACCCTCCGATGGGAGAACTAGAGGCGGAGCGTCTGCGCTTATTCGATCATGTCACTCAATTTCTAATTCGCCTCGCAAAAAAGGCCCCTATTTTATTCGTGCTCGAAGATTTACATTGGGCTGACGGCCCCAGCCTGGCATTTCTACATTTCCTACTGCGTAACACCCATCAACTCCCAGTTCTGGTTGTAGGCACATACCGCGAGTCTGAGGTCGACCCGGTTAGACCATTTTATGAGTCCTTGCTGAGTATGAATCGCGATCGATTGTACACACGCGTGGCCTTACACGGACTCGGTAACAAGATCGTTGAAAAATTTGTTTCTAACTTGTTAGACGGTCCGGTTGAGAAAAATCTGGTGAGCGCCATCGCAAAAGATACGGAGGGCAATCCCTTCTTCATGGAAGAAGTGGTTAAAGGACTTGTAGAAAGAAACCATTTATATAATAAATCGGGTAAATGGCGGCTGGATGAGGAAATAGAGCAGTTCATACCGCAAAGTATTCAGATCGCGCTGGGCAAAAGATTAGATTCGCTTTCAACGGATACAAAAAAAACTCTTTCCTTCGCTTCTATTCTTGGACGTGAATTTGATACCGATATATTGTTATTTATGTCCACGTTGGAAGAAGATCCTTTATTGGATGCCCTGGATGAAGCGCTAAAAGCGCAACTTATTATTGAAACAAGAGCGCATGGTAGGGATACGTACAGATTTTCTCATGCTTTGTTGTCACGGGTAATTTACGAAGGCATTAATCCCCGAAGACGGATGCGTTTTCACCAGCAGGCTGGAGAGGCAATAGAAAGCGTGCACTCTGAAAATATGAAGGACCAAATCGAAGCGCTAGCATACCACTTCTCTCACTCATCTGCGAGCGCTGCCGAAAAAGCGGTGAAATATGGCTTGCAGGCGGCGGAAAAAGCTGTGACAGTATACGCACATGAGCAAGCTATTCAACAATACACAGAAGTGCTGGAAGCACTGCATGATCTTGATGACCCACTCCTCGAGGCGCGTACATGGGAATTAATGGGCGATGCCAATATGAGGCTTTATTACGTAAAAGAAGCCATAGAGGCTTACGAAAATGCGCTCAATACTTTAGACGAGTCAAGTCTTGTTAAGGGAGAGGAATTTTGTCGCCTGTCTTATAAGCTGGGTGAGCTCATCACGCGAGAACTAAATGATCCGGGTCGCGCCCGAAAATATTTGGAGCGAGCCCTTTCCAGCTCTGCTTCTTCGTTTGAATCTCCCTTGCGGGTTAAATGTTTGGCTGCATTGGCAGTCTGTAATGTACAGGAAGGTAATCTGGATGAGGCCCAAGCACAAGCGCAAAAAGCCATAGACTTGGCAGAAAAGTTGGAATTTTCCGAGGGCCTTGCCAGCGGTTGCGGTGCGCTATGTAATGTATTTGAAGCCCGGGGTGACCTGGCGGCATACGCGCAAACCTCTGAACAGCAAGTTGCCGCATTGGATCAAAGTGGGGATTTATATGGAATATTCGATGCATATTTCCACATGATAATGATCAGTAATCGACGTGGAAAATACGATCAAGCGGAGCATTTTGCTTTAGAAGGCCTGGAGCTTTGCAGGAAATTCAACGCCCCAGGATGGGAAGCGCCGATCTTAGCTGCGTACATAATTGCGCTAAACTATGCAGGGCGATGGGAGGAAGCCTTGAAACATGGCGAGCGGGTTATGCCCTTGTTTGACAGGGTGGGTTGCAGTAATTGCTTTATGATTATTTTTTGGAATCTAGCCGACATCCAAGCAAAGCTTGGCAATTTTGACCAATCAAT
>JASJYH010000107.1 GCA_030123675.1 Anaerolineae bacterium | reverse complement strand
TCTGCGCAGTGAGTTTGTACTTGATGAAAAAGGAAAAATCATCAGGTCCTTTGGGACAGAACAAGACATCACTGCACGCAAGCAGGCCCAAAGGGCATTGCAAGAAAGCGAAGAACGCTTCAAGCAACTTGCTGAGGCAGTTGAAGATGTATTCGTCATATCTGATATTGAAAGTGATTCAATCCTATATGCCAATCCGGCATATGAGCAACTTTGGGGACGACCTGTGCATGATCTGTATGAAGATTATGGGAATTGGTCTGCGGGTATTCACCCCGATGATCGCAAGGGTATGCTTGATGGCTGGAAGGGCATGAGGAATAACCACCACCCGTACGACGGGCATTATCGGGTGGTACGCCCAGATGGGACTATACGGATGGTCAAAAGTCGAGTCTATCCAATCCACGATGAGAAGGGGCAAATTTATCGCGCCGCAGAAATTGTCCAAGACATCACCGAAGGGTTGGAGCAGGAAAAAGCGCTGCGTGAGAGTGAAGAACGGTTTAAACAACTCGCAGATACGATTGACGATGCGTTCATAATAACTGACGTCCTTAATCAGGATATCCTATATGCCAGCCCGGCATTTGAGACGATATGGGGCATTTCCTTACCTGAGCTTTACAAAGATCGAGAGCATTTGGAGAAAGGTGTTCATCCGGAAGATCTTCCACGTATTCAAGAATCTTGGAGACATATGAAAGAAGGGCGAGGCAATTATGATGAGCAATATCGGGTGATACACGCGGATGGGTCCGTGCGCTGGGTTCAGAGTCGCGCATACCCGATTTATGATCAGAATGGCCAGATCTATCGCACAGCGGGGATTATCCACGACATCACTGAGCGAGTGGAGGCGGAGCAAGCGCTGCGTAAAAGTGAATCGAATCTACGCGCCACACTTGACTCCATCGGCGATGCGGTCATTTCAACAAACACCCAAGGTACTATCGTAAACATGAACCCGGTCGCCGAAAAGCTGACCGGCTGGAAGCTAGTCGAGGCGCAAGGCAAACCCTTAAAAAAAATATTCAATATTATAAATAATAAGACAAAGGAGAAAGCTTCCGACCCAGTCGCTAAAGTAATTGAAAGCGGCCAGATCGTCGGTCTGGCTAACGACACCTTGCTTACCGCGAAGGATGGGGCAGAATATATGATCGCCGAATCGGCCGCACCGATACAGGGCCTTGAGGGCGTTACCACAGGTGTGGTATTGGTCTTTCGGGATGTGACTGAGGAGTATCACTTACGGGATAATTTGCAAGAAAGCGAGGCGCGCTTCAAGCAACTTGCTGAGGCAATTGATGATGTGTTTGTCATATTTGATGTGAATACCGAGGAAACTCTGTATGTTAACTCGGCATTTGAACAGATCTGGGGACATCCAGTGCAGAAGCTCTACGAAAATAACGTAGAGCTTTGGAGAGAGGCTATACATCCCGAAGATCTCCCGATGGTTGACAAAGCTTTGGCAGGCATTTTAGAGCATGGAGACCGCCAAGCGGAGGAAGAATACCGGGTGATTCGCCCGGACGGGTCAGAACGCTGGGTGCGTGATCGAAGTTACCCGATCTATGATGAGAATGGGCAGGTTTATCGAATCGCGGGGATTATCCAAGACATTACCGAACGGGTGGAGCAAGAAGAAGAGCTGCGCGAAAGCGAGCAGAAATATAGGAACCTTGTAGAAACATCCCAAGACCTGATTTGGAAGCTTGACCAGGATGGCCTGTTCACATATATTAATCCCGCCTGGGGTAGATTGCTGGGCTATCAGGCTAACGAAATGCTGGGTCACACCTTCGCCGAATTCAAGCCGCCCGAAATCGCTGCGCGGGATTCGCAGTCATTTCAGACAGCCATGAAAGGTAAGGAAACCTTTGGATATGAGACCGTCTATCTTACCAAGTCTGGAGAGAAAAAAAATCTGGTCTTTAATTCAAAAATCATGCACGACACAACCGGAAATATTATTGGTACCCAAGGCACCGCTCACGATATAACCGCGAGGGTGCAGGCAGAGGAAGCCCTGCGAAATAGCGAAGAACGCTTCAAGCAACTTGCAGAGGTAAGTGATGAGGTATTCGTCATATCGAACCTACACCTAAAGAGCGGATCGGTCTTGTATGCCAACCCGGCCTACGAGCACATCTGGGGCCGACCTGTACATGAACTCTACGGAGATGTCGAGCAATTGTTTGAGGGAATTCACCCCGATGATCGCCAGAGTATCCGGGCATCGTGGGAGAGATTTTTGGAAAAGAAAGACTACTTTGAAGAGAAATATCGGGTAATACGCCCGGATGGATCTATGCGCTGGGTTCGGGATCGGGGCTACCCGGTTCGGGATGGCAGCGGTGAGGTATATCGTACCGCAGAGATTATCCAGGATATTACCGATCAGGTCAATGCCCAATCAGAGATTCAAACTCATGTTTCCGAACTTGAAATCCTTTATGAAAACGGGCTGGTGATCGCTGGCCTTCACGACCCTCAGAAAATTGCACGTAGGATTATCGAAGTGCTAGAGCAGAAATTGGATTGGCACCACGTTGGGATCCGCTTGTACCATAAGGAAACCGATTCCCAGGAATTGATGGCGCTAAGCCACCCTGGATTAGACAATCGACAAACTCAGAAGGAAATCAAACGCATTAACAAAGTCATTAGTAACACCAATCAAGGTTTTAGCGGCTGGGTCATCAAACACGGGAAACCAGTTCGGAGTGGGAATTTAATTGAAGACCCTAGATACAATGAAACGTATCCTGATTTAAATTCTGGTCTCTATGTGCCTTTTCTGATCGGTGACAAAGTCATTGGATCTATTACTGTGGAAAGTGAAAAGGAAGATGCATTTACTATTCAAGATGAACGCTTCTTGATTACCTTGGCAAATCAGGCGGCTGTCTCTTTTGAAAATGCACAACTCTACCATCAACTCCAACAGGAATTAAACGAACGCGCCCGGACTGAAGATGAAATCCGCAAACTCAACACAGAACTAGAACAACGCGTCGCTGAACGCACTTCTGAGATCAAAGCTGCGCACCAAAGAATGGAACTGGCGGCATCAGCAGCTGGGATTGGAGTCTGGGAGCGCAAGGCAGGATCTGACGAACAATATTGGGATGAGCGTATGCACCATATTTACGGCACCTCGCCAGATAAATTCACGCCAACTATTTCAGAATGGAAAAAGTTTGTCTATCCCGAAGACCAACAAATTTTAGAAGATAAGGTAGCACAAGCCATTGAACATAAACTTCCTTACGAACACGAATATCGGATTGTCACTGCCGATGGTTCATTACGTCACATCTCTTCACATGCAATTGTGCTATACAATGAACAAAACAAATTTACTGAGATGATCGGCGTGAATGTAGATGTCACCACGCTTAAACGGGCCGAAGACACCTTACGCTTGGCAAATACCGAACTGGAACGTGCTCTGCGAGTAAAAGATGAGTTTCTGACCAATATGAGCCATGAACTCCGGACACCGCTCAATGCCATCCTTGGGCTTTCTGAAAGCCTTGGAGAACAAATTGCCGGACCCCTCAATGAGAAACAACTAAGGTATATTCAAACCATCAGTGAAAGCGGCCATCACCTTTTAGAATTGATCAATGATATTCTAGACTTGGCCAGGATAGAAGCCGAGCAAATTGTTCCAGAGGTCAACAAGGTCGACATACACCAAGTCTGCAAGACCAGCACCCGTATGATCAAACAAATGGCGCATAACAAGGGCCAGGAAGTTACAATCAAAATTGATGATAAGATCGAATTGATTTGGGCTGACGAACGCCGCTTAAAACAAATGATCGTCAATTTGTTGAGCAATGCAGTCAAATTTACACCTCAGGGTGGTAAGCTTGGAATAAAAGTCGATGTAGAACAAGCCACCAACAACATTCTAATCACAGTTTGGGATAATGGTATTGGCATCAGTAATAAAGATCAGAAGCGTTTATTTAAACCTTTCGTCCAATTAGATTCCAGCCTTTCTCGTGAAAGCACCGGCTCAGGGCTAGGGTTAGCCTTAGTGTCACAAATGGCACGCCTGTATGGCGGTCGGCTTGCTGTAGATAGCGCCCCAGATAAGGGCAGTCGCTTCACGATTACCCTACCCTGGAAACCAGCCCAACAATCCAGTCCCAAAGCCACTGTTAAAACAAAAGAAGTGCCTACAGCTCCGGTTCAATCCGATCGGAATGGTCAAACTATTCTTATTGTTGAAGACACCGACGAGATCGTGATGATGATCAAAGATTATTTGGAGTTAATTGGCTATCACATATTCGTCGCAAAAAACGGCGTGGATGGAATCAAAAAAACCAGACAAATTCACCCTGATCTGATTTTGATGGACGTGATGATGTCTGGCATGGATGGCCTAGAGGCCACCAGAAAGATAAGAAGCGAAGCGGCCATCGCAGATATCCCGATCATTGGGATGACAGCACTGGCCATGCCGGAAGACAGAGATCGCTGCCTGGCTGCCGGTATGAATGATTACCTGAGTAAGCCAATAAATCTGAATAAATTGGCATCTATAATCGATGGATACCTATCAGAAGATGAGGCATGATAATTTTATGAGCACTATATTAATTGTGGACGATGAGCCATCGGCCAGAGAAACCCTAACAGCCATGTTGGACGGACAGGGCTACAAGCTTGAATTAGCGGCCAGTGGCCCTGAAGCTATTGAGATTGCCAGGACCACCCATTTGGATTTGGTCCTTTTGGACGTGATGATGCCCGTCATGGACGGTTTCGATGTCTGCCGCCGCCTACGCTCCACGCCCAAACTTGCTGAGCTGCCCATTCTAATTCTCACTGCGCTTGACAATCATGCTTCCTTGATTACCGGCATCGAGTCTGGCGCCGATGATTTTCTTACCAAACCAATTGACCGTCAAGAATTATTAGCCCGCGTGCGTACGATCACCCGCCTTAACCGATATCGCACAATTATGGAACAACGCGAAAGCCTTCGTGAAATGGCCGAACGTGTAATCATCGCACAGGAAGAGGAACGCAAACGCATCTCGCGCGAACTACACGATGACGTGGGACAGACCCTGACGACCCATCTCCTTGGCTTACGCAAGTTACAAGAAGAACTCTCTTCGCCCGGAGAAGTTTTGTTCAAGCTCTTACAAACGTTCTACGATCAAACCAATGACATTTATGCAACTATTCATCAGCTCGCACAAGATATGCGCCCACCTGCCTTAGATGCACTCGGTTTGAAACTAGCAATGCAAACCTATTGCATGGAATTTACCCGGCGCACACACTTGCCAATTACCTTTGAAGCAGAGGGTAAACTTTCTGGGCTCCCTGACCTTTACAACATCACACTATATCGCACTTTACAAGAAGCTCTCACCAACGTAGCCAAACACGCCGAATCTACACAGGCTTGGGTGGAGATTAGCCCTGAAGAAGATTTTATTACTCTAACGGTCCAAGATGATGGAATCGGCTTTGTATATGAAAAAGACCTATCAAAGGGCATCGGATTGATCGGCTTACGCGAACGCTTGACATTGGCTGGTGGAAATTTAAAGATAACTTCCAATCCAGATAAGGGCACTATCCTGACGGCACAACTTCCGCTGCCGAAGGACGACACAACCTAGAGGCCAAACATGATACGAGTACTGATTGCTGAAGATCATTTGATGGTGAGGGCCGGTATTCGGGCCCTAATTGAAAAGTCAGGAGATATGCATGTGCTAGGAGAGGCATCCAATGGAATAGAAGCGGTGGATATGACTAAAAAGCACAAACCGGATGTCTTAGTTATGGATATTATGATGCCGCTCATGAATGGCATCCAGGCCGCAGTCAACCTGCAAGAATTAAAGCTCGATACAAACATCCTATTACTTTCCATGTATTCAGATCCAGGCTTGGTACATCAGGCATTAAAATGCGGCGTTAAAGGATATGTGCTTAAATCTTCGGTTAGTGATGAATTACTCCAGGCAGTGCGCGCAGTTGCAAATAGACAAGCCTACCTGAGCAGTCCAATCTCAAAGATTGTAGTTGAAACCTTTACCAACCCAACTCAAAACAGATTAGAAGATGACCCCCTATCAGGTCTCTCGCCGCGCGAGAAAGAGGTATTGCAATTGATTGCTGAGGAACACACCAGTGGAGAAATTGCCAATTTATTAATTATTAGTGAAAAAACTGTTGAGAAACATCGCGCCAGGCTGATGAACAAATTGAACGCTCGTAATTTAGCTGGCTTGGTTCGCTGGGCTGTGAAATTTCGAATGGTAGATCGCGACTCATGATCTATCACCACTTTTAAGGTGCATATCATGATGACGCACACAGTCTTAATTGTTGACGATGAATATGCCGGTCGCCAAACCATCGAGTCAGTACTGGATGGAGAGGGCTACAGGCTTGAAATGGCTGAAAATGGCACCGAGGCGATGGAAAAAGCCCGAAAACATTTGCCAGATGTAATTCTTCTAGATTTAATGATGCCTGACATAAATGGTTTCGAAGTCTGTGAACGTATCCGTAAAGACAAACAGCTAGCAGAAGTCCCAATTATTATCCTTACGGCGCTAGACGACAACTCTTCTATGCTCAAGGCCTTAGAAGCCGGTGCCGACGATTTTATTTCCAAACCGTTCGATCGATATGAGCTGCGCGCCCGCTTGGTTGGCATCATGCGCTTGAACCGTTATCAAAAACTTGTCACCGAGCGCGCAAAACTTGAACAAGCCAACGCCGATCTAGTGGCTGCTTATGATGCCACTATTTCGGGGTGGTCGCGCGCAATGGATTTACGCGACCGCGAGACAGAAGGCCATAGTCAACGAGTAGCAGAGGAGACGGTGAAGTTAGCCACATCATTGGGCTTGAGCGAACAAGAATTGATCCATATTCGACGCGGCGCACTTTTGCACGATATGGGCAAGTTAGGCATTCCAGATTCCATTTTGCTTAAACCAGATGAGTTAGACTCTGACGAGTGGAAGGTAATTAAACAACATCCTAAGCTTGCTTTCGATATGTTTAAATCCATTGATTACCTCCGCCCCGCGCTTGATATTCCTTATTGTCATCACGAAAAATGGGATGGTTCGGGCTATCCACGTGGTCTTAAAAAAGATGCTATCCCACTCTCTGCGCGCATATTTGCAATTATTGACGTATGGGATGCACTTAACTCTGATCGATCATACCGTTCGGCCTGGAAGAAAAATGATGCCTTGGACTATATTAGAAATCAAAGCGGGCTTCATTTCGAACCACGGATTGTTGATCTGTTTATAAAATATATAATTAAAAAATAATTTTCAGCGGGGAAATAATCAAATCTGCACTGTTCCAATCTTCAAAGTAAAGTCGATTAAATTAGTGATTACCTGCAAGATTATTTCACATTCTCACCAACCCTTATCCTGAAGCAAGTTTTCCACATGCTATAATTAAAAAATTATTTATGTAAGCAGTCTCCCAATGTCGCTTCCGTCTCAAAAAAACCTGCAAAAATATGCTGAATTAGTCGTGGGTGTGGGATTAAACCTACAGGCTGGCCAGCGCTTGCTCATCAACAACCTTACCACTCGCGGAGTGCAAATCCATGTTGCGCCTTTCGTACGTGAGGTCGTAAAATCCGCATATAGGGCTGGTGCCCGTTATGTGGACGTGCTTTGGAGCGATGAAACCCTGCTCAAAACACGCGTGCAAATGGCGCCGCGCGACTCCTTCGATGAGTTCTCCGAATGGCAGGTTAAAGCCCTTATGGATCTGTTCAAACAGGATGGAGCCCACCTAACGATCCGCTCGAACAACCCCAACTTGATGGATTCTGAAAACCCGGAAATTGTTGGACAGATACAAAAGATCTACCTGGAACGCTACGCAGACTACAGCAAAATGATTGGCCAAAACAAGATGAACTGGTTGGTGATCGCTGCGGCAGGGCCAGCCTGGGCAGCCCGCATCTTCCCGGACCTTGAGCCTGCTGATGCGGAGAGAAAGCTTTGGGAGGCCATTTTCTCCATCACCCGTGTCGATCGACCGGATCCTGTTGGCGCGTGGGAAACGCATATTCAAAACCTGGGTAAACGGGCCGAATACTTGAACGGCCAAAAACCGGTTTGGTAGGCTTGAAATGGCGAGAAACCAGAACAATGTTTGGACAGACAACCACCGAAGTGATGTGGATAACGAACAGTAAAGTCAATCAATTTTATGAAACCCGGGCGGAGAGTCACGGTGCAATTTATAAGTCTAAGCTGCGGATTGAAGAACAAGATGGCAAATCCAAATTGACTATGTCGTTTTCAGGCGAATCGCAGAACCTTTTTACCAAGATAATAGCATTT
>JASJYH010000106.1 GCA_030123675.1 Anaerolineae bacterium | reverse complement strand
CTGATTTATCCAGCGCACTTATTCAAATAGCAGCTGTGTGGGGGAAAAAAGAACAAGACGAAACTCTGAAAAGACTCTGGCATACGCTGCAAAATGAAACTATTGATTACGGTATCATGGAAAATGCTGAAAAAGTATCTGTGCTGCCAGCAGAGGGATTAGAATGGAGCGATATTGGCAACTGGAATTCATTATTTGATGTTTTAATACCTGATAATGATGGAAATATTGTTTTCAGGGGAAACCATTATCCTATAAAAACATCCGGCTCTTTGGTGTATGGTAATGATGACGACCGTTTGATCGTCACTATTGGAGTAGATAATTTGATCATTGTGGACACAGGAGATATTCTGTTGGTAACCCGCAAGGATCATGCTGCAGATGTGCGCCAAGTGGTTGATAAATTGAAGAATTCTAGTAAAGAAAAATATACGTAGGAGGATTGAAATTGGAAGCCTACTGCATGAAGTGCAAGACCAAACGAGAAATAGTAGATCCAACGGCATCTTTTAATGCCAAAGCATCGCCGGTGACAATTGGGACCTGTGGTGTCTGTGACACAAAAATGTATCGGATGGGCAGAACACCTGCTCACGAGGGCATGGTAGCACCAAAGCCAAAAAGTAATCGCAAGGGTAAGTTGGTCATAGTTGAATCGCCAGCCAAAGCAAAAACGGTTGGACGATTTCTGGGAAAGGAATATACAGTCCGAGCCTCAGTGGGCCATGTTCGCGACCTTTTGCGATCGCAATTATCCGTTGATGTGGATAATGACTTCCTCCCCAAATACCGTGTGCCAAATGAAAAAAGAGAAGTTGTAAAAGAGCTAAAAAAACTCGCAAAAAAATCTGAAGAAATTTATTTGGCCACAGACCCAGACCGTGAAGGTGAGGCAATCGCTTGGCACCTAATGGAAGCAGCAGAGATTGATAGTGATCTAACAAAGCGGGTGGTTTTTCATGAGATTACCGAGCCGGCAATAAAAAAGGCGTTTTCTAATCCTCGCAACATTAATCTAAATCTGGTCAATGCTCAACAGGCACGGCGTATTCTTGATCGATTAGTGGGCTACAGCATTAGCCCCATTTTATGGGAAAAAGTTCGCAGTCGTTTATCAGCAGGGCGTGTTCAATCAGTGGCTCTCAGGTTGATTGTAGAGAGAGAACGAGAAATATTCAATTTCAATCCCGTTGAATATTGGACTATTGGTGCTGAATTTAAACCTGATGGGCTGGATACAACATTTGAAACAAAGCTGGCAAAAATAGATGGAGAAGACCATGAATTGCCAAGTGAAGGCGCAGTGAAGCCAATTTTGGTTGATATGGAAACTGCGGAATATGTAATAACAAAAGTAAAACGTAGCGAGCGTAAACGGAGACCAACAGCCCCGTTCATTACTTCTACATTGCAACAGGATGCTTCAAGAAAATTAGGCTTTACCGCCAAGCGTACAATGGGACTCGCACAGGGTTTATACGAAGGCCAAGATGTTGGAGAGGGTGGTACAACTGGTTTAATTACTTATATGCGTACCGATTCGACCAACGTCTCTGAAAGTGCGCAAAACGAAGTCCGGGGGTATGTAACCGAAAAATATGGAGCGGATTTTTTACCCTCAACACCTCCCAAATACACGAAAAAATCAAAAGGCGCGCAGGAAGCGCATGAGGCAATTCGCCCAACGTCAGCTATGCGTGATCCGGATAATGTCAAATCGTTTCTCGATCCGGGGATGTTTAAATTGTATCGCCTAATTTGGCAACGATTTGTCGCCTCCCAGATGGTCGCAGCCGTATATGACACATTAAAAGTTGAGGTTGTCGGAAAAACGATCCAGCATAAATATTTGTTGCGCGCATCCGGTTCCACAATCAAATTCCCGGGATTTCTGGCGATTTATGAAGAATCTCAAAGTGAAGAAACCAAAAGAGGACAAGAAGATAATGTTAGGATTCCAGGGGGCGTTTCAGAAGGGCAAATACAAGAACTAATCCGTCTAATTCCTGAGCAGCATTTTACTCAACCACCGCCAAGATTTTCAGAGGCTTCATTGGTGCAAGCTTTGGAGGAAAGAGGCATAGGACGGCCATCTACTTACGCTCCCACAATTTCTACTCTCCTAACACGTGGATATGTTGTAAGAGTGGAAAAACGCCTAGAACCGACTGAGACTGGTGAATTGATCAATGACTTGATGATGCAATACTTCCCAAATATCGTTGACTATAACTTCACTGCTCGAATGGAAGAAGATCTTGACAGGATCTCAACAGGGGAAGCAGATTGGGTTGGCATTATCCGTGATTTTTATGGTCCCTTCTCAAAGAATGTGGAGCGGGCTCAGGAAGATATGCCTGTAGTTAAAACAGGCCCTGAAAAAATTGGTAGGGAATGCCCAAATTGCGGTAAGGAATTGGTCATTCGTTATGGCCGCTATGGAAAATTTATTTCTTGTAGCGGTTTTCCAGACTGCCGGCACACCGAACCATTGCTTGAAAAAATCGGAATCGCCTGTCCGAAAGATGGGGGAGATATTGTTAAACGGAAATCGCGCAAAGGCCGAACCTTTTTTGGGTGTCATAATTATCCAGAGTGTGATTTTACTTCCTGGAAGCAACCCATCGAACAACCTTGTCCAAATTGCCAAGGTTTGTTGACCATAGCAAATAAACGCGAAGTAAAGTGCATAAGTTGTAAAGAAACATTCTTGCAAGATAACGTAATTCCTGAATCAGCTAGATAGGAGCTAAATATGATCTTATTAATTAACACATTAATTTCTGGATTTGGCGATAACCTAGTTTACCTGGATCCAGGATCCGGTAGTTTTTTGATTCAATTGCTGATTGCGGCATTGTTAGGAATTGGGGTTGCCATGCGCGCTTCTTGGAGCAAAATAAAAGGATTATTTGGATTCAAACCCAAGGCGGATGAGGATGCCGAAGACGAAAGCACAGACGGATAACGATATTCTCAGCGCTTCTTTTCGGGACCCGAGCGGTTTTCTGTTTTCTCACAATGGGGTACTATACCGACAAGTAAACCATTCTTACTCAGAACATTATAATAAATTAATCGATTCCGGTTTGTATGATGAGTTGGTCACTGCCGGGTTATTGATTCCTCATCAGGAAGTGAGGCAGGCTCCAGCGGAGGAAAATACGGCGTTTAAGGTAATACAACCAGAAATGGTGCCATTTATATCCTATCCGTATGAGTGGTCATTTGGTCAATATAAACATGCTGCATTAGCAACTTTGTCCATTCAATTGCGGGCCCTTAAGCGGGGAATGTCACTAAAAGATGCCAGTGCGTACAATATTCAATTTGTTCGCGGTAAGCCAGTCTTGATTGACACGCTCTCATTTGAGGTGGTTAAAAAAGGATTGCCTTGGGTGGCATATAAACAGTTTTGTCAACACTTTCTTGCCCCACTGGCATTGATGGCCCTCAAGGATGTCCGTTTGGGTCAACTCATGCGCGTACATATCGATGGAGTTCCACTTGATCTTGCGAGTAAGTTACTCTCGTTCTCTACCCGGTTGAATTTTGGTTTGCTGACTCATCTTCATATCCATGCTGGGGCACAGAAGCGATATGCCGATGCAGACATTAAGAAAATTAAGCAAGGACGTAGCATGCGGGTGCAAGCTATGCAAGGCTTGATAGAGAATTTGCGTTCAACTGTAAAGAAGCTTAACTGGAAACCTGGCGGAACAGAATGGGGCAATTACTACGATATTACCAATTATTCAGAAAAGGCTTTTAAGCAAAAAAAAGATTTGATTTCCGAGTGGATTGCGCGGGTGCAGCCGAGTGTTGTTTGGGATTTAGGCGCAAATAATGGAGAATTTAGTCGGATTCCTAGTCAGGCCGGCATATTTACTATATCTTCTGATATTGATCCCAGCGCTGTAGAATATAATTATCGTCGCGTTCGGAAGGATAAAGAGAAAAACTTGTTGCCGTTGTTAATTGATTTGACCAATTCTAGTCCCGGATTGGGTTGGGCGAATACCGAACGTGAATCCTTTATAAATCGTGGGCCAGCAGATATGGTCTTCGCGTTAGCACTTATTCATCATTTGGCGATTACAAACAATGTGCCTTTATTAAAACTTGCAGAATATTTTGCATCTCTTGGAAAATGGCTTGTGATCGAGTTCGTTCCCAAATCTGATTCGCAAGTGAAGAAACTTTTTAGAAGTCGTGAAGATATCTTTGAGCACTATACAAAAAATGGATTTGAATATGCCTTTGGAAAACATTTTAATATTCGCGAATCCATCCCTATAATTGAATCTGAGCGAACCTTATATTTATTGCAGGAACATGAATAAGTTGGTCAGATGGCCCATGTTGGAGTTTGTTTGGTATATAATGTTTAGACCTTCGTTTCAAACGATAATTACAGGGATAGAATGAGTGCCTTACTCCAGGTGTTTTCAGTTTTGATTAAGAAACCGTTTTTTGCAGTAAGTTTCGGTGTGATTATGGGCATTGTTGTGGGTCTGACGATGGGCTGGGGGGTTTGGCCAGTTGAATTCACAGATGCAACACCTGAAGTATTGCGCGCAGATTTACAAGAAGAATACATGCGCATGGCAATCGATTCGTTTCGTGTCAATGGGGATCCAATTCTGGTAGAACAACGCTATCGAAATATTGGTCCGAATGCGACCCAAATATTCTTAAACATACAGAATAGCCCTAGGCAGTTAGACCCCGCTGCAGTCCATAATTTTGGTCAGATTGTGCAAAACCTGGTAGAAGCCCCAGTATCGACTGTTGGTGGGACTGAAGATGCTCAAGCAACACCTATCGGTAACCTAATAATTACCGTATCTATTGTTCTGGTTTTGGCGGTAATTCTATTTTTGGGTATATATATATATCGAAAAATTTTCAGGGGCAATCCGCGTGGAGTCGCATCAGCAGCTATGCAAGCCGCTGAAGTTAGTCGTCAGGCTGAAAAAACTGACTTTCAAACCCTTGGATTAGCTCCTCCAGTTACCCAGACGATGACCACGTACGTATTGGGTGATGACCTTTACGATGAATCTTTTAGCATAGATACGCAAGGCGGAGAATTTCTTGGGGAATATGGTGCAGGAGTTTCAGAAACAATTGGTGTTGGTGAGCCCAAAAAGGTAACTGCCCTGGAAATTTGGCTTTTTGATAAAAATGATATCAAAACCGCAACCAAAGTGTTGATGAGCGAACATGCCTATAATGATGCTGATTTACGCGCGCGCCTGGAGGCCAAGGGCGAGTTGATTCTCATAGAATCTCAAGATCAGGTTGTTCTCGAAACAGCCTCCCTGCAATTATTGGTGACTGTAAGTGACCTGAAATATGGATCGGGTGCAATGCCGGAAGCTAGTTATTTTGAAAGAGTAACGCTCGAATTGGCTGTTTGGCCTAAAGAATGATAACTGAACAATTCTCTTAATATAATAATTAAAATTGGGGTATAGGTGAAACAAAAATGGGCTGAGTATCGTACTCAGCCCATTTTTGCATCTAAGAGCTTTATTTGATCATTAATATTTTTAACTTAATAATCCCCCCCGGCGTTTCCGCTTCGACAGTGTCACCGATCTTATGGCCTATAAGCGCCTGCCCAATAGGGGATTCATGAGATATCTTGCCTTTTGCTGGGTCTGCTTCTGTAGCACCTACAAGATGATAAGTCTCTTCGGGGTAATCTGCCTCTTGAATGGTTATATGTGATCCTAAAGAAACCAGCCCATTGCTGGCTTTTACTTTGATAATTTCCGCATTTCTCAAAATATATTCCAATTCCTGAATTCGGCCTTCTAGAAAACCCTGGTCTTCTTTGGCTTTGGAATAGTCTGCATTTTCAGAAAGGTCACCCATTTGGATGGCCGAGCGCAGTCGAGCCGCTATCTCTGCGCGTTTGGGACCAGTCAACTCTTTCAGTTCGGCTTTCATGCGAGTTTCGCCTTCTGGAGTAAGGTAGGTTGGATCTGTCATAATGATTCCTTTTCTTAAATTTCGTTAAATAACAATCTCAATATTAAGTACATAGAATTGGTTTGAGATTCTGAACGGTAAGTAATAAAAACTAAATAATTAGTTAGGGTTTCTCAAGGGGATTAAATAGTTTCTGGTGCTCTTCAATAGCATAGCGGTCTGTCATCCCGGCAAGATAATCACAAATTGTGCGCTCGAGACCACGGTTGTTAATATAGGCCTGAAATTGGTCAGGTAGGGTAAATGGTTCTTTAAGAAAGGCATTAAATAAATCTTCAAGAATTTGTTCTGCTTTAACCTGCATTCGTACAACTCTGTAATTCCGATACATTTTTTTGTACAAAAAGTCCTTTAATTCGCGATTACGGCGGCTCATTTCCTCGCCAAACCCAATTACATTATAGGTCAACTCTTGAATGTCTTGGGGTGATTGACTGCTACTTTCCTTAAGTTTCGAATCTGTAATTGTAACCAGATCGGTGACTTCCATACCAATCAGTTGACGGATCAATTTATGTCGAGCGACATCATTCAAATCTGGTCCGCGCCATTTAATATTGTCGATTAGAATTTCCCAAATCGCGATGCCACTTAACATCTGGGGGGATAGCATACCGGAGCGCAACCCATCGTCCAAGTCGTGAGCGGTGAAAGCGAGTTCGTCAGCGACATTGGCGATCTGTGTTTCCAGGTTACCACGCAATTCGGGGTTGAATTCAGAGGCGTCTGAGATATCATATTCAGACTCATGCTTAACTATTCCTTCACGCAGTTCCCAGGTCAAATTTAATCCGGGAAATTCAGGGTAGCGTTGTTCCAATTCCGTCACGATGCGCAGAGATTGTTTGTTGTGATCAAATCCGCCGTAGTCATTCATCAGACGCGCGAATGCTACTTCCCCGGCATGGCCGAAAGGTGAGTGGCCCAGATCATGCGCCAGGCAGATGCCTTCAATCAGGTCTTCATTTCCTCCGAGGGCACGCGCGATCGTACGGCCTATCTGAGCGACTTCAAGCGTGTGGGTTAGTCTCGTACGGTAGTAATCACCTTCGTAATTTATAAATACTTGTGTCTTGTACTCCAGCCGACGAAAGGCGGTAGTGTGCAGAATACGGTCGCGATCACGTTGGAACGAAGTGCGATATCCCGGCTCGTTATCAAGATAAGCGCGCCCTTTGGTATCCTTACTACGCATACCGTAGGGAGCTAAGCTCTTATCTTCGATCTCCTCCAAGTGTTTCCGGGTGTAAAACATGGATATTAAAATTCAAAATGGTACATTCTTGTCCCACCCAAGGTGATCCTGAGCAGGCTTGCAAAGACAGTTAGAAATGGGGCGAGTGGGAATCGAACCCACAAGGTATCACTACCGACGGATTTTAAGTCCGTTGCGTCTGCCAATTCCGCCATCGCCCCGAGTGAAGTGACCCAACGGTTAGAAAAACCAATATTTAAGGTTCATTCGGCCATATAGGGCTCTCTTTTTAGTAGAGTCCTCTGGGTGTGGAAACCGGCTAGCATGAAGATACTAACCGGAGTTTTTTTATTATACAACAAAATATTTTTCCTATGGTTGAAGAACACTAACATTTAAAGCCACTGGTTCTGGGCACTCTCAGGTAGGATGATATATGAGACTCAACTCGCTCACCATATTATCCAATAGCCTTGAAAGCTCCTTTATGACCCGGATGAATAAAGTATTGTCAGCAATACAATAATATGACATAATTGCGCAAGTACCCGGACAATATGATAATGATGAGTCCAATTACCATTCCCAGTAGGATACTTCATCAATCAAAATTAATTTGGGCGGGCATAAGTGACAAAGGAGATGATAATGAAATCACACAATTACTTATTTATTGTTTATATAATTCTTATTTTGCTCTTATCCAGTTGCACTCTTCCCAATTCGCAGGCAAACGAGACGGATGATTTAATCGCTACAATTACTGCTCAGGCTTTGACCAATTCGGCGTCTCCTGCAGAACCAACTACGCCTCCTCTGCCAACCGCGGCGCCAACCGCCACTACAGAACCCACACCCACGATTCCGATTGTTAGTGTCAGTTCGTATACTAACTGTCGAACAGGTCCGGGGGTAGTATACGATAAGAATGGCGATTTGGATATTGGCGAAACTGCTGAAGTTGTCGGAAAAAATTCAGCCACTGGTTACTGGATTATTAATAATAAAGATGCTGCTGGAACTTGTTGGTTGTGGGGCAATTATGCTTCTGTATTGGGCAACACCGCTAGTCTGCAGGAATATTCAATCCCGCCCGCACCGCCAACGCCACTCCCGGCTCTGTCTAAACCAGACGCGCCCAAAAATTTGAAAGCCAATGTAACCTGTGTGCTTAGTGCTGGCCCCTTCTCCCCCTATGACGTAGAAGTAAAATTGACATGGACGGATGTGGCCAACAATGAAGATGGGTATCGTATTCTCAAAAATGGTTCTTTGCTGGTGACCCTGGCAGCTGATTCAACCAGTTACACGGACAACACATCTTTGGCAAGCGTAATTGTCTTTCCCAATCCTACACCAAGCCATACTTATGAAGTACAGGCGTACAATTCCGACGGAAAATCACCAAAGAAAAGTAAGAAGATTCAATGCGTATAAACCAA
>JASJYH010000105.1 GCA_030123675.1 Anaerolineae bacterium | reverse complement strand
CTTTTTCTGCGGGAGCAGGAGACTGTTAATTGGGGAATAAAACAGGAAGCGATTCAGCTGCACTTGTGAATCGAATCCACTTTTCCACATTTTATAGTTGAAAAAACATGCGGATATGTCATTGCTATTTAGATTGTAGGCTTTTGTTTTCCGTAATTCAGTGGTGTTTTCTATGCCAATAGGGAGAAGTATGCCAGATAGTGACAATCATAGCGATAGGGATTCGCAAACTAGAGAGTTTATGAATTTGTTAGTTCCCAATCAACGCAGGATTTTAGCATATATAGTATGCATGGCTCCTAATAAGGTGGATGCAGAGGACATATTGCAGGAAACTTTAGCTACGATGTGGGGCAAGTTTAACCAATTTGAGGTTGGGACGGATTTCGTAGCATGGAGTGTTACTATTGCAAAGTATAAAGTTCTTGAGTTCCGAAGAAAAACAAAAGGTTCCAAGCTCCAGTTCGGTGATAAATTGTCCCATATCCTTGAAGTTGAATCTGATCAAAAACTCAAAGAGACGTCCAAGCATATTGATGCGCTACGGGGGTGTGTACAAAAACTGGCGATGAAAGAAATTACTTTTCTAAAACTAAGGTATGAAAATGATTTGACCTTTAAGAATATTGCGGCACGAACCGGTATGTCACTCCAGGGAGTTCATAAAGCAGTAAGCCTGATTCACGCCAAGTTGGTTCGGTGTATCAGGCTCACTTTACGACAGGAGGTAACAGCATGACTTGCAAGGATGAACTATTGCTTGAAGTCGCTGATTTGTTTTTCCTTTCCATTGATAGTGGTATCAGTGATGAGCAGTTTGTCAAGTTAGAGACTTTATTGCAAGATAATCCATTGGCTCGAGAGTATTATTTTGATCTGTTGCTGACGACTATTGGATTGAATGAGACAGAAGGAATACTCAGTCTGGCAGAAAGGGGACTCCTATTAGGCGATGTCGGCTCGCCTTTATGGCAAATTTTGGCGGAAACCGAAAAAACATCTCCAGAAATTCCGGTCAAAAAGCCAATCGAGAAGTCTGTAGAGCCGGAATTGACGAAAACTGAAAAGCCAGGGCGTAAAATATCCAGGTTCTCTATTTTTACGCTAGCACTTTCCAGTGCTGCAATACTATTATTTATGGTAATGCTTTTGATACCATCCGTACGTCCGGTTGTTGGCGTTCTGACAGATTCGATTAACGCTGAATGGATAAACACAAAAGACATACCGGTTAATGGCGACACACTCAGTCAGGGCGAAATAACTCTTGCCAAGGGCTTTGCTGAGATAACATTCGATGATGGTGCGGTAGTTGTAATCGAGGCGCCTGCAGTGATCAAACTTGAGAGCCCGAAAAGCATGTTTCTCACCAGCGGTAAGATAAGTGCGGTTGTCTCTGAATACGCAACAGGTTTTACCGTTAATACACTAAGTGCAAGTATCGTTGATCTCGGTACAGAGTTTGGCGTAAGCGTTGAAGATGATAGCTCGTGCAGTTTGTATATGTTTAAAGGTCTTGCGAATTTGATAGCGGGGCAAAAGGGGCAAAAAAGAACGACCCAGAGAGTTATCGCGAATGAAGCTAAAAGTGTTGATTTGGCTGGAGTTGTCAAAAACATTAAGCTGAGGAAAAAGAGTTTTGTAAGGCAAATTAACTCTGAGAAAGGATTTATTCTGCGGGGTGATACTTTGTCTCTGGCTGATATTGTCGGAGGCGGTGACGGAACCGGCAATGGCACAGTAGGCCAGGGCGTTGATCTGAACAATGGCGGTGTTGCAGCTATAGACAGAAATAGAATTGTCTCTTACTATAAATCTTTCTCTGTAGTAAACACCAGTCCCTTCATCGATTCCGTTTTTATACCTGATGGCGGTATTGACAGAGAAGTAACAATTAATTCTGGCGGAATGAAGTTCGCAGATTTTCCGAACACAGATGGCTGGACTACAGACAATATTTATTATCAAGGCGAAACCATCTACTATGCAATGGGAAAAGGCGGAAAGAGTTGCTTGCCAGTTATTGACGGGAAGCAATATGGCAATGAAAGAAACCCCGCCATATTTATGCATTCAAATGCAGGCATAACATTTGATCTGGCTGCGATACGCTCATTTATTGGCAGTTCAATTACAATATCAGGTTTCAATGCACTGTGTGGTCTTCCAGATGGTATTGAAAAAGATACTGAATTCGGGACTGCCAATTTGGATTTATGGATTCTTGTCGATGGACAGGAGAGGTTTAAGAAAATGCATGTGCAATCTGGATCTGCTTTAGAACAAATTAATCTTCCGCTGACTGACAATGATCGTTTCTTAACGCTGGTTGTCACAGATGGAGGAGATGGAATCAATATGGATATCGTGCTTTTTACGGAGCCCGTTTTGGAGTTAAGCTCTAAATGATGAATGGTAAGGACAGAAATGAATAGCCATGCTTCAGTAAAGAAATCTAACAAGGTGTCATCAGCGTTTACACTCATAGAGTTGCTGGTGGTGATCGCTATCATCGCGCTTCTGCTGGCAATACTGACGCCGGCGCTGAATAAAGTCAAAGAACAGGCCAAAGAAGTCATCTGCAGGTCGAACCTGCACCAGTGGGGAATCATTTTCGCATCGTATACGGGCGACTATAACGGCAAATTCATGCCCGGCATTGACGAAGACTGGGCGACGGCACGGTACTCGTGGATTTATGCAACCATGCCCTACTATGACACGCCGAAGATTCGCCTTTGTCCCAAGGCCCCCCGCACCCTGCCCCAGGGAGGGCGCTCGCCGCATATTGCCTGGGACATGACTCTTTCGAATCCGGGACAACTCACGTTCTTAGAGGACCCCTTGTACAAGATCGGCAGCTACGGAATCAACTGGTGGGTCAACGACAGCGATATTTCCAGTGGTGCAGGGCTCGATCCCAAACTCAAGTGGCGCACAACCGGCCAGCCCAATTCCGCCGCAATCCCCGTGCTCGCCGACGCCGGTTTCATGTTAGCCCGACCGCACGCAGCCGATGATCCGCCGCCGTACGACGGGCTTTTTGCCTGGGCCGACGGAGCGAGCGGCATGGACCGTGTGTGTACCAACAGGCACAGCGGAGGTGTGAATATCCTCTACATGGACTGGTCAGCGCACAAGGTCGGACTCAAGGACCTCTGGAAACAGAAGTGGCACCGAAACTACCAGCCCCAGATACCGGCCTGGCCCTCATGGATGGAGAACTTAAAGTAAGGATGACCGTTTCATGGATTCTTCTGCAAGGGCAGTAAAATGCAAAGAATTGTGGGACCAGAAATGGCATCGTAAATGGAGCTTCTCGCGTGAGATAGATTGGCCGGACTGGATGAGGTGATAGGCTTGTATGCAACAACTAAGACAGGCATGAGAATGATCTGTAAAAGAATATTGTAACCGTTCAGGCCCTTAGTTGGCCTTATGAATTAGAGATGGAGTAGACGTTTGAAAATAATGAGCAGACAACGCGTTTTGAAGGAATTGTCAACTGGATCGGCCCTGCTTTTTGCAGGTAGCCAGTACGGTCCAGATGCGTGCATTCCACTGTCTGCCCATCAAGGAACGGCTACCTTGGTTAATCCGCCTGTCAATGATAGCCTGACGAAGCGTCTGCACGGCGGCATTATTGGACGGTGGCACCGTAGGATCAAACGGGTACTATGGCTATTATTGGGCGAACGTGGGCCTCCGCTTGAAAAAAAGTATTTTCACCTTGAATTACAACCATTAATGTGTTATAAAGTGAATTGAAGATTTAAGAGATGGGTATTTGATCTTGGGTGTGTTGCCCAAAATTCAAGAATACCCTGAACGGTTACGAGTATTAATGTAAAATAGAAAGTGGCCTCAACCGTTGAAGCCACGTATTAGTAACACCTTTTTTAGGAGGTAGTGATGATGAAGAAGTTAGTAATTGTTGTATTAGTATGTATGGTGTGTTCGCTTTCACAGGGAGCGGTGATTGCGGGCTATAATTTCGGATCCGACCTTGCTGCGACCACGGAGGGTGCGAATGTCACGGCGAGTGCTATCGGTTTGTCAGCTGGCCTCGCAGGTTATGGGGGCCGCTCGGGAGGCGCCGGTGGGCATCTTTACACCAGAAGCAGTGGTACCGGTGTTACCGATCTGGCCGGTGCCATCACTGACAATGACTATTTAACATTCACCATTGACGTTGCTGCAGGCTATGAAATGAATCTGACTTCTCTGACGCTTCTGCAGGGGTATACTAGGAATTCTTCATACAGTGGAAAATTCCTCACTGCAAACCTACTGACGAGCGTTGATGGGTTTTCGTCTGCTGATAGCGTGAGCGACATCACGTCGTGGGCGACGATTAAAGACAACGGAAGCACTCCTCACTTTCAGACCTGGACCATTGATTCAGAATTCTCAGGCGCGAAATTTCAGGGCCTTACCGGCTCTACGGAGTTCAGATTCTATCTCACTGATAACACCAATGACACAAATATCATTCACCGCTTTGATGATATTGTGTTGAATGGTACGGTCATCCCGGAACCGGCTACATTGTGTCTGCTGGGTCTGGGCGGTTTGCTTTCTCTGAAACGTCGCCGCAACTAAAACAAACGGTAAAGCATGAACGCATGTGGGCTGTCCCGTCGTATTATACGGGACAGCCATCCATAAGTTGTTTGAATAGTATTATTTGAAAGGGGTATTGGGATGAAAAATAAATTATCTATCTGGTTTACGTTGTTTGTTTGCGGGATTTTTCTGATTCCGCAGATGTGTCAGGCTGCCGAGATCATGAACGACGATCTCGATGCGGGCGGTACTTGGTCCGGCAATGGATGGGATGAAAGTCTGAGCAATTGGTTTTTTTCCACCAGCGGATATGGCAATCCGGCAAATTACGGATGGGGCGGCGGTCCCGATGCTCCAAGAGAAGATATCGACTCCGGTGTCGTTTCCAAAGATACCGGCTATGCCATTCAACTGAACGACCTGTTGTCATTGAGTGTGGATCTCAAGGATTTGGTCCCAAATGAACTCGACGGTTCAATCCTTGTGACGCTCTACTATCTCAATGGCGCGGTGGTGGAGGTTATCGGCAGCAGTGAATATCATGATGATGTCATCCCAGCCGGTTGGAACCTTGTTGGCCAAATCGCAGCATTGGCGCCTTTTGACGCGGTCGGCAAAAATCTGTATGTCAAGTTTGAGGGCGGCCCCAGTTCATGGAACGGCACCTCCGCCCAGCGGCTCGGTGTGGATAATATCATTATCAACCAGGAAACTTCTTTGGATGCCCTGTATGTTTCACCTGCAAACGGTGAGATTGATGTGCCGGAGTCTGGTGTGCTGACATGGGAAGTTGCACGCGATCCGAACAACACGGCCAATCCGCATCCTTCCATTACCGGTATCAATCTCTATCTTGATCCCAATGAAGCCGCTGTTACTGCAGGTAATGCTTCGGTCTTAATTCCTCTTGGTGCGAGTGTTGAAAGTTACGATCCGACGCCGGATCTGTTACCGGACAGCACTTATTTCTGGTGTATCGATATAATTCTTTCGGATGCCGATGATATTGTTGGGGATGTTTGGAGTTTTGACACTGTCAAGACATTACCGGTTGTTACCCAGCAGCCCGATGATGCGTATGCCTTTGAAACTAAGCCTGCTGAGATTACGATTGTTGTAAGTTCGCAAAGTACTGCTAATTACCAGTGGTATAAAGGCGAAAAGGGCGATACGAGTACACCAGTCGGTACCGATCCGACCCTGTCTTTTGCTGGCGTGATTCTCAGTGATGAAAGTCCCTATTGGTGCCGGATTACAAATGTCGTGGGTTCGATAGATTCTGAAGCCGGGTCATTGACGGTTAAGCGACTGATGGGCCATTGGAAGCTGGACGGCGATTTGACCAATGAGCTGGCCGATGGGCGTGACGGCAGCATGACTGACCCGAACTATGTCGCCGGTATTGACGGCAGCGCGTTGCTGTTTGAAGCCGACGGCGATATCGTCACGATTGCAAACAGCAGTGACGCGTATCAAACGACGAGCCTGACGGTTTCGCTGTTCATGAAGACCGGCAATACCGCTGCGTCGAGTGGCTTGATCGCTCAGCGGGTCACGACTCCCAGTGAAATCGGATGGTATATGGCTGTTAATGGTGGGGCCGCCTTTGGTGAACTTGAAGGGATTGGTACGCTCACCGACGGTAGCGTGCTGGATAACCAGTGGCACATGATGACACTACAGTACAACAGCGAGAATGGCGAAGTCAGTCTCTATGTTGATGGTGAAGTGAAAGTCCGCAGCGGAACAACGACGCCGTTGGCATATGCCGCAACACCGCTGCTCTTTGGTGCGACCGGAGACGGAAGTACCGCTCTGTATAGTGGTCTGATTGACGACGTGAGAATTTACAACTATGCTCTCACCGAGTACGAAGTCGCCGATCTGTACGCAACGACATCCGGTGAAAAGGTATGCTTTGAGTACCCGCAGTTTGATCTGACCGGACCTGAAGGTGAACCGGACTGTGTCGTTGATATGTTGGATTTTGCTGCATTTGCACTTGAGTGGATGGGATGTAATCTACTGCCTATCAGCAATTGCCAGTAAGACTGATGAGAACAAACAAGGTCCCGGCTCGGTATATTATTACGGGCGGGGACCTTGTCTGTCTTGAGTTTATAAACGCAGAGTTGAGTTTTATTAAACATTTTCAAAAAAGTGGAGTGTCGTATGAGTGAACAGTATCGTAAAGTTTTGGTGTGTTCGGTTCTTTTTTTTACAGCCATACTATTGTGTGCTGCATCAGGACAGGCCGGTACCGTTCTGGTCGAAGCTGAGGGATTCGATGACAAAGGCGGCTGGGTTGTCGATCAGCAGTTCATGCAGGTTATGGGCTCGCCGTATCTGTTGGCCCACGGGATGGGCGAACCGGTTGCTGATGCCGTGACAACAGTGACCTTTCCGTCAACGGGCACTTATAAGATGTGGGTTCGCACGAAAGACTGGGTTCCGGGAGCGTGGACTTCGCCGGGCAGGTTCCAGGTGCTCATCGATGGCACAGCCGTACCGACAACATTCGGTACCCTCACCGGTTGGACCTGGCAGGATGGTGGCACGATCAATGTTACCAATACGCAGGTGCAGATCAAGCTGCACGACCTGACGGGTTTTGACGGCCGTTGTGACGCGATCTATTTTGATACCAATACCTCGGCCGTTCCGGTTGATTTTGATGTAAACTCCCCGGATGTCAATCGCCTGTGGCGCAACGGGCTTCTTGGTCTGCCTGCGACCCCGCCGGACGGAGGCCAGTTTGATGTCGTCATTGTCGGCGGCGGGATTGCCGGTTGTGGGGCGGCGCTGGCGGCCGAACAGGAAGGGTTAACGGTTGCCTTGATACAGGACAGGCCGCTCTTGGGCGGAAACGCCAGCAGTGAAATCCGTGTCCACACCCTTGGCATACACGGAGACGGCAGTGCTATTCTCTCGCAGATCGATACGGCCGGCTATCCCAATGGAAGCGCTAATTCCATTATCGACCAGAACAACCGGGAAGCGGTGATGGATGCCGCTGCAGGTGTTACAATATTTAGGTCACATCGGGCTTACGATGTGCAGATGAGCGGTTCAGAAATCCTCAGCGTGGATGCGGTTTCAACGGAAACCGGCGTGGCGATCCGTATTTCCTCGGAAATCTTTATCGACTGCACCGGTGACGGCTGGATCGGTTACTGGGCCGGGGCCGATTACAGATATGGCCGCGAGAGTTATTCTGAATTTGGCGAACAATGGGCCGCTCAAGGGGATCTGTGGTCGCCCAGTACACCGGACAATCGGATAATGGGCGCTTCAATTCTGTGGGGTTCTTCGGCCAAAACGTCCACATCGACATTCCCTGCAGTTCCCTGGGCCATGGATGTTGCCAAAACACATTCAGCCCTGGCTGGCGAATGGTACTGGGAATACAGCGACAACGACAAGCATGCCATCGCCGATGCCGAAGACATCCGGGACCATATGCTCCGGGCGATCTATGGCTCTTTCTACAATGCTAAACAAAGCTCAAGTAATGATTATCGTAAACTGGACTGGGTGGGTTATTTATCCGGTAAGCGCGAGTCGCGGCGTTTGATGGGGGATTATATCTATAAAGAATCTGATGCTTTGAGTGGGACACTTTTCAATGATGCTGTTGTTGAAGAGATTCGTGATATCGATGTTCACTACCAGAGGGCGCTTGTCGGGGATCCGCGGGATTTCCTGTCAGTGGCCCTGTACCGGGCAGTGCCGCGTTACTATGTTCCATTTCGATGCCTCTATTCAAGGAACATTGATAACTTGATGATGGCCGGGCGATGCTTTAGCTGCAGCCATATTGGCTTGGGCGGTCCGCGTGTGATGAACACCTGCGGCCAGATGGGGATTGCGACGGGATACGCCGCCAGTCTGTGTAAGAAGTATAGTACAAGCCCTCGCGGCATTTATACAAACTACATTACTCAGCTGAAAGCCCTTGTTTCAAATACAGTCATCCCTGATCCCGTTCCCATTGCCTATGCCGGTTATAGTTATGTAACCTGGCTTGACAATGGAACACTGGCACTGGCAGGCACCGTGGACGATAGCGGTGAAGGTGATATCATAGATACGGATGTTGTCTGGTCGATCAAGACATCTCCTCCCGGCAGTGCTGCTACGCTGACCAAGACTTCCACTGATTGGGCTAATCCGACGGCAAACTTTACGCCGGATT
>JASJYH010000104.1 GCA_030123675.1 Anaerolineae bacterium | reverse complement strand
TCCTCCCGGCAGTGCTGCTACGCTGACCAAGACTTCCACTGATTGGGCGAATCCGACGGCAAACTTTACGCCGGATTCCGGTATTGTCGGTGACTATACAATTGAGCTTACCGCAACCGATGCGGCCGCGCAACCCGATTATGATACCTTGGTTGTTCAGGTCGCCGCTGATGCATGTGATGCGACGTGGCTTGCTGATGAGCTAAGCATCTATGATGTTAATGAGAACTGCATTATTGATTTATCTGATATGGCAGCTTTTGCGGCCAAATGGATGAGTGATATGAGCTTGACAGGACCCTTGGCATATTAATATTGGCGGTATGAATTATGAATTTGTCGCGTAGAGAATTTCTTAGAGCCGTAACATTGGCGGCTGGAACGATTGGCCTGGAAGCGTCAGGCATCCTTGAGATTAGCAAGGCGCTTGGCGGAACCGGTGATCCTCCGGTCATATGGCTTCAGGGGCAGAGTTGCAGCGGTTGCTCCGTTTCGCTTCTTAACAGTATTGAATACGGAACGATTGACACTGTGTTGATGGATAAAATCAGCTTGGATTATCATAATTTGATAATGGCAAGTGCTGGAGACTTTGCTGTCTCTGCAACAGAGATAATCAGACCCTCCATAAGAGAAATAAGTGAGATTTCCGGAGAATGGCTTGAGACCGGACCTGAACTGGGATATGATTTGAATAATGATTCTGTAGTGAACTTACAGGATTTTGCCATTCTTGCAAATAGGCAGTATATACTGGTAGTTGAAGGGGCAATTCCCGTTGGATCCGATGGAGCTTTCTGCCATTTTTCCGGTCAAATGGACATGGTTGGTGCACTGAATTTATTTAGTGAACATGCCTCTCATGTCATAGCAGTGGGAACCTGTGCAGCATTTGGTGGAATCCCGGCTGCTTCACCAGGGCCAACAGGTGCATTAAGCGTAACCGATGCTTTGGAGTTCCTTGGTAAATCCAAATCTGTCATAAACATCCCGGGTTGCCCGATTCACCCTGACTGGGTTATCGGCACGATTCTTCATCTGGTCACTCAGGGGCAGCCTCCTCTGTTGGATGAACTGAATCGTCCGATGCAGTTTTTCCCTCCGTATTCAATACACCAGGTGTGTCCGCGAGTGACAATGACAAATCCCTATGCTCAACAGCCCGGTGATCCAGGTTGCCTTTTAAATATTGGTTGTAAGGGGCCGCAGGCTCATGCGGATTGCAGTACACGAAAATGGAACAGTCCGGATGCAGGGCAACCGGGCGTTAACTGGTGCATTGGGGCGGGGGCACCGTGTATCGGCTGTACGGAACAAGGTTTTCCTGATGGAATGACACCATTTCATCGTTTGTAGAAAGGTTATGTTCTTACAGAATACTAGTCACGATTTAATTTATACGAAAGTCAGATATGTCAACTACGATCACAATTGATCCAGTCAGTAGGATAGAAGGTCACCTGAAAATAGAGGTCACCATTGATGCGGTAGATGGCTTACAGCAAGTAGTTGATGCTAAGAGTTCAGGAACGATGTTCCGTGGTTTCGAGCTTTTGCTTCAAGGCAGAGATCCACTTGATGCGCCGGATATTACGCAGCGAATTTGCGGCGTCTGTCCGATTTCACATGCCGTGGCTAGTTGCAAGGCACTTGAAAAAGCTTTTGGTATCAGCCCGCCTGCAAATGCGCGATTGCTGCGAAATCTTGTTCTGGGTGCGAATTTCATACAGTCACATGTGATGCATTTTTATCATCTGGCAGTTCTTGACTATATAAACACTGATGGAATTCTTAATGCAGCTCCATGGACTCCAAGGCAATCAGCACCTGACATGATCACAGGCCCTATCGCTGTTGAACTTGTTAACCACTACATTAGCGCCTTGCATATAAGGCGTAAGTCCCATCAAATGGGAGCTATTTTCGGAGGAAAACTGCCCAGCAGCCCAAGCATTATTACGGGCGGCTGTTCTGCGACACCCACCACCGAGAATATTAATTCATTTAGAAATCTGCTAGTAGATATCCTTGCTTTTACAAAGAACTTTTTCATACCTGATGTTATGGCTATCGCAAACGCCTTCCCTGAATACTATGGAATAGGCCATGGATGCGGCAATCTTATTGCCTATGGCGTCTTTGATCTCGAAGATACCGAGCAATCGAGTAAGCTTTTTGAAGGTGGTCGCATGGACTCGGACGGAAATATTTTGACCGTTGACCCCGCAGTTATAAACGAAGACACAAAATATAGTTGGTATACACCAAACTGTGACGCCAGAAACCCTGCCAATGGTCTTACCGAGGTGCAGCCTGGCAAGGCAAACGCATATTCATGGACTAAAGCACCTCGCTATCAGAATGTTGTGCATGAGGCCGGCCCATTGGCCAGAATGAAGATAAACGGTGAATATGTAGGGGGAGTTTCTGTTGTCGACAGACTGGTTGTGCGTGCCTTGGAAACTGAGAAAGTCATTAATGCCATGGCAACCTGGCTTGATGAACTCGAGGTGGGAGGGCCGGTTTATCAACAGCATTCCATTCCGTCCTCGGCAACGGGTATTGGTTTATGTGAGGCTCCAAGAGGCGCTCTTGGCCATTGGATAAGCATAAATAATTCAAAAATTGCTTCATACCAAGTTGTGACACCTACTTCATGGAATACTTCTCCAAAAGATAGTCTGGAGCAACCTGGGCCACTTGAACAGGCTTTGATTGGCACTCCAGTGTTAGACATCAATAATCCTGTAGAAGTTTTGAGAGTGGTTCACTCATTCGATCCTTGTCTGGCATGTTCGGTACATATGGTCAGACCGGATAGCAGTGTTAGTCCGATCAGGATTGACCTCTAACATGGATAATACAAAGGAAATCAAAGATTCGATGAAAGAGAAACGGCAGGTTCTGGTTTTGGGTATTGGAAACATCCTTTTGCGTGACGAAGGAGTTGGCCCACATATTATTAGTGTTCTAAAGGAAGAATCTCTGCCACCGTTTGTTGAATTATTAGACGGAGGTACCGCAGGTGCAGATCTGTTAGATTGTATCTGTGATCGTAAAAAAGTTATCGTCATTGATGCAATAGATGCCGATGTGGAACCTGGAACTATTATGTGTTTTGATGGTTATTCAATTCAGAGCCAATCCGATTATTTTTCATTGCATCAGTGTGGCATATCGGAAACTCTTGCAATGGCCAAACATCTGGATTCTGCTCCTGAAAAGGTTCTTGCAATCGGAGTGAAACCGAAAGATATAAGTTGTGGTATAGGTATCTCTGAGGAGATCAAGGCTAAAGTTCCATCTATTGTTAAAACAGTAATGAGTGAATTAGGTATTGTATCACAAATAGTAGGACAAGAATCTTATAGATGCAAAGTGGGCTAAGAAAAACGCGAAATGTTACGCTTCAAATTAAATTAAGGGTAGCTCTAATAGTTGCTTTTGAGCGGTAAGTAGTCCGCCAGTGCTGACGCTGACCAGAATCCCAAAGATTAACTTGTCCGCCAATTTTTAGAGGTTCCCTTAAGAACGGGAATAATAACACGTTAACGAAATAGGATATGACTCGGTTACACTTACTGGTTATATCTAACAAAACTTGAATGAAAGTTGCCAAGCGAGTTGACTGCATGGGAAAGAACGTAAAACACGATTTTTCGGCAAGTTTTAAATATTTTTTTTCGTTTAAATATTCTTTGTTCATGATCCTGTTGTTGGCAGGCTTATTCGTGGTCCCCGCAAACGCTTCAAATGAAAAGCCCAATATCGTTTTTATTTATGCAGATGATTTGGGTTATGGGGATGTAGGCGTCCCCAATCCGAAATCACAAATCCCGACACCCAACATCGACCAGTTGGCCAGGAGTGGCCTTCGTTTTACGGATGCCCATTCATCTCACGCAACTTGCACAGGATCGAGATATGGTTTGCTCACTGGAACAAGCTCTGTTCGTTCCGGGGTGCGCAATACAATGCTCAAATACGGCCCTGCTATTGATCCAGACGAAATGACGATCGCGGATCTTCTTAAAGGGCAGGGATACATAACTCAAATGGTGGGGAAATGGCACCTCGGTTTTGAAACAACCGACAAAACAATCTCAGGTCCCCTTAAGGGTGGCCCATTGGATTGCGGCTTTGATTATTATTATGGCTCAGAAGGTTCTTCTATCGAACACGCCCGCATCAAGGGGCGTTCCAAAGAGGATCTTCCCATAAACATGAAGACACACAACAGAGTGCTCTGTGACGATGCAGTAAGAGTCATTACGGAATACGGATCGTCGAATCAGGACAAGAAACTGTTTCTATATTATGCCCCGCATGAACCCCACAACCCACACGTCCCCGAATCGCAATTCGTCGGTGCGAGCGGAGCGGGAGCATATGGCGATTATGTCGTTCAGCTTGACCATTGGGTCGGTCGGATTGTACAGGCACTGAAAGAGTCACATCTTGAAGAGAATACGATTGTTATATTTGCCAGTGACAATGGAGCCCAAACAAAATTTACAGAAGATTATCCCGACCACAGCCCCAATTGGATATTTTCAGGCGGTAAGGCAATGCCTTATGAAGGCGGACACCGTTTGCCTTTCATTGTAAGATGGCCTGGGGTTGTTCCTGCCTCTACCGTTTCAAAGGTCCTAATCAATCAAACCGATTTCTTTGCTACCCTTGCAGATTACTTTAATATCGATTTGGCCAAACAATACCCTGGTAACGCAAAAGACAGCTATAGCTTCCTGCCAATTTTAAAAAATCCAACCTTAAGTCATCAGCGTCCACCAATGGCTGTTGTGGGCAGTTATCGCAAAGAGAACTGGAAAATTATTGTTGGCGGTAACTGGAGCACTGGAAGAGATGATGGAGACTTTAAGCTAAAAGAATTATACAACCTGGACAATGATATCTCAGAAAAGAACAATGTATTGGGAGATTTTCCCAAAATTGGAACAAGCTTGTTTGACGAGTACAGCAAGTTTCTCAGTTCTCGGGAACTAAAGCCACGAGCCAACCAGGCTAATCAAAGAAAAAGGAAGCAGAAATCAAGAAGATAAGGGCCGCTCCAGATGAACATCTGAATGAATGTCACTTGAACCTGCCTGTGCTGAGCACGGGCGAATTCACATGTTCATCGTTTCATGACCGCTGAAAGGGCATATGCATGAAGAAGAACCGACTTTGTATGATGATTGCGTTGATGTTGGCCGCGGTTGGCCTGTCGGCCTACGCCGAGAATCCGTATGTTGGCAATTGGGCATTGACCCTGCCCAATGGAGGCCCGGGTTGGCTCGGGGTCACTCAGGAAAAAGGAGACTTAGACGGCGCCATACTCTGGGGAGGCGGCAGTGTGAAACAGGTGAACTCCATCAAAGTTGAAGGCGAGCGTCTCGTAATCACGCGCATACAGGTTGAGCGAAGAGGAGCGAATAAGGGCAAAAAAATCACTGAAACCATCACGGCGACTCTTTCCGGCAACAATCTGAAACTCGTTACCGTCAAAGCCAGGCCCGACGGCAGTAAATTCGGCCGGGCAGAGTTTACGGGTAAGCGCACTCCACCCCTGCCGCCGCGGCCCGACCTGTCCAAGGTTAAGTTCGGCGCGCCCATTACCCTCTTCAACGGCAAGAATCTGGATGGTTGGGAATTGACCAATTCCAAAAGCGCCAATGGTTGGATCGCGGAGGGTGGCGTGCTGGTCAACAGACCGACACAGCCCAAAGGCAAACAGCATATTTCCTACGGCAATCTACGGACAACAGACGAATTCGAGGATTTCAAACTGAAGTTTGAGGTTAATGTGCCGGAGAAATCCAATAGCGGCGTCTACCTTCGCGGCATCTACGAGCTTCAAGTCCTCGATTCTTACGGAAAACCCCTCAATCCCCACAACATGGGCGCCATATACAGCCGCATCACGCCGGCGGTGAGCGCGGAGAAACCGGCGGGGCAATGGCAAGCCTTCGATGTTACCTTGCTTGATCGACACGTAACTGTGGTATTGAATGGGAAAACGATTATTGACAATGAACCGTTACTGGGTTGTACCGGCGGAGCACTATGGTCGGATCCGATGAGGCCCGGCCCCTTGTATCTGCAAGGCAATCATGGAGCGGCAAGTTTCCGCAACATTGTGCTTACGCCAATACTGAAAGATTAAAGCTCGAAGGTCGCGCAGGGCTGAAGAAATTGTTCTGAGAAAATAGGAAGGAAGCAAATGAGACCAAAGTCTGACTATTCCAGTGAAGCGTCACGAATTAACCGACGTCATTTCTTGAGGTACTGCGTGGCCGGTGGATTGATCGCCAGCAGCACATCAGCGGTGCGGGCAATGTCAAGGTCGGCAAGAGAGTCTGTTGAGGCTGCAGACAGGCCTCCAAACATTATCTTCATCTTTGCCGATGACTGGGGCTACGGGGATCTGGGAGTTCACGGCAGCACATTCTGCAAAACGCCAAATCTTGACCGGATGGCGAAGGAAGGAATCGACTTTCAACAGTTCACCGTCAACAATCCTGTCTGCTCGCCCAGCCGTACGGCAGTGATGACGGGACAGTTCCCCGCTCGGCATTGTATTCATCAGCATTTTGCTTCAGTGGAACACCACATGAAGGCTGGTATGCCGGACTGGCTTGATCCTAAGCTGCCGCTACTTCCCAGGCTTCTAAAGAAAGCCGGATACGTCACCGGGCACTTTGGCAAGTGGCATCTTACTAACCGCCACATCCCGGATGCACCGCTGCCAACCGAATACGGGTATGATGAATATGGCGCATTCAATGTTCCCGGCGTGCAGATCAAGACAGCCGAGACGTGTCCCCGAACAGTCGATTTCATCCATCGCCACAAGGACCGGCCTTTCTTCATCAATGTGTGGTTGCATGAGACTCATACGCCGCACTATCCGCTGAAGAAGTACCTGGAACAATTCCAACATCTCGACGAGCAACAGCAAGTCTATGCGGCTGTCGTTGCTGAAGGTGATGCCGGTGTCGGGTCCATTCTGATGACATTAAAGAAGCTTGGTCTCGATGAAAACACGTTAGTGATCTTCTCAACCGACAACGGGCCGGAATGGACCGGCAAGCGCACAATCCATGATGATAACTCCACGGGTCGGGGCCTGGGAACTTACTACTCGGTCGGGCAGACGGCCGGGCTCAAAGGCCAGAAACGCTCACTTTTTGCCGGTGGTATTCGCGTTCCTTTCATTGCCCGCTGGCCGGGGGTGATCCCGGAAGGCAGGGTCGATCGAACTTCAGTTCTTACCGCTGTGGACATCTTCCCCACGTTCCTCGAACTGGCGGGACAGCCATTGCCTGACGGTCTCAAGCTGGACGGTGAGAGCATCGTAGGAGCACTCAAAGGGGAGTCATTTAAGCGTGCTCGGCCCATTTACTGGGAGTGGCGAGGTGGCCACGGGCCGCCTTATCTTTGGCCCCACCTGGGCATTCGCAGCGGCAAATGGAGATTGATGGTAAATCAGGAACTCAAGCGTACCGAACTGTATGACATCGAAGCCGACTGGGCGGAGACGACCGACGTGGCGGAAGTAAATCCTGACGTTGTCAAGAAGTTAACGAACAAGGTGCTGACTTGGAAGATGTCCCTGCCCACAGAACCGGCGTCCCATTGTTTTTCAAAGATGCGAAAGGATGGATGATAATAATGAATAGAACAAAAATTCTACTGATAGTGTTGATGATATTCGGAATGAGCGATTTTGCGTTTTCTCAAAACATGGATAAGATGTGGGGCGAGCAGGTGGCAAAGCTCAAGGCCGCCGATGCCAAACGCGGCGAGCTTTTCGAGGAAGGCAATTACGCCATGTTCATCCATTGGGGCCTCTATTCCCATATAGGGAACCTGTATAAGGGCAAGAGCTATTACGGTATCGGCGAATGGATAATGCACAGCCGTATGGCTGGGATTCCGATAGATGAGTATAAAGCCATCGCCAAAGAATTCAACCCAGCCAGGTTCGATGCTGATGAGATCGCAAAACTGGCGAAGGATGCCGGGATGAAGTACATCGTCATTACTGCCAAGCACCATGACGGTTTTGCGATGTATCATTCCAAGGTGAGCAAGTTCAACATAGTGGATGCTACTCCATTCGGCCGTGACCCGATGAAAGAACTGGCGAAGGCATGTAAGAAGCATGGGCTGGGTTTGGGGTTTTACTATTCTCACAACCAAGACTGGACATTCCCGGGTGGTGGCAACGGGCCGAAGAAGACCGCCGACGGCAGGGATGTGGGTTTCAAGTACTACTATGAGAATAAGTGCCGCGCACAGGTGGAAGAGATTACTACGCAGTACGGACCGATTGCTATTGTCTGGTTCGATACCCCGGGCCGTATACCAGAGGAGTATGTTAAAGAACTCGTTGGAATAGTCAGAAAGAACCAGCCGAAGGCGCTTGTTTCAGGTCGGGCCGGCTATGGGCTGGGGGACTATGTGACACTTGGTGACATGGAGGTTCCTCACGAAAACGTTGAAGGTATCTGGGAAACTGTTGATACAACGAATGATTCATGGGCATACGCGTGGTATGACAATTACTGGAAAACTCCGAAAGAGATTCTGCATCGGCTGGTCTCCTGCGTGGGCCGCGGCGGAACCTACATGCTCAATATCGGGCCGAAGGGTGACGGGACTGTGCCGGAATTGGCAGGACGTACGCTGAGGAAAGCAGGCGAGTGGATCAAGCGTTATCCGCAGGTTGTTTACGGGACAGATGCGTCGCCATGGAAACATGCCTTGCCATGGGGTGATGTTACGGTCAAAGACAGCACCCTGTTCCTGTGTATTTTCGATATGCCGAAAAATGGTG
>JASJYH010000103.1 GCA_030123675.1 Anaerolineae bacterium | reverse complement strand
TGAAAAACCACTATGGCCTTCAGGAATCCAAATTGAAAGCCCATATTAATCCTGATAGCAATAAGATAAGGCTTATATAATAATCCAAAAGCTTACGAGCTCTCAATAATCTCGTAAGCACCTGTTAATAAGAATACAGGAGGCAATCCCATGGCCAAGAAAAAGAAAAAGGAAAACCGTACAACTCCCGTGGCACCAGAGCCCGGAGAAGACTCTTTGGCTGCTGCCAGAAGGAAATTTGCAGAACAATATAGACGCAACCGCGGCCTGATAAAGCGAGTTGCACGATTTGTTCAGCGGCGCGCGTTCTGGGTTCCGGTTGGAGTGTTAACTCTCACAATCTGGGCCCTTAATAGTCCATTTATTCTGAACGCTTTCTTGCTTATTGGGGGTTATGTTGGCCAGTTGCTGTTTGCTATCCTGTTCATGGTCGTTCAATTTGGAGCCCTGTTCTGGTTCATTGGTCGTACACGTTCTGTAATTATCAAACCAGGCGACCCTAAGCAAGTAACTTTCGCCGAATACTGGGGCCAGCCGGAGCTCATAAAGCTCGTCAAACAATGGATTTCTTTATTAGGCGACCGAGATAAGTTCGTGGGCATGGGCGGCGAGTTCATCAACGGTTTGCTTTTATTCGGTGCGCCGGGAACAGGCAAAACTTTGCTTGCGAAGGCCATGGCCGGCGAAGCGGGGGTTGCCTTTATGTCAGTAGAAGGTTCTGGCTTCCGGGGTATGTTTATGGGGATGGATACAATGAAGATGATGGGCTTCGTCCGCAAGGCACGTAAACTGGCCCGCGAGCATGGGGCCTGTATCGCCTACATTGACGAGCTAGATGCCGTCGGGCAAAGCCGCTCTGGCGTGATGGGAGACGGTAACGCAGGCGGCATGATGGGCGGCGGCGGGATGATGGGTGGCATGGGCATGAACGGCGCGCTCACTCGCCTGCTTTACGAGATGGACGGTATAGGTGACCCAACCCCGGGGGAAAAGTTTAAAGCTAAGCTTTACAAGCGCTTTGGCAAGGAATATCCAAAACGCGATTGGCACGTGCTTTTTATGGGTTCTACCAACCGCCCCGACGTGCTTGACCCGGCGCTTTTACGCCCAGGTCGCTTTGACGCCAAAATTAAAGTAGAACGCCCTGATCGCGTTGGTCGGAAAGAGATTATTAAAGGCTATCTTTCGAAGATCAAACATGATCCAGATCAAGTGGACGTTGATGCTATCGTCGCGGACACACCGCGTGCTACGCCCGCTCAAGTTATGTCGGCGATTACAAAAGATGCTGTGCGTCGCGCGATTTTTTCCGGCCGCGATGCAGTCATCCAGGATGATATCGATCAGGCGATTCAAGAACAATTAGTAGGTATGGCCAACCCCATCCGGGAAATGGATCCCATCCAATTACGACAAATTGCCTATCACGAAGCTGGCCACGCCGTGATCCAACACTATGTAATGCCAGACCAACGTATCTCGCGCTTAAGTATTACACGCCGGTCGAGCGGCGCATTAGGCTATATGATGCCAGTCGACACAGTCGAAATTTATGGACAGCCGCTTCGTCGTATTGTGGCCGATATTATGGTTTCGTTGGCCGGTCATATTGCTGTAAAGGTGTTTATGGGTGAATTCTGGACTGGCGCCTATAGCGATTACAACAATGTACGCCGGAATTTCCGTGAACTTGCAGTGCTTGGTTATTTTGGCCCACCAGTCTCAGAGTTGCATCGGGACGTCAAAGAGCTCCGTTTTAAAGACGAACGGGTTGAGAGAATGTGGCTTAACCTCGAGCAACAAGTTGAGCAGTTATTATTTAAGAAGGCAGACGAGATTGAGGCAATTGTAGAAGCACTGCATGAGAAGAAAGAACTAACCAACACGGAAGTGATGGCGCTGCTCGGTAAGAATTACATCCAGACCGCTCAAGACCAAGGAGAATCCTTAGAAAGCGTGCTCGAACATATCGGCACCAGTGCCGAAGGCTTAGCTTATAAAAACAAGAAGCCTCAAAAAACGGCTACTATCAAAAAATCGACCCCAAAACCAAAACAGAACAAAGGTACAAGTACTTCCAATAAAACTGACGATTAAACAATAGATCATCAACAATTAGATATACAAAAAGGGCGCTTTCTTTTAGGAAAGCGCCCTTCGCATTTGTCTTTATGGTAATAATCTGCTTATTATTTCCACGACCAGTACGCAGAAGTTCCCTCCACCAAAAATGTAGCAGTCAAATTGCCTGATGAAGGCACAAGAAGAATTATCGGCACATTCTCCTGACCCCCGAGCCCAGAAATCACAATATTTTCCCCATCTGGTGACCATATTGTCGCTGAATGTTGATATTGGTTAAAGTATGGGAGGATGCTCACAAATTCTTCTGTTGGGATAAAAGTGCCCAGGTCTCGTATTTTCCCGTTTTTTGCTTCCGCTATGTGAATGCTGAGGAAGGGGGGTTGAGCGGGTAAATCACTTTCTGCTCCTTCTGCGCCCTCAGCAGGAGCAGAGCCTGCGTGTGGTACAAAATATACTACTTCCTCACCATCGGGTGACCAGAAAAAGGCAACCACATCCTCGGTCTCAGTTTCTAGTGTGATGGGGTCTTTGGGGTTGCTTAAATCTATGAATGAAAGTTTTCCTCGGGTTAAACCGGGGTTATTAATGCCTTCAATATAAGCAATGAAATCTCCGACTGGGGCCCAATTAAAGGCAATCTTACCTTCAAATGTTGTTAGAATTGTTTGTTGGGCGCCGTTTTTATTTGCCAACACCAGTTGACCTGTACCCTCTGTGGTGCCACTGGCAGCAGCCAGCAATATTAATTCACCATCTGGAGAGAAATCAGGGGAATTAAAGGCACTCGGCACGAAATTTATTCTGGTTTCTGTCACAGGATTAGTTGTTCTCAGAAAAGACAAGTGGTCTTGACTTGGGTTATTTTCCAACGTGCTGCCAACATGCGCAAAGAGATATTCTGAATCCGGTGACCAAGCCCAATAATAGGGTGAACCTGTATCTATCACTTGTGCAGTCCCCTCTCCATCAGCAGAGACGATCTGTAATGCCAACGGGTTGCTCCCGGAACTCGCACTAATAAAACTGAGCTGCTCCCCATTTGGCTTCCAATATAGGTAAAACGGAAAGTGGGTATTACTATCAAAAGCAACTACATGGTCCTCGCCATTCGGAGCGCTAATGTGAATAGCACCTAATGTCTGCCCAGCACTTATCCCGGATAATTCTGTAAAAGCTAATTGTCCACTCTCGGGGTCCCAAGTTGGGAAATTATATTGACGCCAATTCCCACCCTCTGGGTCCATGGGTGTTGCGTCATCTGTAATAGCCGTTTTATCTCCCCCGCCTTGATTGATTGTGTAGATATTCCCATCCAGGCCAACATATGCAATTAGGCCTGATTTGGGCGTAAATCTTTGCAGCAACGGGCTTTGGGGTAAACGGACCCCATCTGGAATACAAGCAGATACTAATAGCAGCGTAGCGATAAAGCCTGTCCAGCGGATGAAAAATTTTCGTTTCATAAGATTACTCTTTTTTCACTATTGGAGATTTTTATTGTATCATTCTTAATATATGATAAGGGTTAAAAATAAATTACAGATTAGTAACAAAGTGCTGTATATTGTTTCAATAGACCTGTATCGATATCCGGCAACTGTTCACCCTCATAAATTGTTGATTTTTGATGTTATTGACTTCCGATTTGAATACATTCAGTAAATCACAGAATTAAACCTTGAGCGCTCCCTAGGATCGATTTTGGTCGCTTTTTCCCTGAGATTTGTCCAACCCCTCAACGGCTTTAGTTGTGACAATGGCAAACCTGTGATTTCCTGAATTTAAGCTTTTAATTGAGAATCTGGGAATTCGGTTAAAATCGCAGCATGCTTTTTATCGTTATCTCCTCGATCTTATTTTTTGCAGGAATCCTAATTATCACCTGGTTGCATAGCCAGCACCATTTGGATGTTGTGGTTGAGCCAGTTGGACCCCAAAAAGACTCACCCTTGATTTCGGTTTGCGTGCCGGCCAGAAACGAAGAACGGAATATCCGCCGATGTGTACAGGCTTTGCTGGCGCAGACCTATCCCAATTTTGAGATCATCGTATTAGACGATTGTTCGACAGATGCGACGGAAGAAATTCTTCATAACCTTGCCAAAGTTGCCACCCATCGCAAGGTTTCATTAAAAGTAATCAAGGGGTCGGCATTGCCATCGGGCTGGGCGGGCAAGACCTACGCTTTGACCCAGGCTGCCTCAGCGGCCCGAGGTGAGTGGTTGTGTTTCGTAGATGCGGACACCTTTGTCAACCCAGAGGCACTGTCTGGGGTATATGCCAAGGCGCTTGAGACCAAAGCTGACCTGTTCACAATATTAACCAAGCAAATTATGTTGACGTTTTGGGAGCGGGCGTTGCTGCCCCTGGTCATGACAGCCCTCTCGGTCGGTTTTTCCCCGCGCAAAGTTAATGACCCCCAGCGCAAAGATGCGATTGCCAATGGACAATTTATCTTTATCAATCGCAGGGTCTACGGGGCTATTGGTGGTCATACCGCTATCAAAGGTTCGATTGTTGAGGATAAAGATCTAGCGCTGCTGGTGAAGGGTTCCGGGTACCGGCTGGTAATAGCGGATGGGCACAAAGTTGCCTCAACCCGCATGTATATGGACTTTGGAGAGATTTGGGAGGGCTGGACGAAGAATATCTACCTTGGCCTTCGGGATGATAAAGGGCTGTTGTTATTAGGTCTATTTGGGGTATTTGTGGCTCTCGCAGCAGCATTGCTGTTGCCGGCCTGGGTGATCTGGGGTATTTTTTTATTGGAAGCAGGCCGAGGCCTTGATGGAAGCGTGCTCCTTATTGAGGGGCTTTTAATATCAATTTATTTAGTATATTGGCGAGGTTTGGCAGCTCGTGCGATGGATGTCCCAGCTTGGTATGCATTAACAACGCCGCTGGGCGCAGGTGTTTTTGCTGCAATGATGCTAACTTCTGCTTGGAATGTGCTTTCTGGAAAAGGGGTCCGTTGGAAGGGACGCACTTATTCGAAGAATTCGTCACATTATTGATGTTTACAATAGTTGGTACAGGGTATGTCACTCTGAGTGGAGCGAAGAGTCTCAATTTACAAGAATGAGATGCTCACCTGCACTTGCAGCGCAGGTGCAAGTGCCACTCCGTTCAGCATGACATAACCAAATAATGTGAATGTCAATAGTAGAAATTCAAAAATTGTTTTTAGGGTTCGTATGTGCCCAGGATCACCTTGTCGGTACCCCGATCGACCTCCCATGGGTAAATGATATAGGCATCGGTGATGGCAGCATAATAATCTGGGCGAACTTTTCCAAACAGGTTGCGATAGGGGTTGTAATGTAACACGCATGTTTCCGGGAAGCCACCGGCAGAAGAGACCCGGTTTTTCACGGCAGTAATCGTGCGGCCGGAACCCCAGACATCATCCACAATTAAGGTGGGGCGACCAACCATCAAATCATCTTTTGGGAACTGGATAAAATCTGGCCAGGCCATCAATTTATCTTTCCCTTTTTCAGACTGACTTGGAAAATCCACAGCCGCAGTGAGCACATGGGTAATATCCATTGCCTCAGCTAGCATGCCGCCTGGCAGGATGCCGCCGCGTGTGATCATGACCATGGCAGTGAATTCACGCCGAAACTGAGGCACTAGATGGTCCATCAATCGATCCACGTCAGTCCAGGTCAGGACCTCACGGCGAGGTTGTTCAGCTTGGGGTTGCATTAATTATCCGAGCACAGCCGCCAGTGGAGCGGGAGCAGCAACCTGAATAGGTTGGCCGGCTGCCTGAGCCTTTTCAGCTTCGCGAGCCCAAATATACAAGCAAGTGTGATACACAGTGCCGGTATAGCTACTGATAACGCTGGCTATCAAAGTAAAGGTAATAAATATCAATACGCCCAGGCCAATACCTATCACTAACCCGGCTACACCGGTCCCCATGACAGCAATGATCCCATACCCTATTCCAAATCCGATCACTGCCCCAAACAGACCCAGCAGAAAACCGATCAAGCCGGTTACAAATCGCACCCCAACTGTGCTGATTCCGATTAGCAGCAGGTTGGCTTTGGTAATTTCCCATACCCGTTTAATGCCATCTTTGAGGTTCAAATCGTCAATGACCATCGCAGGCAAAATGAGAAAAGCAGCCTCGGTCCATAATACTTCGAACAAGCCGGTTGCCGATCGAACTAGGCCGGTCAAGATGCCCCTACCAGCACGTCGATTTCGGTTCCTCGCAATTTTTTTGAGCAGGTTAACAACTGTCGAAGCTGCTGCCAAAGTCAGGATATCGAAGAAGTCTCGCTTTACGATATCCCAAGCTTTGTCCATACGGCCATCGCCCTCAGATAGGTAGCCGTAGATCAGGTAAGCGGTCATGCCAGAAAAAATATATGTGACCGAAAAGTTTACGAAAATCAACAATCCGCCCAGCCCAAATGTGAGGGCCTGGCCTATGCCCGTTTGCCCGAAGAGAAAATATGCGCCTAATATTGGTCCAATCCCAAGAATGGATACAAGTATTCCAACCCCGAGCGCGTAGATTGAGGGTTTGATTAAATCCTTATCCTTTAAAGCCATTTGCCAGGCTTGGGTTAAAAAAGACCAGCCCCGAGTAAAGCTCTGCATATCATTTCTCCTTATGGGTTTGAATCTGATTATAGCAAAGATGTTGGGTCAACTTCAACTCTCCAGCCTGCAAATCGTTGACCGCTTAATATCTCAACCGGATTTGGGCCCCGCAGGACAATTTGCCAGCGATAAACGCCGCGTAACTTGTTAAAAAAGGAAGGCACCGGACCAATTAACGTCGTTTGAAGATATCGCCCCGCTTCGATCCTGGACTTCAACCTGCTGGCCATTTTCAGGGCTTCTGTCTCTGCTTGGGCATTTTCCCGGTGACGATACTCTAAGCGCACCAAGCGTCCAAAGGGAGGATACCCTAAGGTACGTCTTTCCTCTAGCTCTCCTTGATAAAAGCCTGCGTAATCATGTTTGGAAGCAGCCTGGATAGCAGAGTGCTGCGGTTGGAAGGTTTGCAATATTACCTGGCCTCCGCGAACGCTGCGCCCAGCTCGCCCCGCTACCTGGGTCAGCACTTGGAAAACGCGTTCTGTGGAAAAAGGATCCGGCAAATTCAAGCCCACATCCGCCAACACGATCCCGACCAAGGTAACCATGGGAAGATCCAGGCCCTTGGCCAGCATTTGGGTACCCACCAACACGTCGGCTCGGTGGGCTGCGAAATGGCTCAAAATGATCTCGTGGGCATTTTTTTGACGGGTGGTTTCCCAGTCCCAACGCAAGACCCGCGCACCTGGAAATAAATTACCCACTTCCGATTCTACCCGTTCACTTCCCAGACCATATTCCCGGATTTGGGTACCGCCACATTCAGGGCATTTTTTCGGCTTTTGGCGGGTGTACCCACAATGGTGACAGGCTAAGCGTTCACGTTCTTCAACATGAAAGGTAAGGGGATTGTCACACTGTGGGCATTCGAGCACGAAACCACACTCTCGGCAGAAAACATAGGTTGCGGTACCGCGCCGATTTAGAAATAAGATGGCTTGTTCCCCACGCTCAAGAGTTTCACCCAAGGCCTTCTCCAGGTCACGGCTGAAGATGCCACGGTTACCGGTTTTGAGCTCCTCTCGCATGTCCACAACGGAAACAGGCGGCAGTTCCAGTTTTTGATGCGGCTTTGTCTCCTGTCCAGATGCAATTCGAGTGGGTAGTTCCAGCCGCATACTTATTCCAGCATCCGCGTCCCAGCGCTGCACGACACCTGGGGTAGCCGAACCAAGAATGCAAACTGCACCGGCCAGGCGCGCATACTTTTGTGCGGCAGCTACTGCATGGTAAAAGGGCGGCTCGGATTGATAATAGGATCCATCGTGGCACTCGTCGACCACGATAAGGCCCAGATTTGGTAACTGCGTAAACATGGCACTGCGCGGCCCAATAATCACTTTGAGCAGGCCAGCCCGGGCCCGCCGCCAGGTGTCGTATCGTTCGCCTTCAGATAGTCTGGAGTGTATGAGTCCCACCTGACCGGGAAAACGGGCCAGGAAACGGCGCACAATTTGGGGGGTCAGCGCAATTTCTGGGACGAGTACAATAGCTTGTTTTCCGCGCCGCACAGATTCTTCGGCCGCGCGGATATATAATTCGGTTTTCCCAGAGCCGGTAACGCCGTGTAAAAGATAAGCCTTGACCGATTTCCCAGATGCAAGTTCTCGAAATCCAGTTTGGATAGCAGCCCAGGCAGCCTCTTGGGCATTGGTCAGTTTATGGGGAGCGCTGACTTGGACCCCTTCATTTTCTAGCTTCTCAAGCGGGTCACGCCAAATTTCATTTTCCCGCAGCACGATCAAACCGCGCTCGGCCAAGTATTTCAAATCAGACAGATTGCAACTGGTCTCTGCATATACCCAAGATACATTTATTTCTTCCAGCTCACGCATCAAAGTCCGCAGGGCGGCGGAGCGCCGTTTTTGGGTGGCTGGGGTTTTACCCAAATCTGACATAACCAGTTCAGCTTCTTCTAGTGGAATGGCCAGTTGGGCCACACGGACATATTTTGAGCGCACCCGCGGGGCTGGCAACACAGATTTCTTCGCCAAAACCCCGCGTTTCAACAACCAATCCGCAGACATGCGCCAGTCGACATTCCGGAAGTGGGTATCTATTTGGCGACTGCGCAAGACGCCGCGTTTGTTGAGCAGACTAATAATTCGGGTTTGAACTTTCCCAAATTCAGCGCCTGCTGTTGAACG
>JASJYH010000102.1 GCA_030123675.1 Anaerolineae bacterium | reverse complement strand
TGCCAGAGCCCAACTTCACAGGATAAGTGTGCCCAAAATATACAAAAACAAAAAAAATGGTTGAAAAACATCTAAGACAACCAACAAATCAAGAAACCTTTGTCGCAATTCTTAAATGTCGGGAATTTTAACTCTGCTGCATAATAGGTTCTTTAAGCTATGAGTTATACTGAGGTCTCATAGTATTAAAAATCGGGTAGCCTCAGTGATGCCAAAATCACAATCAGGAGGACTACCCGATGCAGATAAAAAGCCTGCGAATAAAATCATACCGTAGTTGGCGTATTGCCGATACCGCCAGTGAGCAAGCAATCGCTCGAATGAAACAGCTTGAACTCTATGCCACGCTAAAATCAGAAGGACTCAGAGCAGGCTTGTGCCTGCAAGCAACAGGCCTGGTCAAAAGCAACGTATTACCGTTGGTTAAACCGCTATCGCCAACAGGGGTGGGCTGGGGGCTGGAAAGTCAGAGTCGCCGCCCTAAACACACCCGCAAACCGCAATGGACAAAACAACAGGAGCAAGCGGTATTGCATTTGCGCAGGCGTTATCCTTTATGGGGCAAGCGCAAGTTGTGGAAGATATTAGTCCGTGACCAACAAATGATGCTTAGTGAAAGCACTGTGGGACGGATCAAACCGGCGTCATTTTACCATGGGCAACTCAAACCCAGGCGGAGACGTCAGTTTAAACACCATGCAAAACGCTGACAGTACGGCATGAAGGCCAAAAGAACCCGGCGAATTGATACAAATTGACCACATGAGCGTGGCCATGCCCGCAGGCTTTGGTGTCAAAGAGTTCAAAGCCGCTTGTCCGGTGACCGGCATCATTATTTTGAAAGCTTATTCTCGTGCCACCAGTCGCCATGCAAAACACTTTTTGAAATGGCTGATAGTGCAACTTCCTTTTTAAGCTTAAATCGATACAAGTGGATGGTGGCAGTGAATTCAGGGATGAATTTGAGCAAGCCTGCGAGGATTTGGGCATCGAGCTGTACGTCCTGCCACCGAGGAAACCGAAATGGAATGGCTGTGTTGAACGTGCCAACGGCACCAGTCGTTATGAGTTATCTCCATGGAAGGAGTCTATGCCCAGAATCGTCAGGAACGATTCGGGCGCTATCCTTTTTACCAGGGCAGCTTGACCGTCGCTGCTGTGAATCGTGAATTATCTCACTATCAATGGACTTAGAATCATTATCGACCACATGATGCTTTAGATTTAATGACACCGATGGCGTACTATCAGAAACTCACGGAGGTGGTCTGATTTGTCTCACATGTACTGAACCGCGACAATTAGTATAATTGTGTTTGTCAGGCTGTTATGATTTCGCGGAACGCCAATGTCAGCATGGTCAACTATGTCTCTGAAACCATATCTTCTTCGTGCTTTTGATAGTGAGCATATTTCTTTTTTTTTGCTATTGTCACTCTTTGGATCTCGTGTTCGTTAATTTAGGGGGCTATAAATTGAACCATTTTCATTTTCCATCAACACCTGTTTTCCTTTCCAACTCAATTTCACTCCTGAACGACCGAGTCCCCATTTGACATAGCCTATAGTTCTTAGGAATGAAAGCCTGGTTCTGATTTCCCCCTCCGCCAAGGGTATGCCGTATCGCCTTGCCTCATTAGCCAAACATCTGCGCCCAATGCCGTGACCAAGCGTATTAAAGCGTTCGATGACTTCCAAAATAAAGACATTTTCCTCCTCCAATAATGAATTGGTCGGTGAAACGAGCTGACTGGACTCTCGCTGCTTTTCTATTTTATCTGTCCTTCTTCTACCATCCGTTTTTGTTATTTCTTGTTCGAAAAATTGAATTGACTCGCCTGTTCCGGAATGACTCAGGACTCCAGGTAATTTGTCTTGTCTTATGTGAGGAGGGAACACATCAAGTTCCATTTTATTATCAGTGACTATACTCATGTACTCCAGGCAATGTTTAAGCTCTCGAATATTGCCCGGCCATTGATATAACTTTAGCTGCTCCCAAGCAGTCGGAGACAATTTTCGAGTCTCACCCATTTCAGCAAGGAAGTGCTTAACCAGTAACGGGATGTCCTCCATCCGCTCACGTAAAGTTGGGATGTATATAGGAATAACACATAGACGGTAGAACAAGTCTTCCCTAAAGCACCCAATTTTTACATATTCTTCCAGAGGCTTGCTGCATGCCGTTATAATCCGTACGTCAACATTAATTAGATTCCGGCCTCCAACGCGTAATAACGTACCGTCTTCCAATACCCGCAGAAGACGGGCTTGGGTATCCATGGGCATGTCACTGACCTCGTCAAGAAAAATCGTCCCGCCGTGAGCATGCTCGAACAAACCTGTCTTTCCGCCCTTCTTGGCCCCTGTAAATGCCCCTTCTTCGTAACCAAAGAGTTCGCTTTCTGCGAGTGCTTCAGGTATCGAAGCACAGTTCACGGTGAGGAAACAACTGCCACAGCGCGGTGATAGTGAGTGAATTGCCTGTGCGAATAATTCTTTACCGGTACCGGTCTCGCCGTAGAGAACAATCGACGATGTACAACATTTAAGCTGCTCCACCATAGCTTTCGCCTTTTTCAATTGAAGAGATTGTCCTAGTATGTCGTCAAGTGTGTATTTCGATCTCGAACAAAGCTTGCTTTTGCGCCCATGTTCGATGCGTGTTGGTGGAGCTACCTGTTGAGTATTGTTGTACTCAATACCGAGTAAATCCAGGTAATCTTCGCGGACAAGTTTCACTTTCTTAATATAGTGGGCTATCTTGGCCTTGGCCGCATTATTGTACAGATTGTACCGATGTAGTATATCAACAATCACGCTTGGAGAAAGCAACAGCGAACCCAGTTTAATAACGCGCTCTGCCTGTGCGGTAATCGTTTCAGAGTAAGGATCTGCGACCAGGATAAAATCAAACTTGCAGTTGGGGGAAGTGTTTACGGACACGGGTTCCACCTCAAGTCTGTGGATATCCAGGCGCCTTACAGTGTCTGCAACTTTCTCAGCATTATTTCCAGTGACCGCAACCCTGGCGCCGCGCATGGATTTGGCAGCCTTCATGATCGTCTGCCAGTCTTTTTTGGTGAGGTTATACCGTACCGGAATAAAGTCGGTTTCATGCCCTTGCGGCTCAGTAACTATGCGGGTAGTGTGCACACCTGATCCCGTCATTGAAACATCGCGATCCTTCGACTGCGATACGGTAGCGAGTTTTTTGATTTCAACTTGAATGCTCGAACCGAAAAAGTCTAATAGCTGCTTCTTTATTTGCACACTCTCACACTCCGTCTCGGCGATGACGGTGATTTTCATATTGCGCATGTGCATGTCCCCCTCCCCTTCAGCAAATGAGACATCCTGTAGCTTTGACCCCTCCTTATATCACGCATCAGGGCCAATAACACCTTTTGCATTTGATCTATATCAAGTTATTGTAACAATACATATTGAACACGTATAACAGATATGTTTATGGAATATGTGTGCCAGTTTTCGGTGACGGTGTCACAGGTTTCCCGCATGACGAAAATGGAACAGCCGACTACTTGGCTGCCTCCTTGAGGTAGAGGATGAGGTCGCGTCGCTTCTCATCATCAGCAACACCACCTGTGAGCATCCGGGCCCCAGGTACAAATACTGTTGGGTTCTTGACGTACTGGTCGAGCGTCTCTTCATCCCAGACGATATTCTTGCCCTTCATTGCGGAGGAATACTGGAAACCTCCCACAGACCCCGACTTACGACCGAATATCCCATGCAGCGTTGGACCGATTTTAGTTTCGCCAACATTCAGCGAATGACAAGTGGCGCACACTTTAAAGACCTCTTTGCCCTTCGCCAAATCACCACTTACCACTGTACTTTCCGCTGAGGATACTTCTGTGGTTGCTACAGCTAATGTCAAACCACTGAACACCATTATTAGACATGCGCCAAATCCGATGTATCTCATTGATTCACCCCTGGTGACTTCAAAGTACATTTAAAATACATGGTTCCATAATATTGTCAACTTAACGCTGTATTCTCGCGTGTGCATAAACTTTTAATGAAAACATCAAAGATTTCTTGTAATAGATAACGTTACACTCCAGATAAATCAGAGAACTATGTTGATGCTTATGAAAAATGGCGAGCAAAAGAATAATTATTTGATGTTTCACATCAGGCGACCTAGCAACCAGACAACAAGAGGGTCAGATGATCCACCCATCTAGTTTTTACAGAAACAGATTAATGATTTTAATTCAGAGGGGGGGGTGGATAAGTTTTCATGAAAGGCTAGATATTATCGTTACTCAAGAGAACTGGCTTTCACTAGTATGGCAATAAATAATTTTTGCCAGGTAATCAGGCTAAACTCTAACCAGAATACAGAATTGGTTAATGTTATAAATTTTACGGGAACTCCCCCTATGTTTAAGCGTATGTCTACCAATAATGATTTGCATAAGAACTTTTGTAAACAGAACAAAGTTAATTCACCTGTAATACAACGATAATAACCAGATAAAAAACTCAAAATCACTGTAAAGAAGTTGCGCAGCATCTCAAACCAAACGCCCATTCAACATCCAGATGACATTGCAAATGCCATAGACTAATGCTATATAAACTAATCAGGATGATGATAGAATAACAAATGAGTCAAACTAAAGCATATTAAAACCACCTTTGTACAGACCATCAAGTTACCTGAATAACGGCAATTCTGGCTGTACTTAAAATATTTGTTCAGTCTCATTTGTTGATAAAAAATTATTCAAATCGACAATGAGCTATACGTATGCTCATTCGGGTAGGATATTAGCATGAAAAAACTGATCATCTTTATCAAGCTCACAGGCATTGCCCTGCTCACCATTAATGCGGTCCAGGCGGCAAGGATGTATGAGGAAATCCAAGTCACCGATGGTGGTACCATTTCCGGGAAGGTTTTGCTCGGAAATGCGAAGGTTGAGAGCGAGACCTTTCCCATCACGAAGGATCACGAATCATGCGGCACCGGAACCCGCACCGTGGAATGGGTGCGTGCCAGCGGGGACGCCCTGCTCGATGTCGTTGTTTACGTGGATAAAGTTGAAGCCGGCAAACCTTTCCCGGACGAATTGAAGTCTATTGTGGTTGATCAGAAGAACTGCCGTTTTACACCCTACCTTCAGGTTATGGCCAATGGTGCCGATGTATTGGCGCGCAATTCCGATCCCAACTGGCACAGCGTCCACATTTACGGGATAATCAAGGACAAGCGCCGCACACTTTTCAATTTCTCCCAGCCGCAATCAACTATCGGGATCACGAAGCAGATCAAGCTGCGTCGGGGTAATGCATTGAAATTCGAGTGTGAATCCCATGAATACATGCATGGTTGGGTCTTTGTGGCCCGGAATCCGTACTTCGCCGTAGTCGATGAGAACGGTGCATTCACGATCACCGACGTTCCCCCCGGGACTTATACGGTTAAATCATGGCACGGACGACTTGGCGAACAGGAATTGACCGTCGAGATTGAGGCCGATGGTAACACCGACCTGACTTTCTCCTATTAAAGCAGTGCTGATCCTTCTCCGTCATATGCTTAGCTGCTCAACAGCTTGTTCTACAAGTTCGTATGTGAGAAGAACCAACATGTTCGTAGTCTGCAAAAGATTAGCAGTTCTTATTATCACCACTGTTTTGGCCACTACTGCATCTGCCACACAGTACCAGATGCGCGAGATCAAGAGCCATGGTGCCATTTCCGGGAAGGTATTGCTCGGAAATGCGATTGTTGAGAGCGAGACCATTCCCATCACGAAGGATCACGAATCGTGCGGCACCGGAACCCGCACCATGGAATGGGTACGCGCCAGCGGGGATGCACTTCTCGATGTCGTTGTTTACCTGGATAAAGTTGAAGCCGGTAAACCATTCCTGAAAGAAGCTGAGGCAATTGTCGTTGATCAGAAGAACTGCCGTTTTACACCCTACCTTCAGGTCATGGCTAACGGCGGCGAGATAAAGGTGCTCAACACCGACCCGGTGCTCCACAACGTCCGCGCCTTCGAGCTATTTCCTACCGCGAACAACAGGACAATGCGCCGTACCATCTTCAATGTGAGCCTGCCTGATTTTGAAACCTACGCGAGAAAAGTCAGTCTGCGCCGTGGCCGGGCCCTGAAATTGGAATGTAGCGCCCACAGTACCATGCACGCATGGGTTTTCCTGGCCCGGAATCCGTACTACGCCGTGGTTGATAAGAACGGTGCATTCACCATCACCGACGTTCCCCCCGGGACTTATACGGTTAAATCATGGCACGGGCGACTCGGCGAACAGGAATTGACCGTCGAAGTGAAGGCAAATGTCTACACCGAGGTAACTTTTTCTTACTGAAGCGGCGCAGGATTTACATCACCAAACTGGCTGACACTGCCGGTGGTTCCATTACTCAAAGCTCATTGCCAGACCATAGGTCTGTGACAAAGACAACACGGGATGATAGTAGCAGTTCCAGCCCGCATCGGGGCTTTAAGTGATGGTGTTTTCCGAGCCTGCATGGATATCCGCAACCTGTTGTGCACTCTCTTGGGTAATCTGCGGTAGAGCATTATGGAAACGGCTACTGACCGCAAAGACGTCGGCATGACACACGTCGATACACCTCCCGCAGTTCGTGCAGTCTCCCGACAGGATCACGGGTCCCACACCGTGCTCCGCCCTGTCGAGGGCTGGCGTAATCACATGCGGTTCCGGACATGTAACAAAACAGTCCCCGCAGTCATCGCAGAGATGGCGTTTTTTCGCGCGCACGCGCACGATACTGACTCGTCCGAGGAATCCATAGAACACACCCACCGGGCAGAGATAGCCACACCAACCACGACGGGCGATGAAAAGATCAAACAGGAATATCGCCAGTATCAGTATCCAAGTCACACCCATTCCGTAGAGCAACCCACGATTCAGCATCGTGATCGGATTGACGAACTCCCAGACGATGGTGCCTGTAATGGCAGACATGACAATGACCGTGACCAGTATCCACCACCGTATGCTGCGTTTCAGAAAATGCCACTGGGTCGAAATGTTCATGCGTCGGCGCAGCCATTCGGCGGCGTCGGTGACGAGGTTGATGGGACAGAGCCACGAACAATAGACGCGCCCGCCAACAAACACATAGAACAAAATGACGATAGCCACCCCCACCAAAGCGGTCGTTTCGGGAATATGACCGGATGCCAACGATTGCAGTACGATGAACGGATCGGTTAGGGGTACCGTGTCCAGGATGAGGCTTGAGGCCAGATTGCCTTTGACGAACCAGATACCATACCAGGGACCAAGAAGGAACAGTACAGGAATCGTGATCTGCGAAGCACGGCGAAGCAGTAACCACTTGTTGGTAAACATCAAGTCCCTGACGGCTACAACCCTGCGCCACATTGTCTTCACAGCGTTTTCGCCTTCGCTTTCGTTTCTATTGCCTTCTGCTCCTCAGGCGTAAAGCGGCGATGATAGCGTTGATCCTCCCGTTTCACTATCGAAAGGGGCAAGACCTTGATCGCTGCCCCTCCTCCGTAACGAGCCATCGGACAATTTTTCTCGCACATGCCACACCCGGTACAATGCTCGTCATTAACGGTGGGAATGAACCGGAGCTGTTTCGTGCCGTCCGACTTCACCCAAATTTCCTTTTCCAGTGTGATCGCCTTGCCCCGCACCGGACAGATGGTGGTACAGGCCAGGCAGCGGTGGTTAAACCAGTAATTGAGGCACCGATCTGTACCCACGACCCGCGCCACACCCATGCGTGCGTCCTTGATGTCGGTAAGTTTGGGATCCAGAGCACCTGTAGGACATGCCTTGACACAGGGAATGTCCGGACACATGTAACAGGGGAACTCCTCCGCTATGAAATAAGGGGTACCCGTTGCGGTGGGCTCTCCAAATTCGGCAAGACGTAAACAATCATAAGGACAAGCACGCACGCACAGGCCGCAGCGCACACATCTACCGAGAAACTCCTCCTCGTCAGCCCGTGCGCCAGGTGGGCGCAGAGTGTTGGCGGGATGGGTCTTGCCCACTTCGGAATAAAGGCCGAGTCCCAGGCCAAGCAAGCTCATACCGCAGGCCGCGCGGGCCGTTCCTGTCAGGAAATCTCTGCGGCTGCTAGTGAAACTACATTTCAAATAACCATCAGATTTATCTTTCGTAGATTTCAAAATCAATTCCAGTGTCAGCTAATTCGTAGTTCGTAAACTGGTGGAACGAAGACATGCCATACTTCGATTCTCTTTCGTCTTGATCTGAATCAAGACCATTCATAAACACAATACTATGCAAAAATATAGCCAATGAATCAGAATGTATTTGATATAAATCAAACATTTCACCTTTAATTGTAATACCTGAATTGTTATGAATGCAGCTATGTTGAAATTCTGGCTTTGCATCTGTAAACACCGGTTTAATTATTCTAAAGTCAATAACACTCTCTGGTAACAAGAGAATGATTTTTTCAGCTGCGGGACAGATTATCAACGAATCAAATAGTTTGCCATCTGCGATAACTTGAAGCTATCAAGAACAACTTGCAGTTATATTTATGCAGTGTAGTTAAACGAAAAACCTGAATCATCTTTCCCGATAGTTGGTTATCCGATAAATTTAGTTTCTTATAAATTAGAATTTGCCTATCGATTGGCAAATGATTTTAGTGTGGATATTAAGATCGTTACACACGTATATCAGCGGGTCGCCGCCTTCAGGAAGGCAATAATGTCTCTGCGGATCTGGGCGTGCTGGGGGCCGGGAAGACCCTTGTGAAACATGCGGGTCCCAGGAACGTAGGCGCGGGGATTCTGGATCAACCGATCAATTGCCTTTGCGTTCCAGACGATACCGGATTCGCGCAACGCCCTAGAATAGACAAACCCCTCCATCGTCCCCGCCTTGCGACCAAAAATACCATGGAGCGATGGGCCGATCCACTTCCTGCCCTTGACGAGTGTATGGCAAACGTCGCAG
>JASJYH010000101.1 GCA_030123675.1 Anaerolineae bacterium | reverse complement strand
TGCTTCGCGGCGGTCTGTGATTGACCTAGACGGAAACGATCTGCCGTGCCCTGTTTCTATTAACATAACATACTAGAGTACGGATTGATGGTTTCCACGGCAAGGGTGGGCTTTTTGATTGCTTCTTGTCCACCTAATGAGTTGAATCTAAGGATTTAGGTCTGGGTAGCCTATGGATTGAGATTCAATTCCTAGGCAAGAAATCTCTTTAGGAAGAAGTTAAAATAATACAAGACCTGCTATTTGGCAGGTCTTGTATGTCGTCAGCAGCTATGTTATTTGCTGGTAGACTGCTGAAGGAAATTTCCTAGCATACCAGCTTGCATCTTCAATGTTCCGATGATGACTGTCAGCGCCAGTGTGATGGCCGTGAACAGGAAGGCCATGCCGACCATCCGCAGCGGGTTCAGCCAATTTGCAAAACTACCGACCAGACCCAATTGGGTCAACAACACTGATCCGGCTTCAGCCGAGTTGAGTGCATTGGCAATCGAGTTGTTCCAGTAAGCCGGAACCGCGCCGGTCGCCAGCACAATACCAATAATCAGCGCCGCCAACAGCACCATGAGGCCCATCATGGTGCTAAGTTGAAAGACTCGCACGGCCTTGGGCGGTGCAGGAAGCTCTGGACGCAGTTTTTCAGGCATGTGTCCGGTGATGACCATACCCATTTTGCGCAGTCGAAGAGCAATCGTGCCCAACGCCATGGTAATGGCCATCAGACCCAGCCCTAACCCGAGAAACTTGAACTGCGGTACCCAAGTCTCGGTTACATGTGCGGTAACGTTCGCCTGGACAAAAGCGCTGCCAACTTCAGCACCTTCCCGGACGGCTTTCGCGTCTGAGAAGAAAGTGGCCTGTGCCGGACTGAGTACCAACAATCCAACCAGGAAAGCGATCAAAACAATCATCCAAGCCATGAAAGCAATCATGGGATACATTGGCATCATTTTCTCGATCATATTGAATGGAAATGGGGATTTTTTATTCATTTCATTACTCCTTTTATGCAAACCTATTTCCGCACCAGGTACGGGAAGCAGGCACTCAATACCTGACCACGGTTCTTCAGCAAGGCCGGGATGCTGGAAAATTCCAGCGCAATGCCGACCATAAACGAGGCCACGCCGAGGAAAGTCAGTGGGGTGAGCCAGCGAGGGATAGCCGACAGCGTACCCAGTTGTCCAAGTAACAGCGAGCCAGCTTCAGCCGCGTCACGAACCACTTTGGCATTTCCACCCAAATAGCTGGAGGCTGTTGGGGCCAGGACAAATAATCCAATCAGGAAAGAAACGGCGATTAGTATCCAACCAAGCAGGGTGAAGAGCGGAAACACTCTCAACTGCCAGACGGATTTTTCATTTGTTTTCATCGTAATAACTCCTTTTACTGTATGCTGCGTATATAGCAGTAGCTCTTCACTACCGAGCCGCGCCAGTGCCTAAGACATTGTCCAACATCTTAGTTTGGGCACTCAGAATGTAGATGATAGTGGCCAAGCCCATTGTGATGGCCAGGAACTCAGTGGCGATCCCAAAAAACTTGAGTGGCACCAGCCAGCCTTCTACAGCATGGATGGTCTGGATTCCGTTCAAGAGAGCGGATCCGGGACCGGCTGCGTCAATCTCTGGAAGTGGGCTGGCGAACACGCTGCGGGCGATACCTGCCAGCCGCAACCCGACCACAAGGGCGGCGATGAAGATTAGCTCGCCCAGCATCATGACCATGGGCATCAGCTTGCCATACCAGGGAGCCGAGGGTGGGCTCGGACGTTTGCCTTCCGGAAGATTGGACAACACCTCTTGCCCGGCACCTTTCAAATTATCGATGATAATCCGCAGTGCCATAACAATCCCGCCTAGGATCAGGCCGATACCCAGGAACTTGAACGGCGGTAACCACAACCCGACGCTCTCTATAGCGGCCCGTTGCGTCATCAAAGTGGTTTCGCGAACGACTTTGCTTTCTGCAAAATAGGCCCCTACGGTTTGGGAATTGGTGTACCCGATTAAAAATGCGGCCAGCACGATCATAAATCCTAGTGCAATCAACATTGGATACATGCGAGCCATCTTCCCAATCATTTGTTGCATGTGACACCTCCTTATGTGTCTTGTCCCGATTTTTTTCGGGAACTTGGGTCATCTCATAAATTTGAGATGGCATGAATATGATGCCCAAATGACGCGCTCTATACATTTAGGCTTACAAAATTGTTGGTAAAACTTACAGATTTGTTAAGACAAAAATTTTTGTGTAAGAAAAGTCTTAGGTGACACTTCTAAACTTTATATGCGCCCCAAAGTCGAAAACGGAAGCTCCGAGATGAAACAAATCATCTTGGAGCTTTTATTGTTAAACTTATTAATATTTGGAGGATGGTGCTCACATGGGATCGCTTTTGGTAATTTAAGGATGATTCATATGATGGACAACTTTTTCCCTACGGCATTTGGTTGATAAAACTCTGTAAGAACTTTTCATTGACTCGCGTCATTAGGGTTATAACCCTAATGACTTATACTTATATCAAAGGAGATACCGTATGAATATTTTAGCAGCAATAATCGCAGGGGTAGTTGCGACAATGGTCTTCAGCATGATAATGGTCATGGCTCCCAAAATGGGGATGCCAAAAATGGACATCGTAGGGATGCTAGGCAGCATGTTTGGCAAACCGAATCTCACTTTGGGCTGGATGATGCACCTAATGTTGGGTATCATTTTTGCCCTCCTTTATGCTTATCTCTGGTCAACTGGTATTGGAGTTGGAAATCCGATCTGGGTTACCGGCCTGATCTTTGGTGCTGTGCATTGGTTGATCACCGGGATGATTATGGGTATGATCCCCATGATGCACGCAGGCATAAAAAGTGGCTCGGTCAAAGCACCGGGCGTGTGGATGACCAACAACGGTGGAATGATGGCTTTTGTCGGTGGGCTGATCGGCCATATGGTTTTCGGTCTGGTATTAATATTAGTCTACAATTTGTTTTAACAATGTTTCTTATTTTCTATAATTTATCAAGAAGTTATAAATTGTTTGTAAAAACACCCTCTTGCGAGGGTGTTTAATTGTGTTATTCAAAGGGAGAAGTTCTCAAGGAAACACTTCTGCTTCAGGGTGTAGTAGTATCTTTGTAAATATCGGGGGCCTCTTCTCCTTCGACCATCAAGAAGCCTGCCAACCCCCGCTGTAGGCGAGAGAGCGCATGGTCAACCAGAATATAGCGACCTGGCACTTGAAGTTCGATTTCGACTATAGCTGCACCACCAGGTGGCACAAGCACAGTCTGCACGTCAGTCAAGATTGGAGAAGTGACAGAGGCTAGATTGTAATACCGGTCAAACATTTCACCTATTACATGGAAAGAGGATGTGTAGTTCGGGCCACCAACGCCATAGAAAATGCGAACGGTTTCGCCAACATTTGCTTTGAGTGGCTTCTGTTCTGTCAGTGCTCCGACTGCGCCATTCATAACGAAGTATTCAGGTGTTTCATCAAGTAACTTTTCGACACTTCCGATCTGATGACCCACTTCCCCGAAATCGCCGGCTGTATAAATTTCGCCTTGCATCACGTAGAATTCACAATCTACAGGCGGCTAGAATGACTAGGACTTTTAGAGTAATTGGGGATTGTTTTTATGTGTTTCATAAGGTTCTCTCTATCTTGATTAGATCGATTGGGTGCGTAGGATGGGAACTGCTTTATTAAGTGTACCAATATATAGTATAATAGTGACAAATATCACAAACCGTTGGATTAATTCGGCTGATTTCGTTGATTGCATTTTTAATGTAGCGATTGGTATTGTGGTAAGAAACTTCCACCTTCTCGGAAATAAGTTGAGAATAATTTCAGCATTATGATAAAAGTCTTCAACCAAATACCTCTTGAAGAATTTAGATTTAAACGCTCGGTCGTGGTTTATTGTTTGTGGTATTCTTTTTAGCTCTAAACCGCTCAGATAGCTTATAAATGCATTCATGCGATGATTTTACGGAGTAAGAGTAGTGATTAAATTAAGCTATAGCACATTCGGATTAACAAAATTGGAGCTTCAGACTGCGATTGATGAGGTTGATAAAACTGGCTATCAGGGAATTGAGCTGTCATTTCATCGAGATCAATTTAATCCATTCGAAATTACCGATGAAGATATTGTAAAAATTAAACGCCAATTTGAAAAATTAAAGGTAAACCCTGTTTGCATTGCAACCGCTTCGTATTTTTTCTCGCCCGATTGGCCTCATGAACCTTCCTTAATGTGCCCTGACTTGGCTGGTAGAAAACGGCGCATAAATTTGGTCAAAAGGGGAATCGAAATTGCAAAGGAACTAAACGTTTCGTTGGTTACATTCGGTAGTGGTTTTATAAGAAATGAACATGTTACAAATCCTTCAATAAACCCAAAAGAACTATTGCTTGATAGCATTCGCGAATGTTTGGCTGAGGTTTCTGAAGAAGACGGTATTACATTGATGATAGAGCCAGAACCGGGGATGTTTATCGATACCTTAGATCAAGGAATTGATTTGGTTAATGAAATAAATTCACCTTACTTTAAATTGCATTTAGATTTATGTCACATTTATTGTTCGGAGAATGATGTTATTTCTGCATTGGAAAAAGCTACACCTTATTCAAGGTTTTTACACGTTTCGGATACCAATGATGGTCATAACCTAAAAATCGTTATGGTTTCGGATGACCTAAAGGTCGATCTAAATTTTGCAAGCTATTTGGTGTATTTCCCGGAAAATTCTAACTTCCTATTACTAGACAAAAATAACCCAACCTGTTTTTATGATAGGTTGTTGACCAATGAACAAAAGCAACAGATAGAAAATATAGCAGGTAAAGAAAACATTACTAAAGAAATAACTTATGTTGAATACAATAATTTATATGCGGGTTCAACAAAATTCGATAATGAAATTTTCACCTACATCATTTCAATTCCAGGAATAAGTTTTGAAGTGTTAGACAGAGCAAAACCTATCATTAATTACTTAAGAGAATCGAAAAATTCAGATGGGGATAGCTTAATGGACAAGATGGTTGCAAACACATTTACCAACAAAGTTCATTTCCATGAGATACCCGGAGAGGGAAACCTTGATCTTGAGGCCTGTTTTAAGGCCCTAAATGATAGTGGCTTTTCAGGGTATGCATCCGTAGAGTTGTATCATCATATTGATTCCTGGAAAAAAGCCTTGGAAGACAGTTTTAAAAACTTAAGCAATTATGCTGGTATAACGGTCACGCCAAATTAGGAGTTGATATGAAAAGTGTTGAAGAATTAGGATGGGAGCCTCATACGGTTGGCGAACTCGATCATAGAATAGTAAAAGCACCCTATATTAAATTGAGGTCTCTCACAGAAGGGCCCAACGGTGATGTAGTTTACGCTATTGATTTACGTGTTACTCAGCCGAATACAAATTATTTATCAACGGTTGAATTACACTCATTTGAACATTTTTTGTTAGCAGGTTTTAGAAAATACGCACCTAAGAATTTTATTTCTGTTGCTCCTATGGGTTGTCAAACAGGGTTTTACCTTACTTTGTTTAACGAAGGTGAGGCAGTCAGAATTTATAGTTTTTATGAAAACATATTAAATGATATATTACATGCAAGTGAAGTGCCCTATGCTAATATTAGAGAGTGTGGTCATTTCGAGAATCATAATTTAGAATTAGCAAAAAATCTTGCGAAGAAACTCTTAGAAAATAAATCTAGTTGGCGACAAGTATTATGACAACAGAAACGAATAAATGGCATATTTCGAATCAAAGGGTGTTTGAATATGAGATAGTTAGTTGTTCAAACCTTTTTGACCCGCAAAATGAAACTTTATTATCCTTGGGCAAAAGAGAAAATACCCGCAGGTTTATTATTGTGGATGCAAATGTAGAAAAATATTATTCAACCATTATTAGGGATTATTTTATTATCCATAATGTTGATACAAAGATTGTAACCTTCCCCGGCGGAGAAGAAAATAAATCACTCAATAGTTATATCTCGATCTTAAATGAATTAGATTTATTCCCTATAATTCGAAGAGATGAGCCTATTATAGCTATAGGTGGAGGCGTATTAACTGATTTGGTGGGCTTTGTTGCCAGCAGTTATCGTCGCGGAGTGCCACATATTAAAATTCCAACAACATTGATGGGCTATGTAGATGCTTCAGTAGGTATAAAAACAGGCATTAATTTCAATGGCAACAAAAATCGATTGGGGTCATTTGAACCGCCCCTCAAAGTCTTCTTGGATAAGACATTTTTAAAAACGTTACCCAAACGCCATATTCTAAATGGTGTCTGCGAAATAATAAAATTGGCAGTGATTAAGGACATGGTCTTGTTTGAAATGCTCGAAACACATGGGCTTGCATGTATTGAATCCATGTTTCAAGATGAAATCAGCGAGTCGATGTTAGCACGATCGATTGAGGGCATGATCGAAGAATTGGAACCAAATTTATTCGAAGACGACTTAGAACGCAAGGTGGATTTTGGGCATACCTTTAGTTATGGACTTGAAACCTACCCCAACTCAAATTTACTTCATGGTGAAGCTGTGGTTATTGATATTGTAATTTCAGCAATCTTAGCCAAAGAAAGGAATTTATTATCAGAGTTTGAATTGAACAGGATACTCAATCTTATCCCCAACTTAGGCATTATTATCAATTGCGATTTTATTAGTTCTGATCTTTTATGGGATTCGATGAAAGAACGTGTTTTCCACAGAAACGGGCATCAAAGAATTCCTCTCCCCAATGGTATTGGAAAATGTATATTTGTAAATGATGTCCAACGAACAGAACTTCAATATGCGTGTAATAAACTTGAAAATTGGATGGAAATACATGACCCAATACGTGAATATTGACACAGATGAAATAAGCAAATTCTCAAAACTTGCAAAAAATTGGTGGGATCCTAAAGGTCCAATGGGAACGCTTCATACCATTAACCCGTTACGGACGAAATTTATCACTGACAACGCAATTGTAAATGGTCGTAAAATACTTGACGTTGGTTGTGGCGGAGGTATTTTAACGGAATCACTAGCAAAAGCTGGGGCGCTAGTAACAGGAATAGATTTATCCAAGGAAGCCCTTGAAATAGCAAAACAGCATGCAAAAGAGCAGGGCTTAGATATTGACTATCGATATGAAGATGTTGAGGAAACAGCTGAAAAGCATGCTGGAGAATATGATGTTATTACTTGTATGGAAGTATTGGAACATATTCCAGATCCAAAGAAAACTTTAGCGGCTTGTTCGAAGGCTTTAAAACCTAACGGACATGCTTTTTTTTCTACAATTAATAGAAATCTTAAATCATTATTGTTTGCCATTATTATTGGCGAGTATGTTTTACGATTATTAACTGTTGGTACTCATAGTTACAGCAAGTTAATTCGCCCTAAAGAATTAAAGCAATGGGGCCAAGATAATGATTTGGAATATTCAAAAAGTTCTAGTTTAATCTATAATCCATTTAATAAATCTTTTAAGGTTCAAGAAAAAGAAGATGTTAATTATATGGTTCATTTCGTTAAAAAATAAAATGATAGATAAAATGTAGGCTATGAAAAGATTTTTTGCATTGTCAAGAACCACTCACGGTGTTTTGGATTTGGCCGCGCCGGCCTTTTGCGCGTTATTATGGTTGGGTGGGTTTCCAAAATTAGAAATAATTTTATTATCCATTTTTACAGCCTTTGCAGCATATACATCCATATATGCTTTGAATGACTTCGTTGGCAGAAATGTTGACAAGGAAAAATTTGTTGACAATAAAAATAACACCGGATATTCCGTTGAGGCTTCTGAGCAGCGCTATCCGCTAGCCCAGAACCTGGTAAGTGTTAAAGGAGGCCTTTTGTGGATAGGGGCTTGGTTTATATTGGCCCTAGTTGGTTCATATCTACTTAATCCTACAATCGTTTATATCCTTATTGTTGCCGCCGTTTTAGAAGTCATTTATTGTCTTCTACTCAAGGTTACCTACCTGAGAACATTGGTCAGTGGGGTAGTCAAATCAAGTGGTCCAATTGCCGCAGTATTTGTTGTAGATCCTAACCCATCACCATATTTGTTGGCTTTGCTGTTTATATGGGTATTCTTTTGGGAAATAGGCGGGCAAAATGTACCAGCAGATTGGAACGATGCTGTTGAAGATAAGCGCCTAAACGCGAAAACAATTCCTATTCGTTTTGGGGTTGAAAAGGCAGGCTTTATTGTATTATCTGGGCTTGTGATTACCGTTATTGCCAGCGGTTTATTGCCATTAGCATCTCGCGCTAACCTTGGTTGGCCTTATATATTGGCAACTTTGGGTATTGGCTATATTTATCTCCTAAAACCGGGATTTCAACTCTTTAAATTCAAAGAGGGAAATTACGCAGTTAAATTATTTGATAAAGCCAGTCATTATCCGCTAGCGCAACTAATACTTATTACTTTTTCCTTAGGCGTCATTTATATTATCGGCTTATAAGTAAAAAGTGTATCAAGTTCATTTGTGAGTTATGGCAGTCACCTCAAACTTCACAAATATTGAGCGCTACTGGAACTTTGCGCTTTGGCTTGCAATTTTCACAATTCTATATAATTTGGGGGAGGGCTTAATCGCAATTGCCTTCGGTATTACTGATGAAACCCTGACGCTTTTTGGTTTCGGTGTGGATAGTTTCATTGAAGCCATATCTGGCGCGGGAATCCTGGCCATGGTTCTACGTATTCGCCATAACCCAGAGACTCATCAATCCAGGCTTGAACAATCCGCATTACGCACAACGGGAACTAGTTTTTATATCTTAACTGTCGGCTTAGCGATAACAGCGCTCTATAATATCGTCATTAATCACAAGCCCGAAACCACCCTGCCCGGATTAATTATCTCGATTATTTCGATTGTTGTTATGCTGGCGTTAGTAAGAGCCAAACGTAAAGTGGGACACGAACTCGATTCAATCCCTATTCTGGCAGATGCGAACTGCACCTTGGTTTGTATATATATGTCTGTGGTTTTGTTGGCAGCCAGCTTGACCTACGAACTAACTGGGTTTGGCTATGTAGATAGTCTGGGGGCCTTAGGGCTCCTTTATTTCTCAATAAAT
>JASJYH010000100.1 GCA_030123675.1 Anaerolineae bacterium | reverse complement strand
TCATCTGAGAACTTGTCTTTCGGAGCAAATACTCGTATTTTTCACACGCATTCTAAATGTTTTCTTCGTGAACTTTGTACGCTTTGCAAAGTGCCGTGCGCACTTCACGGTGTGGTATGGTAATTTTTGCAGTGGACTCAACTCTCCAACCATCTTTTCTAACCAAGAAGCAGTATAATTTCTCTCCCTATGGGCATCTTTACGCAGGCATTTGACCTGCTCGCAAACCCCCCAGGCAATCTTCTCTATCATTTGATATTGGTATTTTCCATATCTAGCGCCCTACAAGCCTCCTTTTTCCACTGGCGGGTAACCGCCTTCCCGCAGGCCCGTCGGACGTTGATTGGGTTAATTATCCTGATCGTGTTGCAAGTCATCCTTTTTGTAACCAGCGCATTGGGGTGGCAAGAAATTCTCAACCATTCTGTATTCCTGCCTCCGCTCGACAGGGCTATAACCACAATCAGCCTGGTCGTGCTGATCTGGCTTTGGGCATTCCCTGAACCCAACCGAAATATTGATGCAATAACGATCATATTTTCCCTTTTGATTGTCGGAGGTTTTGTTTTTAGTTTGGTTGATTGGGCGGATCCATCTTCTGGGACCGTTTACAATGCAACCACGCAGGAATTTGTTTGGCAGGCTGTTTCCCTTGGTATCATTGTGCTGGGCTTCAATTTATTGGTGATGAGACAACCTGACAATTGGGGTAACGGCGTGGCAGTTCTAATTCTCGTATTTATCGGCCACGGGCTACATATGTTTTTGGGTTTGTCTGAAGGAAATTTCCCTGGGATTTTGCGGGTGGCCTATATGGCGGCCTTTCCCATTCTCATAACCCTCCCGCAGCGGTTTCCGATTCCAAAATCCGCTGGTCTCATCAGCATAAAACAAGAACAGGATGCACCTGTTGAGGAACGCCGCCACTATAGTACCGACCAAAAAACATTCCACGCCTTATTGGCGCTGGCAGACGAGACAGATTCAACCAAAGTCAACCAGGCAATTACACGCGGAATCGGTCAAACCATGCTGGCAGACCTTTGTTTTCTAATATATTTATCCGACGACAACAATCAAATGATATTCGCCAGTGGCTACGATCTAATTCGTGAAGAGACCCTCGAAGGACTTAGCGTCAACAAGGATGTTATTCCCATGCTGGCCAAGGCTATTCAGCGCGGACAGCCGTTGCGTTTACCAGCCAGCAGTACTTCCACCGACATCAAAGGTATTGCAGAAATACTCGGCCTGAGCAATCCTGGACACATGATGACCGTGCCTTTAATCACACCAGAAAAGGAATCGTTGGGCGGGATTTTGGTTTTATCACCGTATTCTGATCGAGCCTGGAGAGCGGAAGACCAGGCCTTCTTGACGAACATTTCCCCGGCTCTGCTGCCCATAATCAACCGCAGTGAACGTTACGAGGCGATCGAGCAGAATCATCAAAAAAATGAAGCTCTGATTAACCAATCGCGCGATAAAATAAATGAACTGCTTGACCAAAACAAAGCGCTACAGAGTCAAATTAGGGATGCCAAAAAGGATATAGGTAAAGACCCTGATCAGGAAAAACAGATCCAATCTTTTTTGGCCATGCAACAGGAGAGCCAAAATCAGATAGAAGATCTCCAGCAACAACTTACACAAGCCAAAAATACACCCTTAAAGGATTCAAAGCAAGAACAACAAATCGCATCCTACCTGTCCATGCAACAGGAGAACCAAGCTAAGATTGAGGATTTACAGAAACTACTTGAGCTCGCCAAGAATGATTCTGTCAAAGGCGCTGATCAGCAAGAAACCATTGCATCACTTATGGCTGTCCAGCAAGAGAACAAAATACAAATTAATGAATTACAGACCCAAAATAAAACTTTACAGGCAAGAAATGAAGAAAAAATAGGTCTCACCGATGGAGATACCGAGGCAATTCGAGCTGAATTAAAGGCTGCTAAAGGGCAGGTAGCCAATTTGGAAAAGGAAATTGCGAAGGCATTTACAAAAATTCAAACGGGGGGTTTTAATGATGAAGCGAAAAGTATTAAAACTAAATTAAACACCGCCCTCAGCCAAGTGGCCAATTTGCAAAACGAATTAACTGATTCAAAAACAAAGCTGGCTCAAAGTGGAAATGGACAGAAGAACGTCGACAACACCGAACAAACCGAGGTGATTGCTTCAATCGCCCAAGATTTGCGTCAACCACTTTCATCGGTGATTGGTTACGCCGATTTATTACTGGGAGAAACGATCGGCATTCTTGGCTCCTTACAACGCAAATTCATTGATCGGATTAAGGCCTCCTCTGAACGAATTGGTACCTTGGTAGATGATATGATCCAAGTCACGAACCTTGAAACCGGGCTGACATCCCTCAAACCCGAAAGCGCAGATTTGAACACGATCATTGACAATGCCATGTCATATACCAGCGGTCAGATTCGAGAGAAAGGAATCTCTATACATCTCGATCTGCCCAAGAAACTCCAGTCCATTTACGCTGACCCTGAAGCCCTGCAGCAAATTTTGATCCATTTGCTGCAAAACGCTGGCGCGGCCTCACCTCCAGAAGGCAAGATCACACTTAAGGTAGCTACCCAAAGCGAAAACGGAAAAGACTATGTCATGTTGCGGGTGACAGATACTGGTGGGGGTATCTCCGCTGAGGATATCCCACGCGTTTTTAATCGCTTATACAAAGCGGACAATGTTCTCATTCAGGGCGTTGGTGATACCGGAGTAGGTCTATCTATCGCCAAATCGCTTACTGAGGCCCAAGAAGGCCGCATCTGGGTGGAAAGCGAAACTGATAAAGGTGCCTCCTTCAGTGTTCTATTACCAATTTCAGCAAAAGCTTAAATGGGTACCTTACGCCAAATATCAGGCAGTTTGCTTTTAGCGATATTTTCCATTGCACTTGTGCTGGGTGTCATATCACTGGCAATGGCCGAAAGGACGCCTACCGAAAAATCTATCCCGACTAATACGTTATTAATTCCCACTCTTTTTGATACGCCTACCTCATTGTTTCTCGATTTTGGTACCCTAACTCCACAGGCTAGTAGCACATTCGATTTCCTCACCGCGACCGGCACAGATCAGGGTGGTCCGAATCCTACCAATACTTTCCTGCCTTGTGGTCGTCCGGGAGGCTGGGTGCTCTATATTGTCAAAGCGGGAGATACCATGTTCAGCCTCGCTAAAGCCTTCGGAATCAGCATTGCCCAATTGCAAAATGCCAACTGCATACGTTCCAATCAAACCAATCTCAAGACGGGCCAATCCCTATGGGTTCCAAATGTAGGAATCACACTCACTCCCTTGACAACTGGAACTCCCACCTACACCCCCATATCTATCATTTTTCCAACCCTGACCCAAACCGCAACAAACACAGGGACCGCCACGACGACAGCCTCCTTTACAGCGACTCCCTCGCCGACGGAAACTGCTACCGCCAACCCTTAATTTTGTGAGCCAATCAGCGGGGCTTGAATCCATGAAATCGTCCTGGCGACAATATTCGATAAAAATTGGATTGTTTGTATTAATAGCGTTCAGCACATCTTGTGGACCTGCGCCAGCGAGCCACTCCTTACCCTTTACTTTCGTCACAGCAAATCCTAACCCCAGCCCAACATTTACTCCTTTCCAGCCCGCCTTAGAGCCAACCCCAACGCCTTTCCAACCAGTTTTCCCCACACCCACTGGCACGATCCAACCCACACCCACAAATATTCCCACCATTCTGGTAACTGCCACTTTAGACTCAGCCGTTGCAGATCTCCCTAGTCCAGCGCCCTTACCCACCTTAGACCTAGCCCTGCAACTGACCCCTGTGGCACCGCTTGACGATCAGGAGACAGTAAATTTCCTGTTGATCGGCTCAGACAGGCGAGCCGGCGGTTCCTTCCGCACCGATACGCTTTTGATCGCCATGCTGCGACCCAAAGATGGGCAAGTTTCACTGATCTCCATCCCGCGTGATTTGTGGATCTATATCCCGGGTTGGGGTAATCAACGCATCAACACAGCCTATCAGCACGGTGAGAATAACGGCTATCCAGGCGGCGGAGCCGGTTTGCTCAAAGAGACCATCCTTTATAACCTGGGCATCCAAATCGACCACACCGCACTGGTCGAGTTCGATGGTTTCCGCCATATAATCGATACATTGGGCGGCATAGACGTGCCTGTCGCCTGTCCGTACACCGACTGGCGTTTGATCGACCCCAGCTATAATCCCCAGATCGAAGACAATTGGTGGTTGTATACCGTCGGGCCAGGAGTGCTGCACATGGACGGTGACCTGGCCTTATGGTACGCACGCTCGCGCTCCAAATCCAGCGACTTCGACCGCGGACGTCGTCAACAAGAGACCTTGCGTGCTATCTATGATCGCATCTTACATACCGACACTATCGCTCGCCTGCCAGCTCTCTACAATGACCTGACCAGCATCGTGACAACCGATATCACCCTGACCCAAATGCTGCAACTCGCGCTGTATGCGCCCCGCTTAACGAATGCAAACTTCCGGGGATATTACATTCGTCCGCCATTGGTCACTTCTTGGATCACACCGGGCGGCGCCTATGTGTTGTTGCCCAACGAAGGCCCCCTGTCGCGAATGTTACAGGAAGCTATGGCACCCTCCCAACGCGCCGTTGAACGCCAATCTGTATTGATTGAGATTCAGAACGGCACTCCTTACGACGGCTGGGATGCTTTGGCAGCCTCCCGCTTGAATTATGCCGGCTACGAGACTCAGCTCATACCCGCCGACAGGCGTAACCACTCTTTCACCTCATTGATCGACCTAAACTCCACTACCGACCAATATAGGAACAATAATATACTGGACATCTTAACTCTGCCAGCTGCCAACCTGGCCATACTTCCGGATGCGAACAGCCGGGTAAACTACCGCCTGATCTTAGGCGCAGATTATGCCCCTTGTTTCAGTCCAGAGCAGTTATCACATTAATATCAATATATCGGATACTATTATCTAGCCCCTGACAGTTTCAAAACCAGGACGCAGACAATTGAATCGCCGATCGCTGTTTGAGTAAAAGAAAACAAAACAATATTCAAAATCTGCGTGAATCAGCGTCCAAAATTAATTCTGGTAGCTAGTTAGTATTATTATTTACCATCTAGAATCAAAATAAGAGGAAATCCAGATGATACCCATCCGTGATGAGAACCCAACCCGTATAGTTCCATTCATCAATTATTTTCTAATTGCGATCAACCTGCTCGTATTTCTATGGCAACTCAGTTTAGGCCCTGGTAGCGAGCAAGTTTTATTCAATTTGGCTTTGATTCCCCTCAATGTAACCATTGGGCTTGACCCCGGCGATTTTCAAGCCATTCTTACCAGTATGTTTATGCACGCCGGCTGGGCGCATCTTTTAGGAAATTTGTTATACCTGTGGATTTTTGGAGACAATGTCGAAGATGCCCTCGGGCATACCCGCTATTTGTTTTTCTATCTGGCCGGTGGTCTGGCTGCCTCAGCAACCCACATCTTCTTATACCCGACCTCCACCATACCCACTGTCGGTGCCAGCGGTGCAATTGCGGCTACATTAGGCGCATATTTGTTACTTTTTCCACGACAACGGGTAGTGACGATAATCCCACTGGGTTTTTACTTTCATGTTACCCGCCTGCCGGCCATAATCGTATTGGGACTTTGGTTCTTGTTGCAACTATTTCAGGGCACCTTGGCTTTGGGATCTACCCAACTGGGCGGAGTAGCCTTTTGGGCCCATATCGGAGGCTTTGTGTTTGGAATGTTAATTGGTATCCTTAGCCGAAAACCGCAACGGCCCATAGCCTACGATCCTGGCTGGAGTAGGTGGTAAGAGTAAACTAATATATTTAAGACAATGAATACTATGAAACCACGCATAAGCATGATCACCTTGGGAGTGGCTGATCTCAAACGCTCGATTGAGTTCTATCAAAAGGGCTTGGGATTTCCAAGACATGGTGAGGGGGAGCAGGTGGCCTTCTTCAATTTGAATGGCAGCTGGCTGGGCTTGTATGGCCGAGAAGCATTAGCAGAAGATGCCCAGATCAGTTCCGAAGGAACAGGATTCAACGCCTTCGCGATCGCTCACAACGTCCACTCAGAAAAAGAGGTAGATGAGGTAATGCAGCAAGCCCTGGATGCGGGTGCGGAGCTTGTTAAGCAGCCTCAAAGGGTGTTTTGGGGGGGCTACAGTGGCTACTTTAAGGACCCTGACGGACACTTGTGGGAAATCGCATACAATCCGTTTACCTGGGTTGGTCCGCAAGATGACTCTGTTGACAAGTAATCATAACCACAATACAGAAAGCTATTCATCCCACTGACAGTCTTTAGGAGAAATTATGCCAACTGCAAGACGGTCTCAAGGATTGAAACTCTTCTGGCGTCTTCACCGCTGGCTCTTCCATATCAGTGGTGGTCGCTTAGGAGCCAATCTTTTTGGCAACAAAATTCTGATGCTAACCACTGTTGGGCATAAATCGGGCCAGCCCAGAAATATCACAATCTATTATTATCCCTACCAAAATGGGCACGTTATCATCGGCTCCAACGCCGGCCATGACCGACATCCTGCCTGGTATCTAAATCTAAAAGCCCAGCCCGAGGTAACCGTTCAGATTGGCGCACAACCTGTCCAGATGTTAGCCCGTGAAGCTGAAGGGAGTGAACGCGAAAAACTGTGGACGGATATTGTCACCAATGAATCCAGTTACGCCGATTACCAAAATATGACCCAACGCATGATCCCCGTCGTGGTGCTTGAGCCAATAGAGTCATTGGCGAAATAGAACAGGCTAACCCATTTCAATATTGGTAGATAAAATAATGGCTGAACCTTATCTCGAACGATTATTAAAAATTGTTGCTGATCTTGATCCCCTGAAGATTTCTAAATTGAGTTTAGAGTGCAAGCATTTTTTCAGTGGAGCGGCCCTTTACGCCAATGGGAAAATATGCGCTTCCCTTAGCCCTACCGGCTTGGCATTGAAGCTGCCCGAGGGATTAAGGTTTGGTCTGATCAAGGATGGCTTGGCTGGCGAGTTTCGATTTTTTCCCAAGGGACCGATCAAACGTGAGTATGTCGCCCTCTCCAAGGTTGTCATTGAAGACAAGCAAGCCTTTCGCGAATTGCTCATGACCTGCATAACCTATACCCTTGATTTGTAAATTCAAGCTCATTAATTTCAGCCAAACACTTTAGCTCTATAATGACTACACGAAAATTTTTCGCCACAAATAATTACCCCAAAGCGCTTTATTTTGCTCTATTCTCAATTTTTAATACGTTTGTAATGTCGGCGGGCCTTTGCGCGGTTGCCGCATGTTTCCATGCGACACCAATTGCGGCTGTGGTTGCGACTGGTGTCGATAAATAAAAATCCGCAACCACGCTGGTCCGCACATTGCCCCACCTGAGATATTTTCTTGGACAGTAACAAATCCAGCGCTGCTTGGCTAACCGGCCATACCATTTGCTCAAATGCGCCGGGTTTAAAGCTCCACTCCCAGCCAAACCCTAGCTCTTGTGGGATTATTCTGGCCGCGGAGACGGCTTCAGCGTGGGTCTTTTTAATCCTGTCTAAGTCATGCTCTGATGGAAGCTTGTCATGCGCCACAGCGCTAAATACCCCGAACATAGATTCCCTGAGGGCAATCGCTCGTTTAAGCGACCTGGCCGCCTCGCCAGGAGCCAGCTCCGCATCGGATTGCAATCTAGCGACTTCTGCCCTAACCAAGAGGTCATAATCTTGAGACCAGTTTAGCAAGTCTGTGTAGCTGTTGAGCAGTTCTTGTGGGTTTTGACTGGTATGCCAGTCGGCTGTGTTGGCGAAATTTAAGGCCAAATTGCCTGCTTGGGTACTCCAAGGGCTTGCTGCATTAATTTCCACGTTTTATCCTTTATATAATGCCTCAAGATATTCATTGACAAGCAAGATACGTTATGATATATTCTAACCTTCATATTTATTATAGCAGGTTATAATAATACCGTCTAGATTCAATATACAAGAGCTTACCAATGCAAAACGCACTTTATTATCTAATCACTGTATTAATCTGGGGCTCCACCTGGTTCGCAATTAAATTCCAGCTCGGGTTCGTTTCTCCAGAGCTGTCAATCGCTTATCGTTATACTTTGGCAGCTGCGATCCTTTTTATCTTCACTGCCATCCGCCGATTGCCCATGCGCTTTTCTTTGACTCAACATGTATTATTGGCAACCCAAGGATTTTTGCTTTTTTCTATTACCTACTATCTTGTTTACACGGGCGAGATCTATCTTACCAGCGGGATGGTCGCACTCCTATTTACATTCTTCCCGATTGCTAATATTTTATTTGGAGCCCTATTTCTGAGAGCACCCATACGCGCTCGGGTGGTGATTGGCTCTCTCCTAGGCATTCTAGGAGTGGCTTTCATCTTCGGCCCGGATTTAAGCTCCATTGACCTATCCGGCGGAATCGGCTTGGGGATCACCCTTGTACTCATAAGCGTGATAACTGCCTCCCTGGGGAACATTCTGGCCACGCGCAACCAACGCCATGGCTTGCCGGTGATCCAGTCCAATGCCTATGGGATGGCGTACGGTGCAGCCTTTATGATTCTGTTTGCGTTGTTCAACCAGTCACCGTTCGTATTCGAGTTCTCGCTTAGTTATATCCTCTCGCTGCTCTACTTGGCCTTGTTTGGCTCAGTGATCGCCTTTGGCACCTACATGACCCTCTTGGGTCGTATCGGCCCAGACCGCGCAGCATATGTGACCGTTCTCTTTCCGGTCATCGCGTTGGCCCTGTCAACGATTTTTGAGGGCCTGACTTGGTCGCCCCCCCAACTCGCCGGCGTTGGCCTCGTTTTGATCGGCAATGTGGTCGTCTTGACCAAAATAAGATTTGGCAGGGAGGCACTCCCCAAAACCTCTAAGCCCCAAATTTAATAGTTTCAATATTACTGACAATACCTGATAAAAAAGAATCCAACAAATATGTTGTTGGGTTCTTTTTCATTTAGAAATATACCCTTTTTATCCGGTTATACTTATCCTAATTTATAATATTAATTACCAACACCAAACAATTTATCCTGATAGGTAGGCCTGATTACTGAGTAAAGCCGGAAAAAAGTATTTTCATATTTGGGATCGACACGCTTCTGACCGGGTTGGGATTGCTACTCATCCCGGGCAGGTCCCTTTCCTATTCAGCCTACCCACTA